>CAJWWP010000028.1:0-21282 GCA_913048525.1 uncultured Chloroflexota bacterium
CCAGACTTTAAATACAAAGCATTTTATCTCTAAAACAAATACTATTAGTAAATTACTATTAGCATTTGCTATTTTCTTTCAACTCGGGCGTTAGTATAGGGCCTGTCATCCATATTGCAATAGGAAATATTGAAATATTATTTATTTATTTTTTGAATACTATTGATCTAGCCCAGTTCATCTCATCTGATTTATACTTATCTCGGTATCCAGACGTCTAAGAGGCGAGCCCCATCAGTATGCAAGACAACAGAGATGTACTAGAAAAGCTACGGTTTTCTCCGAATAGTCACATCCTAGTAGTTGCAGCACCAAATTCTTATATAGAATTACTGTCGTTTGCGTATCCAGAGCTCCAGATTTCAACTACGGTTCCACTAGAGGGCTCCCTAAAGTTCGATTCCGTACAAATATTCGTTCGAAACAAAATGGATTTACTTGAGCTCTCGCCCGGAGCTCCCGCTGTTCTTAAAAAACATGGTCTCCTGTGGTTTAGCTATCCTCGAGAAAGTTCGGGACGTGAAACTGACATCAACAAGAAAGAAGGCTGGGAACCACTCTTACAAGCAGGTTGGGAAACTACGGAACACGTTCATCTAGATGACCTGTGGACCTGCCTGAGGTTTGAGTACAACCATGACTAGTACAGCCGCAAGAAGTAGTAAGGTGTCCAATTCTGTGTAATATTGGGAACCATGTTACGAAAAATAGGAGTTCTAGATGATATACGACATGAGAATTTATGACTTAAAACCTGGCTCCGTGCCAGCATATATGTCGGCCGTCGAAGATGTTGCTCTAAAAATCAGAGAGGACTATGGAATAAAACTAGCAGGCTGGTACCACACTGACATAGGCCCTTTAAACAGGATTGTTCACATATGGGCTTACCGTGACTACCACCATTTCGCAGAGGCCAGAGAACAGGTTCGGTCAGATCCTAGATGGACAGGAGAATACATGCCCCGGGTCAAAGGTTTGGCAATCAAACAGCAGGACATGATTATGCAGGGAGCTAATTTTTTTCCTGGTCCTGCCTAGAAACTTAACTGATTTAAGGGTGATAAAACTGGGCTAGAGATAGCTATTAACGCATAGCTTGAACCTTGCTATTTACTAGGCACTTCATTATAGTGTCGTTTACCCGTGCAACACACTTTAGTGCTGGGTTAGAGGCTTGTGCCTGCATTGTTCCTAGAAACTTAGCAGCCGTGGCCCGTAAAGATTAAGATGAGGAGTAGCTACTATGGCTTCAGATGATCGAATAGGAGATATAGTCCTTGAGGTTAACGACCTCCAGACCTATTTCGTTACCCGTTGGGGCGTGGTTAAAGCAGTTGACGGAGTGAGCTTCAACCTCCGCCGAGGTGAAACGCTTGGAATAGTTGGAGAATCCGGTTCAGGAAAATCGGTCACAGTACTCTCGATGATGAGGTTGGTCCCATCCCCTCCTGGTCACATAGTGGGAGGAGAAGTTATTCTCGAAGGGGAAAACATTCTCGAACTCAGTGAAAAGCAGATGGAAAACGTTAGAGGATCCCAGATTGCCATGGTTTTGCAGGACCCAATGACGGCACTCAATCCAGTCTTCGATATCCAAGATCAGGTCGGAGAAGCTCTCCATATTCACGAAGGCCTGAAGGGTGACGGACTCAGAGAGACTGTAATTGACATGCTCAGGAAAGTGCGTATCCCAGCCCCAGACCTTCGGATGAAGGATTTCCCCCACCAGCTCTCTGGTGGAATGAGACAGCGTGTTGTGGGCGCCATCGGAATTTCCTGCAACCCTTCCGTGCTCATTGCTGATGAACCTACGACATCGCTGGACGCTACGATTCAGGCACAATATCTGAGGCTCCTCCGAGAACTTCAGGAGTCGACAGGAGTGGGGATCATCTTTATCACCCACGACTTCGGAATAGTTGCAAAAATGTGTGACCGCGTGGCAGTGATGTATGCCGGGAAGATTGTCGAACAAGGCGATGTTAGGCAGATATTTAACAACCCACAGCATCCATATACAGAAGCTTTAATAAACTCCGTTCCTAAGATGGAGGAGACCATTGACCGCCTATACTCAATACCAGGGAACCCTCCCGCGCTATGGGACCTAAAGGAAGAATGCTCTTTCGCGGATAGATGCCCATACGTATTTGATAAGTGCCGCGAGAGTTATCCGCCGAGTTTTGAAAATTCGGAGGGTCAGGTAGCTGCTTGTTGGAAACTTGAAGAAAATGCAGACGCGAAAACCGTCAGCACAGTAAATTAGGGAGAGCTCAAAGAATGACTAGTGAAAATGGTAGTCTCCTAGAACTTAAAAACATAAAAAAACACTTCGTAGTGGGTGGAGGTCTATTCAGCGGCATCACAGGCAATAAAACATGGTTGAAAGCTGTAGATGGGATAAGCTTGAATATTGAAGAAGGTAAGACATACGGGCTTGTGGGAGAGTCTGGATGTGGTAAATCAACTACGGCAAAAATGGTTCTGATGCTTGAAGAGCCAACAGATGGGGAAATACGCTTTCAAGGGGAAGACGCTCTAAACATGTCTAGAGAGTCTCGTAAGAATTACAAATCCAGCGTCCAAGCAGTATTTCAAGATCCCTGGGCCTCACTTAACCCCAGAATGAGGGTTGAGGGCATAATCGGTGAGCCTTTAGAAATCAATACTACTATGACGAGAGGGGAGATAAAAACCAAAGTTGGCGACCTTCTTGAGGAAGTGGGCCTTCAACCTTACCAATCAAGGCTTTATCCACACGAATTTTCAGGAGGGCAGAGACAGAGAGTCGGCGTGGCACGATCTCTAGCTTTGAACCCCAAGTTAATCGTTCTTGACGAGCCTGTATCCGCTCTTGATGTGTCTATCAGGGCTCAGATCATGAACCTATTAATGGATTTACAAAAAGAGCATGGCCTCACATATCTGCTGATAGCCCATCATCTAGCCACGGTTAGGTACATGTGCGATAAAATCGGGGTCATGTATCTCGGGCGTCTAGTAGAAGAATCCCCAACAGACGAATTATTTGAGAACCCCCTGCATCCCTACACCAGGGCTCTGATGTCTGCAGCACTACCCTCTCATCCGGATGATGACAGGGAGGAAATTGTCCTAACTGGTGAAGTACCTTCACCGATTAACCCTCCTTCTGGTTGCCATTTCCATGAGAGATGTCCATCCGTTATTGACGAATGCAGCACGGTAGAACCCGAAAGAAGTTTTCCTGTGGCCAATCACGCCACGGTGTGCCACCTGTACAAAGATTAGCTTCTTTATCCCCAAATACTGGGGCGTAAAAATAATGGCCCAAGGAATTAGTCCTTGGGCCATTATTTTTATTTCACTTCTTGCATTGTTTGTTTCTTGCTTGGAAACTAATACATCGGAAGTTAAAAATAAGACCACTTGGATAGAAAAAGGCCTCGCTCATGAATCCAACTCTGAATTCAAACTGGCAATCGCATCTTTTTCAGAGGCTATATCAGACTCCCCTGAGGACCCTTTAGCTTGGAAATTAAGGGGTGCTTCATATTACCGGCTTAACGAATTCCAGCAGGCAGTATCTGATCTAGACAAAGCTATATCTTTAGATCCTACCGCCCCTGATGCCTATCTATACCGAGGAAATGCTTATGGCGAAATGGACATGTTTGCCGAAGCTATAGAGGATTTCGATAAGGCCCGCAAACTTAGAGACGGTGGGTATTTTGACAACCTAAACCAATCGTACATCTCAATCATTAACAGAAATTTCTTAGTGGGGTTGGACAGGGCTACAGCGGCAATCGAAGAAAGGCCCAGGGATCCGATTCCTCACACATATAAAGGAATTTGCCTTTATGAACTAGGCAAATTCCCCGAAGCACTATCCGCTTTCGAGAAGGCTATATCAATAGACTCTGACAACGCAGAATTGCTGTTCAACCGGGGGCTTGTTCACCTTGCTACCAGAAATTTCGATATGGCTATTTCAGATTTCTCCGAAGCGTTAGAAATTGATCCCGCTTTTAAAGACTCCTATGAACATAGAGCCTACGCCTACGAACAATTGGGACTGGAAGAGAAAGCTGCCTCAGACCGAGAAGCCTTGCATTCGAATGAATAGGTCTTAGGACCTAGCTCCTGCTACCCATATCATTCGATCACTTTCTTCAGTGTACGGGCCCTCATCAAAACTTCCATAAAGACCCAAAATTTCAAACCCACATGTACGGAGCAGATGATACATTTCCCATCTGAACGTGTAGCGAAACTCCAAGTCATGAACGACACGACGGGTTACTAAGCCAGAATTATCCAAGAAATCTGCAGCAACTTTTACATACCCAACCTGAGAATACTCCTCATAATCTCCCTGCGTGTATATGACAATTTTATTCCCGTCTTCTGTGACTAAGTCCTTATGATGGTACATGGTCGAAGGGTCGCCCAACATGAACTCAAGATCTGGCACAGCCAAATCTACTATCAGTCTGCCTCCAGGCGAAAGTTGTCTCCTAACAGTATTGATAAAGTGCTGCTGTTGTTCCGCATCGATTAAAGACATAAACGCGAAGCATGGCACCACGGCAAGACCATATTTCTGACTACTATCAATATCAAGATCCACGAGGGAGGATTGTACTAGAGCCACATGCTCAGAATTTGTCAAAAGAGCCATTTTGGCTCTAGCAAAGTTTAACTGGGATGTTGAGGGATCGACCGCATAGATTGATTTGCCGAATTCAGCCAGTAGCTCAGTTATACGTCCTGTCGAACAGCCAAGCTCTAAGAGGGTGCCTCCTACCTGAGAAGATTGATCCAGATAAAAGGATACATCCGACCTCTCACCCGAATAATACGCCTCACACAAATCCGCCCAGGGAACACTTCCAGCTTCATCAATAAAATGAATCATCTTATGCTCTACTATGGACTAAGGCGGATAATCGCATCATCACTTGTCACCGTAATCCATATATCACCATTAAGGGGAAGTATTTTCGCTGGGGAGGCACCTACTGGATAGATGCCAACAGTTTGCCCATCCACCGAAAGTTTAGTCACTGTGCCGTCCATGCTATTAGCCGTCCAAATATACTCCCCATCGAAGGCAATGCCATAGGGCATCCTGCCTGTGTCGAACCTGCCAAGTTCCTCCCCATCCTTCGATAATTTTGAAACCGTGTTCTCCCGCCAGTTTGCTACCCATATATTTTCATTTTCCTGAGCGAAAGCAATGGGTACATCTCCGACCTTTGTGTGCGTTATCAACTCGCCATCAAGTGAAAATTTAGAGACGCTATCACTATGAGCATTACCAGTCCAAACGTACTCTCCGTCAAAGAATAAGACTATAGGCCCGGCTCCTTCTGTCATTACAGGTTCCACCGAATTGCCTTCCTTATCTAACCGATACAAGAGGGTCTCCCAGCACCCAGAAGACCATACATGCTCACCATCAAACACGAGTGTCCGGGGAAGGGTGGATACAGCATAAGTCCCTAAAAGTTCGCCTTCACGGGATATTCGCGTGGCATTATGATCAAACTGGTTGGCAGACCATATATTCTCACCGTCGAACACTAATGCATTAGGTTCTCTCCCGTAGGATTCATAAACTTCAAGTTCCTCACCTTGAAGATTCATCTTGCTGATAGTGTGTGAAAGAGAATTCCCAACCCATAAATTATCCCCATCCCAAATAACAGGTTCAGGAGAGTTACCAACCGGGAAGGTTGAAGCTTCCGTTCCTTCCATAGTCAGCTTGGAAACCATACTTTCTGCAGGGTTAGCAACCCAAATAGTGCCCTGTCCATCGGTTGCAATAGCACCAGGCGCGTTTCCTATATGAAAAGTCCCCATATGTGATCCGTCGTCTGAATATTTCGTCATTGTTTCATCAGCACGATTTGCGACCCAGATCCCAGTTCCATCATGAATAACGTCTCCCGGTAGGGCTCCGGTAGGGAAGACGCCTAACTTCTCTCCGTTTAGGTTATACCTTGTGAGGGTATCTTCAAGAGAATCCACTACCCATAGGTGTCCGTTACCATAGGCGAGACCCCGTGAACCAGAGCCAACATCCCAGCTACCAACAATTCCACCATCTATAGAAATTTTGGTTAGGGTGTCGTCTTTACTGTCAACCACCCAAACATGTTCGCCATCAAAGGCCAACTTCTGGGGATTTGAGCCAGTCTGAATATTTTGCACGCTCTGACGATCCTTGCTAATACGTGTAACCACATTTCTATCAGAATTAGCAATCCACATTGCCTCCCCTGCATATAGCATGTCTGTTGGCCTACGAAGCTCAACTGGGGCACTCCCCATCCCTCCCTTGAGATCAAAAGTCCTAACAGCAAAATAAGTGCTTACCCATAACTCATCTCCGTCATGGGCCAGACTCTTTGGGTATGGGTGTAAAGGCATGGAAGAGATAAGTTGTCCATCAGTGCTGTAATTCGCTATACCATCTTCGTCTTGTGAGGAAACCCATATAGAATCTTTCAGGAAGAAAATATCTGTTGGTTTACCAGGAACTTTAAAAGTTGAAATTGTTGGGATAGGTATATCCATTGCTGGGTTGGGCGGAGTCGTTGAGGGAGCCTCATACACATTGATCGGAATAGGAGCTCTTCCTGGTTCTTCGATTTCAACATTGGAGGTATTTGTTGGTTCAGGAACTATATAGAAACCACTTGTTGCTGTGAAAGTTTCAGGTTCCGATGAGGCCTCACCATCGTTTAAAAGAGCCGGAATATCTCCACGGCGAACAAACGCGACCGTAACCAGTGAGGAAACCAACATAAGTAGGGGAACTACGGTATATAGTATCCAGGCAGGCACTACTACAGCCATCACTACCCCATCAGAGAGGTTGGAATTACCTTGTCCCATTATCCCTGCAACATTGACTATTGCCGTAATGACTATCAGTAGGTAAAGACGATTTCTTATAGTCTTCAAATCCACTCCTTCAAACGTTTTGCACATCTACTCTACATGGATATAACTGCTTTTACATTTATATCCATCGTTTCACTAGTAGGAGATTTCCCAAAGTGGAGTTCAAACAATATCTAACCTCAGCGAGAGGCAACTCAATAACTACTTCAATTCAACTGTTCGAATGTTATTTATACCTGCTAAATTCTGAATAGCAGTCGGTCTCTGATCCCAGTCCACTACATTTTCTGGATCATAAAAGGGCCATAACTGTTCTTCGAAAATTCCAAAGCAGTTCGCCCACACCCTGTTGTTTGTAAAAAACTCCGCAGCTAGTCGTTTCCGAACGTCAATATCTAACTCACCTGACATACGCTTAAACGTCTTGGTGGCGTAGGGAATCTCCTGTCCAGCACCATATCTCCTGGTAGAAAAAGAGCTCATATCAAACCCATGGGCCCAGTCGTAAGGAAAATTAGAATGGTTTTCTTCACGACATGTATTTATCCCGGGCAATTTGCTAGTACGAGCAATCAGTCCTGGACGATATACTTCATAGTTGGTATCTACAAGGTTGACACTGATGCCCAAATTTTCTTGCCAAACTCTGCTTAACGACTCACCAACCTCAGAACCTATCCCGGACGGCCCGGTCCATATATCAAGAGAAAATCCGCCTCTATACCCTGCTTCCTTAAGCAAATTCCTAGCTTTCTCATAATCTAGCCCCCAACTCCATCCATCAATGTAGTTAGTATTGTTTACGGACAAATAAGGTTGGTGGTTAACGTATCCAAAACCATTAAGAACAGTATCAAGAAGTTCTTGCCTGTCTACACTCCATGCAAGGGCATTGCGAACTTTCCTAGAGTTGACCATGGAGCTGGAATTTTCGTCATAGCTACCATTTTCGAAAGGATTACCAATCCATGGTAAAGATGTATCTTGGCGGCGGTTTAAGATAGATTCATCCAGAGAGCTATATTTTTCCCAATAGTTTCCGACCATCGACACGTTATGAATGAGGTTATGTTGAGCGTCTTTGTTCGGTAAAAATCCTTTCTCCATTAGTGAAGAGTAATCTTTTGATTGAACCTGGGCTATCTGTACTTCACCTGTTTCGAGCAATCCTGCTCTTGAAGAAGGTTCTGGAACCTCCAAAAAAATCACTTTCTCTACAAACGGACCTTGCCCTAGAGATCCACCCCAGTAGTCTACAAAAGCGTGGCCTACTATCTTCCCACCCTGACTCCACTCTTCGTTTGTGAATGCTCCTACTCCAACAAATACGTTTTGCATCCCAGACAAGCCATGTTCACGAAAAACCGCAGAGCTTACTATTCCGGCGGTTTTCCAAAAAAGACTAAACCGATGTAATGGACCACGCGAGTCATAATTTCTATGGTTTACCTTCAAAGTATAGTCATCCACCACTTCGATCTCCTGAATAAGAGCTGCAAAATCGTCAGCTTGTCCATGGATAGACTTGGGACTAGTCGTGGAATTAGCATCATCGTAGGAGAACTTGACATCATCTGCTGTCATTTCGCCGTACCCACGATGAAATTGCACTCCCTCTCTGAGTTTGAAAACAGCGGAATCTAGACTGGGCTCCATTTCATAGGAGAGAGCTAACATCGGCTCCGTAGTCAACACATCATTTTTCACCACTGAATTAAATAAAACATCCGTAATACCCGAAGCGTAGATCGTCTCAGCACATCCAGACGTACAAAATCTAGGTAACCCATTAGGTGAATTAACTGAATTTACAGCGACTGTTAGCGTCCCAGATAAATCCCCATGACCAGAAAATTCTGAATGGGGGGCATCATTGGGATTAACTGGAACTGCGGTTGAAAAACTCCCTTTATTCGTTAATAAGTTTTCGCCAGCTGGTCTGCTGGTGATCAAATCGCATGCAATCCCAGAAAAGACAAGAAAATATACTGTCACTGCAATAGCAATTTTTGCATTAGCCCAGGCGATCTTCATAAACGACTACCCCTATAGTCTTATTACAGATAAACATCAATTTTAGAGCTATAAAATACCTGCACCTAAACATAAACTCCAACAATAAATTTCACGAATCCACTTCCAAGAGGCCCGAATAGAGTATATGGAAGCCAAGTCAGGAAACCCAAAAAATTTACGTGCTAGAATTCTGTCGCAGCAAGTAGACCTACTTTTTAATGATATGGACTGAAAAGTCGATTTTAAATCTGGATACTCAGGAGATAATAATGGCAGCATACGAAGGGATTTTTCCAGCAATCGCCACCCCACTTAACGGTGATGGGTCATTTAACGAACAAGCGTTTCGGGAGGTGATGGAATTTAATATTCAGTCCGGAGTAGGAGGATTTTGGGTTGCGGGAGGCAATGGCGAAAGCGTATTACTCGACGATGAAGAAAATATGCGCGTTGTTACTGCAGCTGCTGAAGTGAACGCCGGAAGAATTAATAACATCATGCATGTGGGTGCTCCTACCACCGAGCGATCTATTAAGATGGCGGAACACGCCGCTTCTGTAGGTGCTGAAGCAATTTGCTGTGTTCCACCTTTTTTCTACAGCCAGACTGACGAAGCAATAGTTGAACATTACAAGGCAGTTGCCGCCGCCGCTGACCTGCCTTTTTATGTATATAACCTGCCGCAGTCCACAGGTGTGGAAGTAACACCGGATTTAATGAAAAAAATTCAAGATAACGTTCCCCAGCTCGCCGGATTAAAACATTCGTCAGTCAACTTCGCTAATGTTAGGGAATGGGACAGGATGGGACTGAAATGCTTCATAGGAAGCAGTATGCTTATGCTTCCGGCCCTAACGATTGGTGCCATTGGATGCATAGACGGTCCACCATGTGCTGCTCCTGAGCTTTGGGTTGATATCTGGAATAAGTGGCAGTCCGGTGATATTCAGGGCGCTATAAAAGCCCAGGCACATGCTTCAAAATTTACCGATATCATGAGAGAAGTTGGAGTCCACAGTGGGACGAAAGCTGTTCTTACTGAAAGACTGGGAATTGACTGTGGAAGCGGAAGGCTTCCAAACCCTCCATTGGAAGGCGCTAGAAGAGAAGAAGTCCTTAAGAAAGTTGCCGCCCTTGGGATAAATCCTGTCGCTGTTCCTTTGGGTGGGGACTAATTGGTCCCAGGGCAAACTAAATGCCTAACAATTTATCGGATATAGATATCATGAAGGGTGTCACTACTCTTACGTTCGACATATTCGGCACTGTTCTCGACCTGGCCGGTAGTTTAACCCCACCATTAGAAGAACTTCTAGACGAATGTGGCGCCAGTGAAACCGTACAGGCCACTGATGTCTGGGCACAATGGCGTCACCGTCAACGCATCGAACAGTATCAGGACAACCTCCTCATGCTCGGCCACAGTGGATACCTGGCGGTAAAACGAAGGGCTCTACTTTACACGCTGCGAACACTAAAAGTTGACTTCCAGCAGGAACAGATTGATAACTTTATGAAAGCTTATCAAGATTTAAAACCATTTCAGGACGCACTTGACGGACTGAGACGCCTGGAAACCAAGTACAACCTTGTAATGTTATCTAATGGTGAGCAATCATATCTGGAGCACCTGGCAAGAAATCGCATCAAAGTAAATTTTAAAAGAATTCTGTCTGCGGAAAGCGCAGGAAACTTCAAGCCTCATCCAATCGTATACCGATTTGCAGCCAGAGAGTTAGGGCTGGAACCACAGGAAATAATGATGGTTGCAGCCCACTCTTTCGACATACTTGGAGCAAGACACAGTGGCTATCGTGGTGCCTATGTGAACAGATATGACTTACCTTATGATGACTCAGAATATAGGCCAGATTTCATAACCAAAAATTTCCGGGAACTCTGCGATGTCCTAGAGGTCTAGATTGCTCTGAATAAGAGTGGGAGGAATTGTTCAATGGCAGAGATAAGCTATGAGAAGGTAAGGATAGGAATTGCATTAGGAGGATGGCCCTTCCCTGAACCTGAACCACAGCTATTGTGGAACTACACCGAACGCATGGAGTCCTTGGACGTAGATTCTATTTGGTTCACTGATCGGATTGTGTCACCTACTTTCACTTTAGAAACAGTCGTTGCAATGTCATTTATCGCTTCGAGAACCACCGAACTGAAATTTGGTACAAGCGTAATAGCATTGCCACTCCGCAACCCAACGATTCTTGCAAAGGAGTTAGCCACCATAGATTTTTTGTCGGGTGGTCGATGCCTGCCAGCTGTGGGCCTGGGAACAGAAGATGAAATAGAATACGAGGCTTGCGGAACTGAGAAAAGAATTCGAGTCAGCAGAACGGAAGAGGCAGTACATTTATTACGCCGACTTTGGTCTGAGGACAATGTAACCCACAAAGGCAAGCACTTTACTCTGACAAATGTGACTGTCCAGCCCAAGCCGGTTCAGAAAAATCTCCCCCCTATTTGGTTTGGTGGAAGAAGCGAGCCTGCTCTCAGACGGACCGCAAAAATTGGTGATGGCTGGTTAGTATCTCAAGCCACACCCGAAGAAGCGGGTGTGGGAGTTCAGAAAATAAAATCTATGGCTTCCGAATTCGGAAACGACATAGAAGACGATCATTACGGTGCTATATTCAGCTACTGCTTCGCGGATAGCCCTAAGGAGGCACAAGAACTTGCAAGTCCATATCTCCTACGCCGCAGAGATGATGTTAACCCAAATGAAATGAACGCTTTCGGGACACCAGAAGAGTTAATATCCATGCTTGATAGCTACATATCTTCAGGAATTACTAAATTTGCTCTTCGCCCCGCATGTCCTCCTGAAATGACTCATCAGCAGATGGAGATTCTCGGGACTGACGTAATTCCTAGATACCATAATTAAATCAGAAAGGGTCCTTAGTGTGAGAAATATTAGAGACATCAAAGTCGGTGACACTGTAATTTATTCAGTTTCAGACGGTGATCTAATTTTTGAAAAAAACGTGTTTTTTAATACTCAATCAGATGCTGACTGGAAACCTTATCCTGACTATCATGCCCCAACTATAGGTATGAATGTCGGATCTTTCTTAATTCATACTGAAAAAAGAACAGTACTAGTCGATACTGGGCTAGGAAAACTGGACCATCATCTGGACCAAACAACTAGAGAGACCCTTGTTGGAGAAATAGCCGCGGCTGGCTTTCAGCCACAGGACATAGATACTGTTTTCCTAACTCACATGCACATGGATCATGTGGGAACGAATATGACTGAGACAGATCAGGGATGGTTTCCTACATTCCCCAACGCTCGCTACGTTGTCTCAAAGGCTGACTGGGCATTATTCGGCAGTAGGGTAAACACCCGACCGTTTGCTTACCTAAAGGAGCAGATACAACCCCTTATTGATGCCGATGTTCTTGATCTGATAGAAGGGGAGATTAATATTACGGAAGAAATCACAACTCTTCCCACTCCAGGCCACACCCCAGGCCACACAAGCCTTCTCATTTCTTCGGAAGGCGAAAAAGCTGTCATAGTAGGGGACGCAGCCCACGTGCCTCCTCAAATAGAGGAAACACAGTGGAGCCCTGCACCTGACAGAGACAAGGACAGATCTGCAGCATCAAGGAAAATGATGATGGATTTGATCGAGAAAGAACATGCTCTGATAGCATCAGGTCACTTTCCATCACCTGGTTTCGGTAACATAATTCGGGTAGACTCCCGCCGAAAATTTATACCAATATCCTGATTTCGCAGGTTCAAAATTTGAGATAATGGGGCTATATAAGGTTACCCGTAAACAGACGAGGGGTAAGTAGCAGATCTCTGTTTTTGTAATTGCTTTCGGTCGTGCTCGAGAACCGCAATAACCAGTTCTCTAATATTTCTAACTTTAAGGGGAAGTTTGCCGAGATCTCTGTTGTGCCCACACATTACGCACACAATACGAACCCCAAACATGTCTTCATCGTTTGTAAGGGTACCGGTGCCACATCTAGGGCAGGAACCGGTCATTATCATCGTGTCAATCATGTGAATCTATGTTCTTCCTCAATATCTCCATTCACGTGGAATTCTAAATCAAGTCCTACTATATATGTTGATGAATAGCTCCATCAATAATAACCGCCTTTGATATTTCCGCTAGCCGTATAGGGATCAATTAGTTAAGAAAAATGCGTATGTTAAGAACATTCCAATTCTCCGGCACACGATATTAATCAATTGATACAACCCATTAATCAAAGCAAATAAAATAATCAGAAATAAGAACTGTAGACCACATTTGCAATTACCTTGCATATGAAATATGTTCCATAGCGCTCTTACTATTTAATAGAGATACTTAGACCTTTAAGACATAATGGGATTATAAAAGCTAAGTTTTAAGACCGATGATAAACCTAACAAAGTGAGGAACCTATGCCGTATAACATGAATTTTCAAAGATACCCAAAAGCCGAACATTTTGACGACGTTCTGAGCGGCGCCAAAGAATCATTTGATGCAACTGGTAAACCCGGAAATATAACAATCCCAGTCTCCGGAGTTAATGTGACTCAGCAGGGTCCACCGATTGTGACGCTACTAGGTGGATTCGAAAATCTGGACGAGATTGACCAACTTCAAGAGTCTGTTATCTCCAACCCTGAAGCCTGGAGCCGAATCAATCGAATTGCATCCATGTGCCATCATGCAAACTGGGTTGTCTCAGAACTCCTAAGTGGTGCCCCCGTAATACCGGCAAACTATAAGCCAAAAGTAGTTAGCCGAATATTTCTAACGGCCAAACCAGGTCTGACACAGGATCTCATTAGCCTATTGCTAGAAGCCCGTGAAAATACGGAAGCCGATATCAAACCTATAATAAGCCGTCCTATAACAGGACCCCTCGGAATGGTAAGGGTTTCTCAAATAGCTACTAGCTTGCAAGAACTTGAAGAACTCACCCAAACAAATCGTAAGGTAGCGGTTCAAGCCAATGTTCCTGATCTAATTTCACAGAGCCCCATAAGATCTGTTGGACGGGTAGTTCATAGCAATATGCCATAGGTTAATCCCGTGACCTATTTTTCAAAATAAGAGAACTATCAGTATTAAACAAAGGATAACCAGAGGAACTTTGTAGAAGAAACACCATCAGAGCCATATAGATATATCCCTTAATTTGTGTTTCTGCCATAAACAGGATACCTGCCTGGGATTACGGATGTGGTGATAACCCTGACAGTTTAGGCTACAATCGGTCACCCCAACCTCCAAAACAAAATAAAAGGAGTGGAAACAATGACAACAGCAACTAAATGGAATCTCACTGGAACATATTTTGAGTCGTGTGATTGTGAAATTGCCTGTCCCTGTATTTTTTTAAGGCCCCCGAACACCGAAAACGGAGACTGTAACGTTTTGATCACCTGGAATATAGAAAATGGCTCTTTCGGAGATACCGACGTCTCTGGTTTGAAAGTGGCCATGGCTGCCCATGCCCCTGGGTTAATGATCGACGGGAATTGGAAAGTGGCATTATACCTAGATGAAAATGCCAGTGAATCACAGCAGGCTGCTTTGGGACAAATATTCGGAGGTCAAGCAGGTGGGGTGTTCGAGATTTTTGCTGGTTTTATTAGTGAAATCCTAGGAGTAGGCACTGCCTCAATCGAATACAGTGCTGATGGGAAAAATCGAAGTGTGAAAGTTGGCAATATCGCGGAGGCTGCGATTGAAGGAATCGAAGGTCTTGATGGTGCTGATGTGACAATATCAGGAAACCCATTAGGAGTATCGCTCGGTGTCCCTGCCGTAGTAGCCACTTCCACTGTAAACAAATTTAACGACCACGGCATGACCTGGGATTTTTCAGGTAAAAATGGATACTACTCTGACTTCAACTATGAGGTTTAGAAACAGGCGAACCCTTGTATGCTAAGCCAAAATCCAAATGATGGTTCCCAGGTTCGCTACAACAGAGACAGGATCATTGTAGTTATTGGCCTAGGAATTATAACCGTCGTGGCATGGTTGTATTTGATCAACCTGCCGGATGACATGGAAAACACGATGGGAATGTCAGCCGCGATGCCAGGTGTCATACCATGGAATCGGGCGGACTGGATATCGATGTTCATTATGTGGGGAATCATGATGATAGGGATGATGCTTCCAACAGCCTCACCCATGATCTTGATGTTTTCAACAGTTAACCGCCAAAAAAAAGAGCGTGCCCAGTCATACGCAGAAACAGGAATTTTTGTGTCGGGTTATGGCCTAATCTGGATTCTATTTTCTGTAGGAGCAACAGTTTTAAACTGGTTACTTCATACGAATTCCTTGCTATCGGGAATGATGGGAGAATCAACGAGTAATATTCTCGGGGGAGCCTTGTTAATATCAGCAGGAATTTTCCAATGGACGCCGATCAAGAAGGCTTGTTTAAATAACTGTAGAACGCCTATGGGTTTCCTGATGACCAACTGGAAAGACGGAAGGGCAGGTGCCTTACGAATGGGCCTAGAACATGGTATGTTCTGCCTCGGTTGCTGCTGGTTAATCATGGCTCTTTTATTCGTACTTGGTGTTATGAATCTCATTTGGATAGCCGCACTTACCGTATTTGTACTCATTGAGAAAATAGCGCCAAAAGGAGATTGGATCTCCCGGATCGCCGGCATTGGATTTGTGATTTGGGGGGCCTTTTTATTTATCTAGCTATAACAACACACCCCAGGAGATAATCTAATGGCAAAGTATCTAGGCACAATCGACGTTACAACTGAAGGATTCAAAGGGTTTGTAAGTAATCCCCAGAATAGACACGAAGTGAATGCGCCTCTTTTCAACTCACTTGGTTTTGACATTGAACAATACTGGTTCGGTGTGGGGGAGAGCACAATCTACATCGTATTTAGCACTTCAGATAATGACGTGGACGTACAAGCTCTCGTTATGGCTGTATGTGCCTCTGGAATAGTCAATACGATGAAAGCCGTACGCATTATCGACGCTGCTGATGGGAAATTAGCTGCTGAAAAAGCAGCCTCAATCCTTTACTCCCCACCTGGAAGCTAATCAACAAATTAAAGTCTTTCCAAACCTTACAGGAGAATTTGTTATATGACCCTAACATTATCCAGTACAAGCTTTAACGAAGGGGAAACAATTCCGGATAAACATCATATGAGTGAAGCCTATGGCTTTGGGTGTTCAGGAGGTAATACATCTCCCGAACTTCATTGGGAAGGTGTCCCAGAAGGAACGAAATCGATAGTTATTCAATGTTTTGACCCGGATGCTCCCACTGGTAGTGGTTTCTGGCACTGGATCGTCACCAACATTGCATCCGATACCTCTTCTATACCAGAAGGGGGCAAAATTCAGGGCTCGCTAGAGACTCGAACCGATATCGGTGCCCCTGGTTGGGTAGGACCATGTCCTCCTGAAGGTCACGGACCACACAGGTACGTCTTTACGATCTCCTGCCTGGGTGTGGACTCTATACCTGTCGACTCAGATACTTCAGGAGCTGTAGTTGGATTTATGACTAATATGAACGCACTTGAACAGACAACCCTGACAGGCATAGTTAGCCGCTAACTTTCAAGCTATAAAAGGAGAGAAAAATGGCCACCGCTGATCTTGTAGAAATGGGATTGATTGACGTTAAACTCGGAGATTTTATCGAGATAGGAGAGGGCCCCAAGGGCACAAGACTGGTTGTCGACGTCCTAGAAGTCACCCTTACAAGTGACAAGGTAAATGCTTCTTTGGCAACAAATGACGGAGCCGACTGGGGGACTGTAAGTGAAGATGGAACCATCATGTCTCTAGATGTCAGATTCACACTGAAAACGGACGACGGAGCATTTATATACGTGGAATACGGCGGAAGAGCAAACTTGAATAAAGGTCTCGCAGCAACAGCTCCTACCTTCCAGACAGGTAGCGAAAAATACAAGTGGCTTAACACAGTGCAAGCCGTGGCAGCCGGGCAAGTAAACTTCGATACGAAACAACTTATTTACAGACTATATGAAGTTAAAGTAGCTCCTGAAGAGGGGCTTGTTTAAAGTCTTATATGCCCTACGTCAGAAACGAGGGAGCCGAAATCCACTACCATTTCGAGCAAGAGATATCTGGCTCCTCACTTGAAACCCATCGTCCCGTCATGATCCTTTCACACGGTTTTATGATGGATACCACATGCTGGTACAAGCACGGTTATGTGCAAAAGCTCAAGAGAATCTTTGACCTGCTGATTATTGATGCCCGAGGCCACGGTCTAAGCGGCAAACCGCATAACCCAACTGACTATGAGGATAAAACAATGGCCAGGGATGTGTTAGTTGTAATGGATGATGCAGGTGTGGACACTGCTTCTTTTTTCGGATTTTCGATGGGTGGAAGAACAGGTCTTGAACTCGCATATATAGCGCCAGCCCGATTTAATTTTTTTGTGATCGCGTCCGCAACGCCAGGGTCAAGAACAGAGGTAGGCAAAAAATCGGACGTTCGCCGAATAACGTCATTTTCCAAAGGAAGAGAGGCCGTCGCTTCCTTCATGGATCGAATAGGTCCGGAAATGGACCCTTACCGAAAAGAGGCTATTGAGGGGGATTTAAACGCTTATCTCGCTAAAACGAGGGCAAACATGGAAAGACTAGACATCACTCCTCTACTTAAAGATTTAAATGTCCCATGCTTGATGTATGCTGGAGGATCTGACCCACTTTCCCATGACTCTGCTAAAGCTGCCTCAGAGACTATCCCCACTGCAGAATTTCACACTATTGCTGGTCTCAAGCATATGTACACTTTTGGTAGAACCGACCTAGTTTTTCCGATCGTGAGCGAGTTCCTTGAACGAAATCTCGACAAACGAAAATAAAAAATCCCAGAAGAAGAAACGCATTAGGATAATCGGCAAATTTGAAAAGGAAAGGGGGAAACAGTCTCAGACCATTTTTCCATATAATCTGGTCTATTCTGGAAACGGGTCAGCAAAGAAGCACCTATAAATCCGCATGATTTCTATCTTGTGATAACTCAAGAATAATCACAAAATATTTCATCCACAGTGACGGGACCCTAGGGACAAATCTTATTGCAAGGTGAATTTGTCCAACCCGAGGATTTCTACTCTCCCGGGGTTGCTAATAATCTTCGGCTAAGAATATCGGACCTTCTTCGATGCTCCTCTTCACTTAGACTCCCCTCTTCAAGCAAATAATCTAATTCCGAAAGCATATCTTCTAGAACTTGCCTTTCATCTGAACCTGGAAACCAACCCCTACTATCAGCGAGTGGCCGCCGTCTTATCTGAATCATTTTCCAGCTGCCATACAATCCACCAAGGAGCAAAAGTATGGCGAGGGAAACGGGACCCACGAACTCGTATCTCATAGAGTTGTACCCTTGGGACAATGACTGCCTAAAGCTAGGTGCAGGAAGATCAATAAGCTTGAAAATCGTTTTCAATTCGCGCTGTATGCCCTGGGCTTCCTGAATCCTGTAATCAATGCCTCCTATTTCAACAGATTGATAATCCACGCCAAGATTGGTCTGAAAATCTACCAGGCCTTCTTGTACGACAACTCTCAAAGATTCAGTCCCATACCTCCATGTTTTTTCATATTCAAAAGAGGAGTTTTCATAGGGAACACTATAGACATACATCACTTCATGTTTTCCTGGAGGAACCGATGCTATTAGGGCAAATCCTCTATCAACCTGAATCCAGTCAGCTCCCGGGAGATTTGTATCTACTATTAATTGATCCGAACCTTCAGGAAGGCCGAATCTGAGCAGATCCATTGGTCCTTCCCCTGGAACATAGGTCGTTTCAGACTCGTTGTTCAACGTAATCATTTCCATAATAGACAGCCTTCGAGTTGAAGGATCAATACTTGTAAACAGGACTGAGGCATTGAAACCGCCAACTACATCATCAGAATCTACTGCATCAAAAACCTCAATCTCAACAAGAGATTCATTTGAAGGATTTACGTTCAGGGTGTAGGTAGCTCCCTGATGCATCACTGACACTCCATATAACGTATCCTCTCCAACTTCAATGGAGGGAAATTCAAAAGAACCATCTGCCTCAGTAAATGTGTGAAGCATCCCGGCACCTCTTTCCAAGTGCTCTGTATGCAATGCAACCGACAATCCAGCCGGACTCACTCCATCAGGTGTACTATTTTTGACTATTCCACTGAGTTGATAAGTGTCTGGTTCAAAAGCGAGCAAAGAAGATTCTGAGCCTGTAAGACACGCAAATATAACCACTCCCAGAATAATTAAATTCCTCACTCGGCACCACCAGATTGAATCCTCGTCCTGGCAATCTCATCATTAACTCTTTCCATCAGAGATATTTCTTCTGCTTTGGACAGGTCCATTGCTTTAAGTACCAAAGCCGCCTCATACATATGAACCTCGCGCAACCACCCGTAACCCTCTTCATCTAAATTGCCCAGAGACCTTTCAAGCTCCGCGCTTTGCAAACCATCTAGAGCAGATTCCCAGCGTCGCTCCAAATCCGCATTGAGAGAAGATTCATCCTCAGGAAATGGAGATTGAGACGCTATTTTGCTTAACAATGGATATAAAACCACCACAGCAGGAATAATACAAATTATTATTGAAACAAAAACTAGCACAACGAGTAATTAATCCTTTGTCCTTAACATAGCAGACCGATTCTGATCCGCATTAGAAACGGTGAATCGAGTCAATCCCAATTGAATATTTTTTGCCCTTCTTCGGGGTATCAAAGCAACAAGGGTCCCAAACACTAAGATTGGGCATGAAGCCCACATCCACCAAACCATGGGGTTTATGAGAGCTCGAAAAACCGCCTGACCATTTTCGTTAAATTCAGACGGCACAAGATAGAAATCTTCCATTGGAGAACTATTTATTGCTCCTCTAGTAGCAGCAATGCGAAATTCGGGATAAAAAGCCCTGTATGGATACATATATCCCAAATACTTATTACCTGCCCAAACCTCAAACTCAGCAGTCTCTTCAAGCCTGTCGGTAAAAGATTCCTCATTTACACCAATATATGTAAAGGTGTATTTCCCTAAAGTTTCGGTATCTCCTGGCTTCATTACCACGTCTCGTTGAACTGAGTAGAATGAAGAAGCCGTTATTCCCACACCTAGCATTATGATGGCAAGATGTACTATGTATCCGCCATAACGAGGGCGATTCGCATTAAGCAAATTCAGAAAAGCCTTGGGCCACCATTCCCCCCGCTTGTGGCGTGACAGTGTCCCTCTTACCCACTCTTGCATGACTCCTGACACCGCTACACCGCAAATAGCAAAAGAAGCCACTGCCCATGGCCGAGTTATCCCCAACAATAGAGCAACTCCGGCTATCCCCAGTGCCAGTGCTGCAGGAATCATTAACATTCGGGCGAGCGATCTCACAGTAGCTCTACGCCAAGGCAACAATGGCGCCACACCCATCAGAAAAATCAATAAAAGCATAAGAGGCCCATTTACCTTGTTAAAAAAAGGCTGACCTACGGTCATGGTCGTCTCATCCACGGCCTCTGAGAATATAGGGAAAACCGTTCCCCATAAGGTTACAAAGGCAATCAGTAGAAATAATGCGTTTTGGGCTAAAAAAGCGGCCTCTCGAGAAATCAAAGATTCTAGGCGCCCCCTACTTTTAAGGGTATCGTACCTGACGACAAAAATGACCAGAGAGACAAATAGAGTCAACCCCATCACAGCCAAGAATATCCAACCCATTGTTGATTCGGCAAACGAATGCACTGAAGGAACCGGTCCTCCTCTGTTGATAAACATACCTAATTGAGCCATTGTAAAACTGGTGATCACAAGAACCATGTTCCACATTCGAAACATCCCTCGCCTTTTTTGCACCATGATGGAGTGTACAAAGGCGGTCATAGCCAACCAAGGCATAAGAGCGGAGTTCTCTACTGGATCCCATGCCCAGTATCCACCCCATCCCAAGATGGTATAAGCCCACCATGATCCCAGAAGTAACCCAACCGTAAGAATCAACCAGGAAACCATTCCCCACAGACGGCCCTGATCAACCCATTCATCCCTTCCACCTCTCCCGGCCAGTAAGGCCCCAACTGCGACAGAATAGGGTAATGCTACTGATATCAAGCCCAACATCTGAAACGGTGGATGGATGAACATCCCAAAATGTATGAGCAGCGGATTTATACCCTGACCGTCGGCCGGTGTTACGGGTAATTTCTCAAGGGGATTTGCCAGAAATAATATAACTGCGAGAAAAAAGAGAAGTACCATCGACATTACGCCAAGAGCATACGGAGCAGTATATGGAAGCTTCTTAGTTATTACTTTTAGGCAAAT
>CAJWWP010000029.1:0-21110 GCA_913048525.1 uncultured Chloroflexota bacterium
TAGCCACCTCAGCTATCACAGAATAGGCTTGGTCTCCGTAAGGCTGAGGCGCAACAACCACGGGTGTATCTCGTTTTATTATCCCCGATTTCTCTTTTGCTATGAGTTCAATGGTGTCACCAAGTATCTTAGTGTGATCCAAACTAATAGAGGTGATAACGGAAACCTCCGGAGACAATATGTTTGTGGCATCCAGCCTCCCTCCAAGTCCAGTTTCTATCACTTGGATATTGGCTTGTTTGGTGGCGTAGTAGTAAAAAGCGGCCATAACCATAAACTCAAACCATGTCACACTACCGTGCTTACCCTCAACTGAAGTCTGTTTTACAAAGGGCCATAGGTCAGATACCAATTTTGCGAAGGCACCTTTGGATATAGACCTCATACAAAACTTTATTCGCTCTCTGAGAGAATGAAGATGGGGAGATGTAGCAAGTCCAACATTTTTACCAGATGCATCAATGATTGACGCTACCATCGCAGATGTGCTGCCTTTACCTTTAGTGCCTGCTATGTGCACCGAAGGAACCGAATTTTGTGGATCACCTAGTAAACCAGCTAGGAAAATCATGCGGTCTAGGTGAAAATCAGAATGATTGGGACTATGAGTGGCCCTCTCAAAATCTGCGAGGCTCAGACAAATATCGACGGCCTCAGTATATGAAAGAGAATTAAATGTTGAAAAATTTTGAGACATTTGAGTCGTCGAAGTTTATTTGGATTCACCTGCATCTATGGAAATTCTTAGCACCCAAACCGGGCCAGATTATAAAACTTACTTAGCCATAATCCGTTGTGACTCAGCGATATTAATTACGCCATCACCGTTCCCATTGACATGCCCATTCTGACTAGCTCCCGGTAACAGACCATTTATCCTAGCTATCAGAGAGGCGATTTTGCCAATAGTATCTTCACTTATATCGTATTTTAATTTGTCGAAATTTTCGAGAAGATATGATGCAGGGCGGTATCTATCAAAATTTCCTCCTGCGATTTGAGCCGAATTAAAATGCGATTTGATTCTCTCGACTATTCGTGGATTGCTTTCGGATATTGCCTTCATAGTGAGAGGATCTTCAAGTTCGTCATGGTAAGCAAGATTAACCAACTTTAAATAAAAGTTCGGTTCAAAGAGATCTTCAATATCTGCGTCACGCACTCTCGTAACCTCGACCCATTTAACCGCATTTTCTTCAGAGGTTTCATTAGATCTATTGATACGCTCTACTCTTTCCTTGTTTGTTGGCGTAATGTCCATCATGACCGCAACACTCACATAGTTTTCCCCAAGCAAAGAAACAAATGTGGGTAAGTTTTCAGCACTTCCTACTGGAACAACAACCCATCTGGGATCTATACGATCGGCACCACTAGAAGCAGAGAGATCCCCCAAGGTTTGCAGATAAATCAAATCAGATGCCGAATTCACCATTAGGCAATGCGGGGCTAAAAACAATGTCTGAGCCATCTGCCAACCAAGAGCCATCTGGAGAGGGAAAACAGTCTCATGATCGTTTCCTACTGCATCGTCACTCACCACGGTTCCTATTCCGTCCATGTCTTGTACAGTTCTGACCCTATTCAATTTCTCCAGATCTACCATGAATGGTGAATGGGTCGTGTATATCACCTGGCACTGAGGAGCAAGTCTCTCGTCCATAAATCGCAAGAAATCTTTTTGCGCCATTGCGTGGAGGGCTGTTCCAGGCTCGTCTAACAAAATTACTAAATCGCCCGCTTCCGTTTCCTCCAAGTGTGAAAAATAGGACAAGAAAGAAAAGAACCAAACAAATCCCTTTGATCTATCATCAAACGAGACAGTGACTCTATGTCGAGCGTTTTCGATACGAACATGAAGAATCTTTCCTTCATTCATGGGCGCTGGATCACGGGGATCAGCTTGAGATAGATCGAACTGCACTTTTAATTGGCGATTCTGACGCCAATATTCAAAAATCTCATCAGTAATGGTTATCGAGGCCGACTCCAATTCTACTTTTACGTCCTCATAACCTAGATCTTCTTCTAATTCCTCTAAACTAACCCCGGAAAGTGTCAAAAGAGACATAAATGTTCGGTCAGCGTCGTCGAAGGGACCGCCTTCCGCTGTTCTTTTCTTCAGATCAGAAATGGATATTTTGCCACGCATGGTGCTGTAGTTATCAAAATATACAAATTTTGGAAGCCACCTTTCGAGAAAGTCATCGGCAATCTTTTTTGCAACAGGTGACAATATCTCAGATTCTGTATTAGCAGGTATAGCGCCGGTTACGGATACTGGAGCTGGGGAGAAAGAGGAAGTGAAAGTTCTATCAATTGCTGGTACTGACTCTGATACATCCACCTCCCATATTCGCTCATTCTTGTAATTCTTTCCCACTATTACCTTGTTTGAGGCTAAAACTCCCTCACCGAAATTAGCTTCTATTTCGGATACTTCTTTTTGGGATAGCTCAAATTCTGCCTTTGCAACAGTACAAGGGTTTTCTTCATGAATTTTTTTGTATTTTATGTACCCCTTCCTGGGAAAATCCCGGATTACGAATTTATCGTCTTCCCCAGCAATGGAATTTATCTTCCTAATAGCTTGTAGAAATGCAGTTTTACCCGACTCATTTTTACCAACAAGAGCGGTTACATCCTCTAAATTTACCCACGAAGAGTCGTCAATACTTCTGTAATTTATCACCCTAGCCCGCGTGATTTTCATAGGTCCTCCGTATGTAACATGCTTACCAATAAAATGTGGTAAGAACACATGAGCGTGCGGTCGAGTGAACCGAAACCTTTTCAAGACTGCCCATCGAGACCCTAATAGGTATCGTGTCAATTCAAACCGCCCCACCAAGCAAACCAAACCAGCAGCGCGGGTGCAAGGGATTTCTAGTGCTAAGTTTGACCAATCAGAAATAATGCGACGCTACGCGTCTATCCATTTCTGTCGAAAAGATCGTGCAGAAACAAAAAAACCGCCAGATCAGTGACCTATAAAAGGCTATAGCCACTACCTGGTCGATCAGAATCAACTCCAGTACCACGAGGATTATCAAGCAACCCAAATTCAGCAAGAATTTGCTGACTGTACGTAACCCTTCCTGTGACCTTGTCTATTGGCTCGGTAGCTAGCAACAAGGCAGCCTTCGCCATTAATTCGGGATGTTCTCCCCGAGGATCATCCATACCAGTAACAAGGTTATGAAACAAGGTTCCTGGAGTAGGCACCACTTGGGATGGAGAAACACAATTAACAACAACGCCTTCCGAGTAAACTTCCTGCGCTAGACCCTGTGTGAAACGCTCTAGCGCCGCCTTCTCCGCGCCGTAACATGTACCTCCGGAATTCGAGGGACCCTCTGGATATGGTCCTTTTCCGGGTCCTATTGCCGCACCTGAAGAAATATTTACAATGCTTCCAGATTTATTTTTTAACATGTCAACAAGGGCAAGTTGGCTAAGAATAAATGGGGCATGAAAATTGACCTCCCAAGACCGTTTCCAGCGCCTTATTACATAGTCTTTCACAGGAACAAAATAGGTCAAGGCGGCATTGTTCACCAGGATATCAACATCGCCGTAAACATCATGAGTCTCATCGAAAAGTCTCACACAATCTTCTTCCAGGGATATATTAACTGTGGAGGCAGTTGCTTCTCCTCCGTCCTCTCTAATATCGGATACTGTTTTTTCCAAAGAGCCCTCAAGAGGATGATCGCCTTCTCGCAAAGTGCGTGCAGCGCAAATTACATTTCCTCCTTCAGCCGCAAACAACCGGGCAATATCTGCTCCTATTCCTCTACTAGCCCCAGTTACAATGACGTTCTTTCCGTCTATTTTTCCCATTGGTTCGCTCCTACTTTTATTTATAGCTAATACTAATTATCAAAATAGACCTTAACAAATAATCTGAATAGGGCCGAAATACCAACATGATATTGACCCTTCAAACAAAGCCTACTTATAATCGGCATGGATAGCTCTATCACTTTAAAAAATTGTTGTCCGGAGTCACTGGTTATCAAGTAGTCAGTGTCCAGAAATTGGGTTAACAATATGACACTACAGCCAGTAATTCTCGCCGGTGGACCTGGAACTAGGCTTTGGCCGCTGTCCAAAGAGAATTATTCAAAGCCTTTTCTGGCAATTAATGGGAAAAACTCCTTAATTCAGGAGACTGCTATCCGACTGAAAGGACTTAGTGAACAACCAGCAATAGTGGTCTGTGCTGAGTCAAACAGATTCCTAGTGAAAGACCAACTAGAAGAAATTAATCATCGACCCGATTCAATAATACTGGAGCCTACAGGTAAAAATACCGCCCCCGCATTGACAATAGCCGCGATTCAGGCAGTTAAAGCAAACGCCGATGCAGTACTACTCTCGTTACATTCAGACCACATAATCAAAGAGGTGGACTCCTTTCAAAACTCTCTCCGATCCGCGGTGCCCGCTGCGGAGTCAGGAGGAATAGTAACATTTGGAATTGTTCCCTCTACTCCAAGTTCCGGGTTCGGCTATTTGCGAAAAGGTAAGCTAAAAAATGGAATAGGAGAACTTTTAGATTTCATAGAAAAACCCGATGAAAAAACAGCGCTAGACTTCTTAAATTCAGAGCAATACCTTTGGAACAGTGGCATATTGATGTTGAAGGCATCCCTATGGTTGGACCAAGTACAAAAACATGCCCCTGAGATTTACGAAACCTGTACTTCAGCAATGGATTTGAGCACAAAAGACGATTTATTTATAAGACCAGATTCTGAGATCTTTGGGACTTGTCCCAGTGATGCAATAGATTATGCGATTATGGAAAAAGTTGTTGGAGATGAAAAAAAACCAAGTTGCTGGGTATCAGAAATAAACGCTGGGTGGTCCGATATGGGTTCGTGGAATTCGTTTTGGGAAGATGGAATACCTGATAACCAAGGTAACGTCACTTCGGGAGATGTATTCCTACGATCAGTAAACGA
Source organism: uncultured Chloroflexota bacterium (assembly GCA_913048525.1). Classification (GTDB taxonomy): domain Bacteria; phylum Chloroflexota; class Dehalococcoidia; order Lucifugimonadales; family UBA826. The sequence continues at coordinate 4,971 of CAJWWP010000029.1, forward strand.
TTCACTTATATTGTCCACTCATAGGACCGTAGGTGTTTTGGGTCTGGAGCAGGCCGTTGTAGTGGAAACGGCAGATTCAGTTTTGGTAACCACGATGGAGCACGAGCAGGCGGTCAAAGATTTAGTCACAGATATAAATTCCAAGGATAGACTTAGTACCGATCACCACATAAAGATCCACAGACCATGGGGAACGTATGAAATATTAGATGAGGGAATGGGATTTCAAGTGAAACGACTGACAGTTAGGGCTGGAGAATCTCTGTCCTTGCAGGTGCACAAATATAGAGCAGAACACTGGGTTGTGGTTAAAGGCGAGGCTTTTGTAACAAAAGGCGAAAACACATTAACACTAGAGGAAAATGAGTCTACTTTCATATCCCAAGGAGAAAAACATAGACTTGAAAACAAAACTGACTCCAACTTGGAGATTATTGAAGTTCAGTCTGGCTCATACTTTGGGGAAGACGATATAGTTAGGATCGAAGATAAATACAGTCGAGCGGATTAGCCGGTATAGACCGTTATGGAAAGTGACGAGTTTACATAGTAGGATGTCCGCCGAACCTGGAGACTGAGTGACAAATGCGTGAACTACCTCTGGTTTTTCCTTTAGCTTTGATGGCTATTGTTGCTACCTTGGTATTTTATAGCGTGTATGCAATGGCTGACACAGCTGACAAGCACCGAACAGCAGATGCCAAACTTGAGTGGCAGCAGAATACTGCATTGTTAATTTGCCCATTTCACTAAAGAGCAACACAGGAGTAAATATAAATATGGAAAGCCTCGAGGGACAAGTAGCAATAGTGACCGGCTCAGCTACAGGAATCGGATACGGCATAGCAAAAAGACTCTCAGAAGAGGGCGCTAATATTGTCATGGTCGATTTTGACCCTGAAATGGCTGAACAGTCGAGTAGTGAGATGGCGGCCAGAGGAATAGGAGTTGAGGTGTCTATAGGGGATGTTGCTGAACCCCAAACAGCACAAGATGCTGTCAGGAAAGCCATAGACAAATGGGGAAAGATAGACATATTGGTAAATAATGCCGGTATAGGCGGTGCTAATGGCAATATATGGGAACTGGATGTGGAAGAGCTAGACAGAGTGTATAGAACGAACTTCAGAGGAGTATTTTCTTTTTGCCATGAAGTTATCCCTCATATGATTGAAAAAGATTATGGCCGAGTAGTTAACATCGCTTCAATTGCAGGAAAAGAGGGAAACCCTCGAATGGTCCCTTACTCCGCCACTAAAGCAGCTGTGATTGGTCTTACCAAGTCAGTGGGCAAAGAGCTGGCCGGAACCGGAGTACTAGTAAACTGTGTAACTCCAGCAGTAGTACAAACCAGAATTTTAGACGAGTTCACCCCTGAACAAGTTCAATATATGGTTGACAAGATACCGGTGGGAAGAACTGGAGAAATAAGTGAAATAGCAGCCCTTGTTGCATGGTTATCGTCCCCAGAGTGTTCATTTAGTACAGGTGCGGTATTTGACATCAGTGGTGGCAGAGCGACCTACTGATGAGACTGAAACCGTTCAACGAGGATACGAAATATGACTGACACATCCTTTCGCGGACTTTTCCCGATTCTGGCCATGCCATTTGACGAGAACGGTAATGTCGATGAAGAAGATCTCCGCAAAGAAGTAGAATTTTGCATCTCAACTGGAGCTGACGGATTGGGGCTAGCGATGGCGAGTGAAATACCAAAGCTATCGGAGGATGAGAGAAACCTAGCTACTAAAACAGTAGTGGAGCAATCCGAGGGTCGAGCAAAAGTGGTGATAAATACCAGTGCGACAAGCACTGAACTCACGATACATATGAGTCAAAATGCCGCGGAACTGGGGGCAGACTCGATCATGATAATCCCACCCACAGGCGTATCGGAATATGAGATAAGATCTCACTACGAGAACATATCCCAATCCATTAATTTACCTATTTTTATACAGGACATCGACTTTGCTCCTGTTGCACCAGAGTTAGCGGCAAAATTAGCAAGAGACAATGAAAATGTTTCCTACGCCAAAGTAGAAACTTTACCTACCCCGCCAAGAGTTTCTGAAGCTGTAAACAAAGGAGAAGGTAACCTAATTGTTTTTGGGGGAGCAGGAGGGAGTTTCCTAGTCGAAGAACTTCTTAGAGGTGCTGTTGGAACAATGCCGTGGGTATCAATCCCAGAGGCTTATAGAAAAACGTTGGATTTATTCTTTGCCGGGAAACCCGAAGAAGCGAGGTCCAACATAAACCGATTCGAACCTATTCTAAGAACCCTAGCACAACCCCAAGTGTGTTTTTCATTCACCAAAGAAATCCTCAAAATGCGCGGAGTCTTCAAAAGTAACAGCGTCCGGAAACCGTATGACATACCTGATCTGGATGCATTCACTGAACTCCAGAGACTGGTGAATGAATTAGATCTAACCACTTATGCGTTCTAGGATGTCACAGTCATAACGCTATCTCCGGTTGAGATAATTCCACCTTTTTCCGCAAATGCGAGCATGCCTCGCTGACCATCCAGTTCATCTTTCAATCCCTGTCGTAACTCATCCATACGAGAGCAGGGTTCACAATCCCCGGTTATTCGCAATATGACCTCAGATCCAATCGCCACTTTATTCCCATCTTCGAGTGTACTGAAGTCCAAGCCTTCCACAGTTATGTTCTCACGAACATCACCATCTTGGAGTTTAAACTTACCAATAGTTTCACGATCCATCAAAAGTATCTGACGCTGCGTCCTATGACCATCAGCCCTGCGATGTCGATCTCCTTCTATTCCTTCGCCCGTAATTACTGTTGCATCGTCTACAATCTTCATTGGGTCACGACTTCCAACGCACAATCTAATCCCCACAACAGTTGCTCCAGTCATAGTCATCTTTCCCTCCAGTTGTAAAAAACAATTACTCAAATCGAGAGGCTAAATGATTGATTCATTTCATCTCTCGACCCGATTTTACACTGTTACATTTATAGTAGGTTTTGAGGTCGTCATGATAGTAACGCTAAGGGAGATGTATAATCTGCCAACTTAAGAGGTCTTTAGATAATTAAATGGCCGGCAAATAAATGATCCAAGGGGAGACCAACATGGCTAGTCAAACAAAATCTGGTGGTGGAAACTTCGTTTATGAGTTTGTGGAAAATTGGGAAAAAATACCCGATGGATATTCTTGGCCAGAAACGGCAGGGGTAGCTACGGACTCTAATGATAATGTTTATGTTTTCAATCGGGGAGACCATCCGATGATGGTGTTCGACAGCGATGGGAATTTTCTTAAATCCTGGGGTGAAGGTATTTTCTCTCGAGCTCATGGAGTCAGTGTTGGACCAGATGACACTTTGTACTGTACCGACGACGGGGACCACACTGTCCGACAATGTACGCTAGATGGGAAAGTCCTCATGACTATAGGAGATGCAGGTAATCCTGCAGTTCCCTTCAGTGGGAGCCCTTTTAACAGATGCACGCATACAGCGACTGACCCTGATACTGGAGAGATATTCGTAACAGACGGATACGGAAACGGTCGAATTCACAAATACTCTCCTGACGGAAAGTTGATTACTTCCTGGGGTGGGCCGGGGGTCGGAGAGGGCGAATTTAACATAGTTCATAATATAGCCACCGATAAAAACGGATATCTTTACGTCTGCGATAGAGAAAACCACCGCGTTCAAGTATTCGACAGAAATGGCAATTTTGAGGCCGTGTGGGCAAATATACATCGTCCATGTGCAATATACATCGATGACGACTCGCAAATGGTATACGTCGCAGAACTGGGATGGGGGACTCCAATCAGTCAGAGTGTTCCCAATATTGGTCCCAGAGTCAGCGTTCTAGATACTAGCGGTAAAGTTGTGGAACGAATCGGCCATATGGGTTACGGGCTAGGTGCCGGTCAATTTGTTGCCCCACACGGATTATGCCTTGACTCAAATCTGAGTATTTATGTGGCTGAAGTAGCAAGAACGAACATAAGTCACTACTCAACCCCCCCAGATGTCGTTCGAAGTTTCCAAAAACTAGTAAAAATATAAGGGAACTTTATCGACGATACTGACAGAAAACTCGCCGAATGCTAACCTAGGGCAGGTGGCTACAACAAAGAAGGTATTTCACAGAGATAGCACGGGAGGATTGATAATGACCACATCACATAGTCATTTAGAAACGTCTTTGGTTGACAGAATGAATGAAGCAGGAAAGAAATTTTTAAATAGCCTATCTTCAAATCAGAAAGAAAAGGCATGCTTCGAATATTTGGATGGGGAAAGAATTTTTTGGTACTACCCACCTATGAACAGGCATGGATTAGCGTTACGCGATATGGATGGCTCCCAGAGGGAATTAGCCTTTGATTTAATGTCCACAGGATTAACCGAAACTTCATATCAACAGGCCCGAAAAATTATTGATTTAGAATCAGTTCTTGGACCGCTAGAAAAAGAACAGGGAGCAATATCATTTAGACGAGATCCTGAACTCTACTATTTCACAATTTTCGGAGAACCAGATGGCGATGGCCCATGGTCCTGGAGAACAGAAGGCCATCATGTTTCTTTACACTTTAGCGTCTGGAAAGATGAAGTTATATCAATGACACCTTTTTTCTTTGGAGCTAATCCTGCAGAAGTGCCTTCCGGTCCACAATCTGGCCTCAGAATCTTGAGTGACAGGGAAGACATAGCTTTTGATCTGCTCAACAGCCTCGACAATGGCCAGAAAAAAAGAGCGATCATATATGACGAAGCTCCATGGGACATACTGACCTACAACAGCTCAAAAGTCAGCCTGCCAAAAGAGGAAGGTCTGACAATCTCAAAGATGGATGAAACACAGAAAGGTATCGTGAAGTCCCTGATTTCAGAATACATAAACCAGGTGCCTGCAGAATTGGCCGACCAAAAGATGTCCAAATTAAATCTATATGGACTCGAAAATATTCATTTTGCATGGGGTGGCGGCAAGTCTGCTGGAGAAGAACACTATTATAGGCTCCACGGCGGTGATTTTGTTGTTGAATTTGACAACCGTCAGAACGGTGCCAATCATATTCACTCTGTATGGCGAGATGTGAGTAATGATTTTGCTGAAGACGTAATGAGAGAGCACCTACTCTCATATCACGTATTGTAGCCCTTTATTACCGTCTCAAATAAAAAGGGCGTCCAGTCGGACGCCCTTTTTATTTCCCAAGATCTCGATCCCTATCACACTTCCCTGAATTCACCTTCAACAGTATTATCCGGGTCCTGATCAGTAGTTTCTGAGTCTGCAAAACCGGCCTCCTCGCCGGGTTCTCCCGCATTACTGTAGACCTCCTGACCGACTTTCTGAACAGTCTCTTGAAGTTGCTGTAAAGAAGACTCAATAAGAGAGACATCTTCTCCCTCGAGCGCGGTCCTGACAGACTGTATTGCTGTATCCATTTCTGCCTTCAAGTCAGGGGAGATCTTGTCCTCGTTTTCTTTAATCAATGTCTCAGCTGCATAGACTGCACTTTCGGCAGAATTTCGCACCTCTACTCCATGGCGCTTCTTCTCGTCTTCTTCAGCATGCTGCTCAGCTTCATCAACCATCCTGTCTATCTCGTCTTGAGAGAGACCTGAACTAGCCGTGATAGTGATACTTTGCTCTTTCCCTGTGCCCTTGTCCTGGGCAGATACACTCAATATACCGTTAGCATCAATATCAAATGTGACCTCTACCTGCGGAATTCCCCTTGCAGCAGGGAGAATACCATCCAAATTAAATCTCCCGATCGTTTTGTTTTCACCAGCCATAGGCCTCTCACCTTGTAAAACATGAACTTCCACGGAAGGTTGATTGTCCGAAGCTGTTGTAAAAGTTTCGCTCTTGGAAGTCGGGATTGTCGTGTTACGAGGAATAAGAGGAGTTGTGACGCTACCAAGTGTTTCAATACCAAGCGTCAAGGGAGTAACATCCAGGAGCAATATATCTTGAACATCTCCCTGGAGCACTCCAGCTTGTATAGCAGCTCCAATGCCTACGACCTCGTCGGGATTCACTCCTTGATGAGATTCCTTTTCAAAATATTCTTCAACAGCCTGCTGCACGGCCGGCATTCGCGTCATTCCCCCAACTAAGATAATTTCATCGATCTCCCCTTTCGACACACCAGCATCTTCCATGGCTTGCTTACAAGGCTCAATGGAACTCTTGATAAGATCCTCTACCAACTGTTCTAAGGTGGAACGCTGAAGAGTCTCTACCAAGTGTTTAGGCCCTGAAGCATCAGCAGTAATAAAAGGTAAATTGATTTCGGTCTGCATTAGGGTTGACAACTCAATTTTAGCTCTTTCAGCGGATTCACGTAGCCTCTGGAGCGCCATGCGGTCACCTTTTAGATCAATACCTTGAGCTTGCTTAAATTTATCGCAAATCCAATCTATTATTACCTGGTCGAAGTCGTCACCACCGAGATGAGTATCTCCGTTAGTAGCCTTCACTTCAAAAACCCCATCTCCCATTTGCAAAACGGTTATGTCAAAAGTTCCTCCTCCAAGATCAAAAACAGCTATTGTTTGATCTTGGTTATTTTCCATTCCGTAAGCTAAAGCAGCGGCTGTAGGCTCATTAATTATCCTCAAAACCTCGAGGCCTGCTATCTTTCCTGCATCACGCGTAGCATTGCGTTGACTATCATTGAAATATGCGGGAACGGTAATTACTGCTTGGGTTATCTCCTCCCCTAATTTAGCTTCTGCATCTTGTTTTAATTTCTGTAACACCATTGCAGATATTTCAGGAGGCGCATAAGTCTTGCCTCCCATCTCTACATGAGCATCGCCATTTGAATGTGAAACAACCTTATAAGGCACGAGTGGCAAATTACGTTCAACCGATTCATCACTATATTTCATCCCCATAAAGCGCTTTGCAGAAAAGACGGTATTATCGGGGTTAGTCACAGCCTGTCTTTTTGCCGTTGTGCCAACGTATCTTTCATCAGAACGAGGATTTATACCAACAACGGACGGGGTAGTTCGAGTTCCTTCTGCATTTTCGATGACCCTTGGTTCACCACCCTCAATAACTGCCATACATGAATTTGTGGTACCTAAATCAATACCGAGTATCTTCGGCATCAGTTTTCCTCCTGTTCATCTTCTTGTTTTTCTGGATCTATTTGTTCTTCTTGTAAATTCTTTGCTTGCGCCACAACAACTCGAGCAGGTCTGAGTATCCTGTCATTAAGCTTGTAGCCGTCTTGTATAACACTAACTATTGTGCCTTCTTCTTCACATCGTTCTTCATACATAATCGCTTCATGCTGGTATGGATCAAACTGTTCTCCTATAGCTTCTATCCTTTGAACTCCTTCGATTTCGAGGGAATTTGACAGATTTCTGGCTACCAGTGAAATACCCTGGATCCAGGTTTCATCTGCATCGTCAGGAAGATTATCGATAGCCCTACTCAAATCATCAGCAACGCCTAAGAATCTACTTAAAATCCCGAATTGAACGGTCCTCCGTGACTCCTCAAGTTCCTGAGATGCCCGTTGCCTATAATTGACGAGATCGGCCTGCGCCCGTTGAGCTATAGACCTAAATTGCTCCTTCTCTCTGAGTGCTTCCTCAAATGTTTCTTGGGAAAGCGTGGTTTCCTCATCATCAGATAAGCAATTCGGATCAGCTATTTGGTCTTCGCTAGGCGTTTCACCTATTGAATCTTTATCCATTTCCTCACTCAAAAAATCAACTCCATTGGAAATAATTTATAAGTTTGTGACAGGGGTGAAAAGGCCTTCAGGAAGGGTTCACTCTCAGGACTGAAAACATCTCATTAAGGCAATCTTCTAGGTAAGACTTCAAATCGCTCTTTTCTGCCTGGTTCAGCCCAGACTTGATTTTCAACATTTGATTAAACATTCCAAGTGCCAGTTCTACACCAGCGATATTCAATCCAAGATCTCCAACCAAATGCTTTATCAGGCGCAGGCGGACAATATCCTCTTCCGAATACAACCGCAACATTCCAACAGTCCGTGATGGTCTAACAAGACCGGCACGCTCATACTTCCTTAAAGTCTGAGGATGCATTTCCAGAAGCCTAGCTGCCACACTTATGACATACAGACCATCCTCCATAATCCCATGCGAGGAGTTTCTTACTGGTGCAGAAGGTATACCTACCTCTAGCCTGATCACTCTCCTTCTAGGGGCAACACTTTGCCGGCGCCCCATACGACTAGAATTTCTGTTGACCATATATACTAGTTATCTCAACTTTTAAGTAGAAATTAACAACAACCCATAATGGCGAAGTTACGTTAACCATTGACACGTTACACTAGAGTCTGTTCGTTAGCATCAATGTTAGTAGTTGACTCGCTTTGTGTCAACTTCTATAACATTAACTGATTCCAAAATAATGATTTGAATGAAATAGACGTTCGCAAAGAACATTAGCGGAGATCTCACTGAACCCGAAACTGATTATTTTTGACTGCGATGGTGTACTTGTTGATAGTGAACCCATTGCGAACAAGGTACTTGCCAAATTGCTTTCGGAAATTGGGATTCCGACGACATACGAACAATCTCTAGGCATATTTCTCGGAAAGTCTTGGAAAGATTCATTAATAGTTATTAATGAATTATTAGGAAAAAAGCCTCCGCCGGATCTTTATGAAATTTACATGGACAGAATGTTTAAAGAATTTGAGGATCATTTACGACCTATTCAAGGAATTGAACAAGTGCTTCAGTCAATCAATGCAAATTACTGTGTTGCATCAAGCGGACCTCATCAGAAAATACGAAAAACCCTCGGCGTTACAGGACTCTTACCTTTATTTGAAGGAAAAATATTTAGCTCCACTGACGTAGGTAAGGGAAAACCGGAACCGGACCTTTTCCTACACGCTTGCAGTATGATGGGCTACACTCCCCAACAGACTATCGTTATTGAGGATTCCTTAGCAGGTATACAAGCTGCAAGATCAGCGGGAATGAGAGTTTTTGTTTACAGGCCTTCCTCTAACGAAAAATACCAAAAAGATAATAATGAAGTTATAACATTCAGATCCATGAACACCCTATCCGAACTTATAGACAAGGCATAGACACCAATGAATAGCGAAGTTAGTGAAATAGTTAGAGGGTCGTTCGACCTACATGTTCATGCCGCACCAGATACCCAGGAACGTAGAATGAACGCGTTGGAGACTGCAAGAGCAGCCTATGAGGGGGAACTCGGAGGATTCGCTCTCAAATCTCACGACTACCCAACAACTCCTCTTGCAGATGCCTTGAACCAGATGTACCCCGGATTACAGGTCCTTGGGTCTATCACGCTCAACGAGTCGATTGGAGGAATAAACCCAAATGCCGTACAAGTATCTGCGGATTTAGGGGCAAAAATTGTCTGGATGCCTACATCCAAAGCACGTGATCAGGGGTCAAACGAAACATCCACCAATGAGCTGAAAGTAACGGACGCTACCAATCATTTACTTTCAGAAGCTGTTGATGTGATAGACATAATCGCTGGACAAGATATGGTCCTTGCTTCTGGACATATATCCCCCCATGAAACGATAAAACTTTTTGAAGAAGCCAAAACTAGAGGGGTTCAAAGGATGATTGCTACTCATCCGTACGATGTCGCTACTTACCCCGAAATGGAACTAATAGCATCTACTGGGGCCTATATAGAGTTCACTTTTCTATCGTGTATGCCTACAAAGCAAACTATGAGTCCCCGAATTATGTCCGAGCAAATCCTGAGATTAGGAGTAGAAAAATGCTTAGTGACTACAGACTTCGGGCAATGGACAAACCCACCACCTGCTGAAGGAATGAGAATGGCAGTGGCAGCTCTCCTAGATTCTGGAATGTCTGTCGACGACGTGGCTACACTGGTAAAACATAATCCAAAAAAGATTATTAACTAGCCCTTTTTGCATTTGATCTCAAAACACCAAATGCAAATGACAGCCAACCAAGTATGAGAAAAATGCCACCTACAGGCGCTATTGCGCCTAATATGCTGAGTTGAGTCATCGATAGAAAATAGAGACTGCCACAGAATATGGCTAATCCGAACAATAACAACCAGAGAGCTACCGACAAAAAAAAGTTTAGTGCCATTCGGTCAAGGACGATCGCTCCGAGAATTATAGCCAACGAGTGCAGCATGTGAAAGCGCACAGCCGTCGAATAGGTATCAGCATAGTCACTTTCTATTACGGCTTGTAGCCAGTGTGAACCAGCTGCCCCAAGCAAAACGGATATAGCACCAGATAAAGCACCGACAACTATCCAATTACATGATTTTTGGTTCATAGAAAGCACATCTTAACACCCAGAAATAAGAACCTATAAATCTCTCATATCGGTGCCAAAATATGAAAGATTGCTCTACTCGTTATAGAATCGATACAAGTTCATACTTTTTTTGGCCTGGGAGTCGTCTATGACAAAAATGCCCGCAGCTATCGCAACCGGACTAGGAAAATGGGATTGTGAAGAAATAGATATACCATCGGTGCAAAGTGGGAAAGTATTGGTTAAAACCAATCTAGCATCCATTTGTGGTAGTGACTTACACATCACATATATGGGTTGGAACGTATCAGAATTTCCGTTGCCTCATGGATATCCCGGACACGAAGGAATTGGGTTAGTAATAGACGGGTCCGATACAGCATACCAAGCAGGAGAACTGGTTCTTACAGTTCCCAACATCTGGCAATCCAAATGTTTCGCAGGATACCAACTTATCGACCCCCAATTCTTGCTCAGGCTTCCTTCCGACATACCTGAGTCTCATCTCCTCATGGCACAGCAGTTGGGAACCGTAGTCTTCGGATGTCGACGTTTACCGTCACTGATAGGAAAAACCATTGCAGTAATTGGACAAGGCTCCGTAGGACTATTCCATGATTTTATGCTTCGGAAACTGGGCGCTCACAAAATTATAGGAATAGAACCAGTCCCCGAAAGACTTAATGCAGGGAAAAATCTAGGTATCGACCATGCCATAGATGTTACCGGGCCAAAAGCTACTGAAGCTGTCATGGATCTGACAGATGGTGAAGGAGCGGATCTAGTAGTTGAAGCGGTCGGGAGTGTTGATACATTTAATCAGACACTGCAAATGGTGAAATTATTCGGCCAAGTAGTCGCTTTCGGGTTACCGCCATCACCTGACAAGATACTCTTTGACTGGGACACTTTCTTTAGAAAATGTGTGCGGATGCACACGATATTTAGAGGACAGGACGAACCTGGCCTGCCCGCTTTCCATCTTGCCGTTGACTACATTGCAAAAGGCGAAATAGATATGGCACCTTTTGTAACTCACCAGTTTCCAATATGGGATGTGCAGGAAGCATTTAATCTTGCCGACGCCAGGGAAGATGGAGCTCTAAAAGTCTCTTTGACCTTTGACTAACAAAAGGATACTAGTCTTGGTACCTTGGATGCCATCCGGGCCCTGCCCAGTTGGTGACTGATCTGGGGTTTAGTCTGATCAACACACGTGGCATATGTTTAGTGTCTTCATAATACTGGTGACCTAAATCAGAACCCATATACCTATGAGCCCAATGCTCCCAGTCTCCTGTCCACTTATCATCGATTATTTCCCCATCAGCCTCGATAATTACTCTGGTATAGGGTGAATTTGGAGTATCTATGCAGGCCGAAACTCTATTGTTACCACGAATATGTGACACCCACCTAGCTTTTCCTCTTCCTGCTACAAGAAAAGCACCGTCTTCATAGCTATACCAGAGTGGATTGACATATGGATATCCCTGCTCAGTTATAGTTCCAAGTTTTAAAATAAGGGCACCACTTGATAGAAACTGATCTAATTCAATCTTGTTAAGCCTTGGCATAACCGCCTCCTACGTTGAATAACCTAATCACGGATATGATTTTGTCAGAAATAAGGTACGCCTTACTAGGGTGAAACCTACCAACTTTGTCTGTACTACAGATCCAAAAGGTAACGTATAATCCTCTAGCTCCAATCAATCAAAAGTTTTCGCAGCAGCATATTGGGAGGTCCTAGGTATGACAGAAATACACTCCATGACAATTTCACAGCTATCCACCCAACTCCGGGAGAAACATATTTCTGCTGAAGAACTAACTAGGCAATTTTTGGATCGATCTCAAGTCCTAAATGAGAAACTAAATATATGGGTCACTCTTGATCCTGAAATCGCCATAGCACAAGCTAGAAAATGCGACGAGCAAATAGCCAAGGGAAACTTCAAAAGCCCTCTTCTAGGCATTCCAATAGGTGTTAAAGATATCTATTTCACGGAAGATATGAAAACAACATGTTGCTCTCCTATATTTGAAGATTTTTCGTCCGGGTACGATGCTGAACCAGTACGACTTCTAAGGCAATCGGGTTCTGTGATTATGGGAAAAACTGTTACCACTCAGTTCGCATGCGGAGATCCTTCGCCCACGAAGAATCCATGGAATCTTCAAAGAACTCCCGGAGGTTCCAGTAGTGGTTCCGCAGCAGGTTTAGCAGCAGGTTTATTTCCAGCCTCATTAGGTTCTCAAACCGCTGGATCAGTACTCAGACCGGCAGCTTATAACGGGGTTGTTGGATTCAAACCGACACATGGTTTGGTAAGTCGATTTGGAGTCTATCCAGTAGCCATGTCTCTCGATACCATGGGTTGGTTCACAAAGAGTGTCGCCGATGCCGCAACCTTACTGCAATGCATGGCAGGATATGACGAAAGGGACGAAGGTTCAAAATTGTCTGAGATTCCCCTTTACTCCAAGTCAGAGTCAGAAAAAAGAGCTCCAAGAATAGGTTTGGTGGAGCAATATTATTTCGACGACGCTGACCCTGAAACAGTTTCCGAAATTAATAAACTGGCTGACAAGCTTTCTGATGCAGGAGCTGAGATCAAGTCTGCAAATGTCGATCTAGACTTCAGAAACGTATTGGACCAACACAGGATAATCATGACCTCAGAAGGTAGCCATACGCATAGGGATAATTTTCTGGAAAGGCCTGATGACTACGCTCCGGAAGTGAGAGGAGTGATAGAAACTGGACTTGCTACTAGTGCAGCAACCTACGTTGAGGCGCTATCCACCCAACGACACTTAACAGCAGAAGTAGAAAAAACCCTCGACTCATTTGATGTACTTCTTGCCCCTACAGCTATCTCAGGGGCCCCCACTCCTGAAACCACTGGACAACCTGCTTTCCAGGCGCCATGGACCATGGCAGGAGTCCCAGCAATTAGCCTTCCATACACTTTAGATTCAGATGGTTTGCCATTGGGAGTCCAAATTATTGGGAGCCACTTTCAGGAATACGGTCTATTTTCTAGCGCCTCTTGGCTAGAAGAAGTAATTGGATTCTCTGAAGCACCCGAATTAGTCTAGAGACTTACATACTTTCGTCAAAATTATAAAAATAAGCAACCCGCTAGACTCTTGAGAAAATTTGATGCGGCTCTGGTAATGATATGTAACCGCTGGTTTTTTCGGGTGGTTGATAGTACTTACTTCTTTCACTTCCATCATGATAAACGCGGGAACTGGTAGCTATGCACTGGGATTTTTCATGGGAGGTTTTCCAACCATCATGGGGGTCGCATTACCGACTTACTTTGGGAAACAACATATGGGAAGTATCACGGGGGGTAATATCACCAATTATTATTGTCGTCTCTTCATTTAGTCCTCTGCTAGGGGGAATATTATGGAGTGAGGAGTCCAGTTACAAATCAGCATTCGTAATGTTTGGGGCGGCCTGGATCAAAGGAGGCTTGCTTCCACTTACATTGGGAAAACCCAAACCTCCTCACAACCAAGATTCTGAAATCGCTATTGCTTTATAAGTGTGGTGTTATTAATCACACTGGTGGTAGCATTCTAAAGACATTTTAGGAGGGTAATCTTAATGGTTCCACCAGGAGAATTTCTAGGAATAGTTCCATCGTGGGTAATTGTTTACTTAGCCACATTGGTTTGCTTTGGCGTGGCAACTGCAATCCTTTATATAAGAATGTTTAGACCTATTCTTTCGGGAAGACCATCTGGAAGACTCGACCAACTTCCTAGGCGGATATTAGGATCATTTCCTTATATTTTTGGACAGAAAAAAGTCCTCCAAAGTACAGATGTGGCCCGCGATCGGGCCGGAGTTGCACACGCAATTATTTTCTGGGGATTTTTATCCTTCTCCCTAAGTTACCTTATTTTTATATATGGTGATTCCATCAATAATCAATTCTCCTCTTCCTTATTAACTGGAAAAGGAATCAAAGTTTTTGGAGCATATCTGGATATTCTTTCGGTATCTCTTCTAGTAGTAATTTTGCTCGCAGTACTACGTAGATGGGTTTTTACAGCTAATCGACTGAGATTTGACCTCACACAAAAGAGTGAGGCGGCCATAATCCTGACACTCATAGCCCTGCTAATGGTAACAACGATACTCGCAGAGGCATTTTACGTTGCTGCAGCAAACACTCACTCGCATTCATTCATCGGAAACGTCCTAGGAGACTGGCTGGAAACAACCGGTATTACCGATTCTTCAGCCACTTATATTTATGAAGCAAGCTGGTGGATACACCTGGCAATAATTCTGGGTTTTTCTGTATACATACCTATCTCTAAACATGTGCACCTCGTTGGAGCGCCGCTCGCATTTGTTACCAGGCAGCTAGGCGCAAGAGGAACTTTGACCACAATCACAGATTTTGAGGAAGCTGAGTCGTTTGGCGCCTCACGTATGAAGGATTTTAACCAGAAACAGTTACTTGACGCTTTTGCGTGTGCTGTTTGCGGTAGATGTACAGACGTTTGCCCAGCAAATCTGACCGGGAAAATGCTATCTCCGATGCATGTTGTACAAGGTATGAGATACCACATAGCAGACGCCACCTCGGCTGAGTCCGAAGAGGATATCCCTAGCGTTATTGGATCTCGCATAGAAAGAGAGGCCGTATGGGACTGCCTAACTTGTGGCGCCTGTACTGAAGTCTGTCCTGTAGGAAACGAACCATTCCATCCACTTATCGACATCCGAAGATACATGGTTATGGAAGAACCTGACATACCAGAAGGTGCCCAAGGTGCACTACTCAATTTAGAGCAACGAGGACATCCATGGAGCGGCACCACCTTCACCCGTGAGAGCTGGTACGAAGGTCTGGATGTTCAGACTTTTAGCGAAAACCCCGAGGCCGAGTATTTGCTATGGGTTGGGTGCACAAACGCGCTTGAACAACGCAGCCAGAGCATCCCAAGATCCATGGTAGGAATCCTCAACAGGGCTAAGGTCAATTTCGCAATTCTAGGTCCTGAAGAAACATGTACAGGTGACCCCGCCAGAAGAATGGGCAACGAATATCTGTACCAGATGTTGGCGATGCAAAATATTGAAACATTCAATCGCTATGGAGTAAAAAAAATACTTACCAGTTGTCCTCACTGTTTCAATAACATTAAGAATGAATATCCACACCTTGGAGGAAGCTTTGAGGTACTTCATTACAGCGAGTTAATTTCTGATCTGATACAGCAAGAGATTATAAAACCCGTCGTTGAAATAAATACAAAGTTGGCATACCACGACTCCTGCTACCTAGGGAGACAGAATGGAATATATGATGCCCCTAGAAATGTCGCGAAATCCATTCCAGGACTGGAATTAATTGAGATGGAAAAATGTCGTGGAAACGGCTTTTGTTGCGGAGCGGGTGGGGGACATATGTGGTTCGAAGAGGGAGGTTCACAACGAGTAAATCATGCGAGGACGGATCAGTTCCTTGAAACAAACGCCGACACAGTTGGAGTGTCTTGTCCTTTCTGTATGCAAATGATGGAAGAGGGGATCGAATCCAAAGGCGTATCGGAATCTAGGAAGGTAAAAGACCTAGTGGAGTTATTAGAGGAAAGTTTAGGATAACTATTGAGACTTAACATCCTAGAGATGTTTAATAACTCTTATCTTCCTCTGGCAAAGCAACATACTTTGAGGGGCACTTCACAATGACATTCTGGCTATCGAATTTTTTTCCCGACTGATGAATTCCCTCAAGTATAATCTCAGAGTGCTCATTGAAGAAAAGATCAGGTAGTACCCCT
>CAJWWP010000030.1:0-20866 GCA_913048525.1 uncultured Chloroflexota bacterium
TACCCTGGGCTTGCCTCATCATAAAAAGCAAAACTGCTCCAAAAAATATGATGGGCAGTAAATTTAGCAATATACCAAGCAGGTTACCGAATCCACTGGTTCCTTCTACAACAATATCTACCTCACCTCTCCCATTGTTAACCCCAGCCGATTCCAGTTGCTCGACTATCGAGGAGCCTATCTCTTTCCTTGAGGTAAGGTTTTCATCATCTATTGTTGTTGCCTCTAATGAATCTCCGTTGACAACGATAGACTTAAGTTGACCCGCCTGCGCTCTCCCTATTATCTCCGTGATAGGAACTTCTTCGGATCCTCCAAAGGGCTCACTAAACATCGTAAAAAATATGGCTATTACGGCAACAGATATTAGCAGATATATGAAAATGCTCCGCATGGAGCGAGGATTCATTACTTTTCCCTCCCATTTTCCAAACTTCTTTAGGTCAACTCACACAATAAGTATATATAAGTGCAAGGGCCCAGCCTACTAATATTACAGTAACGACCAATGTACGGGCAAAATCTCAGACGGGCCGTAAAAACAATAAACCCGTTATTCCGAAATATTCTCTGTTTGCTATACTGTTGGACGCTTTCCCAAGGATGTCTGAGTAGACTTCTTTTAAATAGACTTTCCACTTTAAAGATGATTAGCCAAAAATACTCGGTTTCTCAAAACATGTTACGAAACGATACGACAGCCTTTTTGAACCGTGAGGGAATTGGGTCTGTCTTTGTATCGTCACCTGAAGAAGCAACCGCTTTACTGAAAAGCCTCGATAACGGTAACACCAAACACATCGACCTAGTAATCTTGGCTCTTCCTAACCTCCGTAAGCAACAATTACAACCTGTCGTCGATAAATGCATCCTGGCAAAAATTCCCACTCTAGCTATAGTCCCGTTAGATAACGTAGGAGACTTGGAAGTCACTCTCAAAATTACTGAACTTATAACGTCACCAGTGTACGACGACGAACTAGTAGTAAGGGCCAAAAGGGCAATATCACGACATGAACCGTCAACGGCTGATGATGTAATAGTCAGAGATGATCTAATCATTAATCCAGCAAATTACGAAGTAACGGTCAAAGGGAAGCGGGTCGACCTCCGTTTTAAAGAATATGAACTACTTCTCGTCCTTTCCTCAAATCCTGGCAGGGTATATGACAGAGCCACTCTGCTAAACCAAATATGGGGTTATGACTATTTCGGGGGTACACGGACTGTAGATGTTCATATAAGAAGACTAAGAAGCAAAATAGAGAATAATCCAGATGCTCCATACATCGAAACCATTTGGAACGTGGGATATCGTTTCAGATCTTTAGGTTCTGCTTAGACCGATAGATTTAACTTTGGGGAGGGATCCATGCCATCAGAAAGAGTTGCCTATGTAAACGGAGATATAGTTCCTGAAAGTCGTGCAACCATTTCCATACACGATCGGGGATTTCTTCAAGGGTATTCAGTCTTCGATACCACACGGACTTTCAACCACACCATATTTAAGCTTGATGAGCACCTAGAACGCTTCTACAGATCTCTTAAATATGCGCGCCTGGAACCTGGTATGGATATCTCAGAAATGGCCAATACTACAATGGAGGTACTCCGGCTTAACCTTCCGCTGATTGAAACTAGCGATGACTACTGGGTAACTCAAAGAGTATCCAGGGGTCTTGCTGGTCCCGATGGTGAAGAACCAACAGTCATAATAGAAACTGTACCCTTACCATTTAAGGCAAGAGCAAAATACTATCGTGACGGAATCCCCGTTGTAATCCCATCGGTGAGAAGAACACCACCTGAGGTCCTCAGCCCGAGGGCGAAAATTCAAAATTACGCCAACCTAGTACAGGCAGAATTTGAAGTAAGAGAGCGAAATCCAGACGGATGGCCGATCTTATTGGACATGAATGGAAATCTTTCCGAAGGACCCGGAAGTAATTTTTTCATCGTCCGAGACGGAGCTGTGATAACTCCTAGAGAACAGTTCATATTGGCAGGCATAAGTCGGTCAACAACTATAGAACTTGCCCAAGAATTAGGAATAGAAACACGACAGGAAGATATAGATCTTTACGACGCCTATACCGCTGATGAGTCGTTTGTCACTTCCACCAGCTTCTGTATCTGTCCAGTCAACTCAATAAATGGTTCGAAAATAGGTGGCGGTGAAATACCTGGACCAGTCACATCCCGACTACTAAACGCATACAGTGGTTTGGTAGGTATGGATATTTCAGGACAGTACTTGGCGCATCTATAATTCTTACATGCAATATAACAGTGACTCCAACTGAAACATATTCTGTCTAAGTAATCCTTATCCAAGAACAACTTTGACCATGTTAATGATCGGTAAGTAAAATGCACAAGCTATGCTTCACGATCATATTTAAATCATTCAGTCTGATAGCGATTAACATACGAAACATGTATTGAAACCAGACTCTGGGAAGGGGTGATAGTCCACTTGGCTGAGCAAACAGGCGATCATGAAAATGGAGCTTTCGAGAGAGCAGTTCGCACTGCAGCCGATAGTGGGACAACGAAACCCACCATATCTGAAATTAACTCAGACAACCAAGAAAGTAGTCAGACCCAGTTAGCTAATAAAAAAGCATCTGACAGCCCTGACCTACTTTCGATGTATCGTCGCATGGTACTTTGCCGTACCCTGGACGAGCGCATTTGGATGCTTAACAGACAGGGTAAAGCAGCAATAATGGCCTCATCCCAAGGCCATGAAGCGGGTCAAATTGGATCCGTAGAAGCGCTCCAGAAGGGGTACGATCAGTTTTACATTTACTATAGAGACCTAGCAGTACTTTTAGAGCTTGGACTTACACCAACAGAAATAATTAAAGGGTTTGTTGCAAAAGAAGGTGAGCCCCTAAGTGGTGCCAGACAATTTCCAACACACGGTGCCCATCCTGAATACGGAATAATAAATTTATCTAACGTAGTTGCTACTCACATTCCGCAAGGTGTAGGAGCAGCTCTATCCGCAAAGATGAAAGGCGAAAACAGGGTAGTGATAATTTATTTTGGTGACGGCGCCTCGAGTGCAGGGGATTGCCATGAAGCTATGAATTTCGCAGCTATTCATAAACTCCCGGTCATTTTCTTCTGTGAGAACAACAAATACGCAATATCAGTGCCCTTAAAGAATCAGATGGCAGTGGATAGCGTCGCATCAAGAGCAGAGGGTTACGGAATGCCAGGTATAGAGGTGGATGGGTGCGACATCATGGCTGTATATGAGGCCACTTTTGAAGCGGCACAAAGAGCTCGCTCAGGCCAGGGTCCATCTCTTATAGAGGCCCAAGTTGAGAGGTACTTACCACATACAAGTGATGATGATGACTCCATTTACAGATCGCAAGAAGAAATTGAAGAGGCCAAAAAAAGAGACCCACTAAAAATGCTGAAAGACCTCTTATACTCTTCCGAAGTCCTTGATGAGGAACAGGAAAAATTGATCAACAAAGACGCTCGCCAGATAGTTAATGAAGCTACAGAAGAGGCTGAAAACGCACCTTACCCTGAAACGGATGACTTTTTTAAACATGTAGTCGGGGATGGTTCAGCATGACCATAAAAACCGTGCTTGAGGCCGTCCATGACGCCATGCAGGAAGAGATGAGGCGAGACGAGACAGTATTCATCATGGGAGAAGATATTGGAGCTAGGGGAGGAGTTTTTCTTGCGACGGAAGGCTTTCTGCAAGAGTTCGGAGAAGGTAGGGTCATCGATACACCTTTGGCTGAGTCTTCAATTGCAGGCGTGGCCCTGGGAGCTGCGATGCATGGCATGAGACCAATTGCCGAGATTGAATTTGGAGATTTTATCTGGCCCACCATCAATCAAATAGTTGGGGAAGCAGCAAGAGTAAGATATGGAACAAAGGGTAAGCTCAACGCACCCATGGTGCTCCGGGCCCCTCATGGCGGAGGGGTAAGGGGTGCTCTTTATCACTCCCAAAGCGTGGAAGCTTTTTTCGCTCATACCCCTGGATTAAAAGTTATTACACCTTCAACACCCTATGACGCGAAGGGTCTCCTCAAATCAGCAATTAGAGATGACGATCCTGTCATATTTTTAGAGCATAAAAGAACGTACAGACTGGTCAGAGGTGAAGTGCCAGATGATGAATACACTCTGCCGATCGGGAAAGCTGATCTAAAACGGGAAGGCAGTGACGTAACGATAATAACTTATGGTTTAATGCTGCACCATTGCCTCGAAGCGGCTGAAACTGTAGAGATGGATGACATAGATGTTGAAGTGTTAGATCTCAGAACTGTAAGGCCTCTGGACACAGATGCAATCCTAGAGACAACCAAAAAAACGGGCAAAGTGCTTATAGTTCATGAAGACAACAAAGCCTTGGGAGTCGGAGCCGAGGTCTCTGCGATAATATCTGAAAACGCTTTTGAATATCTTGATGGTCCAGTGACACGGTTGGCTGGTCCTGAAATTCCAGCAATGCCATTTGCTCCTCCACTTGAAGACATGTACATGATTGACTCGGAGAAAATCGCAAATTCTATCCGACAACTAGCGGAGTATTAAAGTTGAAAATAGAACTTCCCCAAGTTGGAGAATCCGTAACCGAGGGCATCATAGGAAAATGGCTGGTAGCGGTCGGTGACAAGGTTGAAAAATACGATCCGCTCGTCGAGGTGGTGACTGATAAGGTAGCTATGGAGCTCCCTTCACCAGTGTCTGGAACACTACGGGAGATAATAGCCCTAGAAGGTGAAACAATCCCAATGGGAGGCGTAATAGCAGATATAGAATCAGAAAATGAGGAAACCGCTCCGACCACAGCAGAGGAAAAACAACCTGATCTAGAGGCCCATTCGAAGCCAGGGAAAGAGATAGGGACTACCGGTATTTTGCTCAAGGATGTAGCCCCCGTCGGCCCAACTGGATCTGGAGGCATAATCGATTCGACCTCATCGGAGGGAGATATAGACAGAGACCAAGACAGAGGAAACAGAGTTATCTATTCTCCAGCTGTCATGCGCCTTGCAGAGATACACGATGTCAACTTAGAAATAGTCACCGGTACTGGCAGAAATGGGAGAGTCACAAAAAAGGATCTCCAAAACTTTATAGATTCAGGAAAAGCCTCCGTCAATAGCAAGAACGTTGACCACGACGATAAAAAGGGCTCTATCACTGACTCAGTTGCGGCAAAAGATACACACCCCAACGTACCTGGAAAAGATGAAGAGAAAATCAGCTTATCGCCAGTTCGAAAAATAATCGCATCAAACATGACAAAAAGTGCAACACTGATACCACAGGCGTGGAGTCTGGTAGAAGTAGACGTTAATAGCCTTGTGGAATTGCGAAATAAGGTAAAAGAGGATTTTCAAAAAAGAGAAAAAGTTAACCTGACCTATCTCCCCTTTGTTTTAAAAGCGGTCTCAGAATCACTTAAGGAAATCCCACTGCTCAACTCCTCGTGGAACGAGGATTCCATTATCCTCAAACGCCAGATCAACCTCGGAATTGCGGTTGCAGCTCCAGACGGGTTGGTAGTACCAGTCATTGAAAAT
Organism: uncultured Chloroflexota bacterium; assembly: GCA_913048525.1. Classification (GTDB taxonomy): domain Bacteria; phylum Chloroflexota; class Dehalococcoidia; order Lucifugimonadales; family UBA826. The sequence continues at coordinate 5,577 of CAJWWP010000030.1, forward strand.
GCCGATACCCTAAGCATATCCGGTTTGGCACACAAATTAGATGACCTAACCACAAGAGCCCGGGAAGGAAAATTAACCGTGTCCGATGTCCAATCTGGCACATTCACCGTTAATAACACCGGAGCACTAGGCTCAATGGCTTCCCAGCCTTTAGTCAATTATCCTCAGGCAGGAATAATAACAACTGAAGCAATAGTGAAACGTCCAGTGGTAGTCAATGACGCAATAGCCATACGTTCAATAATGAATATATGTCTTTCTTTTGATCATAGGATTGTAGACGGCGAACAGGCTAGTGGATTCAACAGATCCGTTAAGGACCGACTAGAGTCTATTAACTTAAACACCCAAATTTATTAATCAGCATGTCTAATGACCGAATTACTGACAAAATATCACGGGTTAGTTAGTTACCAGGAAGGATTACAACTTCAACAGGAGGCTCACAAATCCGTATCAGAAAGAGGCGTTGATCAGCTTATATTGCTACAACACCCTCACGTCTATACGCTAGGTCGACGCGGAAAAAAGGAAGATATACTCACTGATAGTAGCAAGCTTGCCGAAATTGGTGCGGAAGTTCACCACACAGATAGAGGCGGTGAGGTCACCTATCATGGTCCGGGTCAGCTTGTGGGATACCCAATAATAAATCTAAGAAGAGCCAATAACCTGGGTCCTCTAGCCTATGTAAATAACTTGGAAAAATCTATCTCTGACTTACTTGTTGAATTCGGGATCTCGACAGATATTGCAAATCATCCAACCGGCGTGTGGGTAAATGGGGCAAAAATAGCCTCTATAGGGGTACGGATAAGTACGGGTACCTCCACCCATGGGTTTGCACTAAACTCCAACATAAATCTTTCATATTTTGAACATATCGTAGCTTGTGGAATGCCCGACGTTAAAGCAACTTCAATCACTCACGAGACAGGACAAGCTACTGAAGTGATAGATATATTTGAACCAATGGCTGAGTCACTCGCTTCTTTTTTGAACATGAAAGTAATTTGGCAGTAACATTCTCGAAGATACCCCAATCAATTATTAGGGATACTCTACCTTTGTCTCACCAGTCACAAGATATATGACCCTTTCAGCTATATTAGTAGTTCTATCAGCGACCCTTTCCAAATCATGTGCTACCCATAAAAGGTAAGTCGCCCGTTGAACCGTGGAGGGGTCAGCCGTCATGTAGGTCAAAAGTTCTCGGTAGACCTGCTCATAAATATCGTCGACTTCGTCATCATCTAAAATGACCGCTGTAGCAGATTCAACGTCACGATTTACAAATGCCTGGGTACTTCGACGTAGCATATCAACAGACTTGTCAGCCATTCTGGGAATATCAATCAAAGGCTTCAAAGGAGGAAGATTACCCATAGAAAGGCTGATTTTTGCTATTCCCTCTGCATAGTCGCCCATACGCTCAAGCTCATTGGCTACCATCATAGCTGCAATTAATACCCTGAGGTCTCCCGCCATGGGTGCCTCCAAGGCTATCAAATCAATACAGCGATCTTCAATCGCCTGCTGTTTTTCATCTATAACGTCATCGTCGTCAACTACCTTCTGTGAGGCACTGATATCGCGTTCCTTTAATGCCTCTATAGACTTGAAGATAGCCTTTTCTACCATGTTAGAGAGCTGAACGACATCATCCTCTACACCTTTAAGGTTTTTTTCAAAATCTTCTCTCGGCATTATGCACCTCCCCTTTAGCTAAACCGACCTGTTATGTATTCCTCAGTCCGCGGGTTTGTAGGATTGGTAAAAATCTTCTGAGTATCATCATGCTCTACTAAATATCCAGATCGATTTTCTCCCACCATAAAGAATGCGGTCTCGTCAGATACTCTCGCAGCCTGCTGCATATTATGAGTAACAATCACAATCGTATATCTCGTTTTTAAATCTCTAACCAAATCCTCAATTGCTAAAGTAGCGATTGGATCCAGAGCAGAGGCAGGTTCATCCATAAGTAAAATCTCGGGCTCAACTGCAAGAGCTCTGGCTATGCACAATCTTTGTTGCTGCCCACCAGAAAGAGCAAATGCACTGTCACCTAGCCTATCCTTCACCTCTTCCCATAACGCCGACTGACGCAACGAGCGTTCCACTGCCTCATCCATGTCCCCGTCAAATCCATTCACCTTCAACCCAAATGCTATATTTTGGTATATAGATTTCGGAAAAGGATTAGGTTTTTGGAAAACCATCCCAATACGGGATCGAATTTCAGTGGCGTCCACGTCATCACCGTAAAGATTACGATTCTCAAACATCACTTCGCCTTTCACTGAGGCTCCCACGATAAGATCATTCATTCGATTTAAGCACCTCAGAAAAGTGCTTTTACCACATCCGGAAGGCCCTATAAGAGCTGTAACTGAATTCCTTCTAACATCCATAGATACATTTTTTACTGCTAGAAATTCCCCATAATACACATTGAGATCCCTGACTTCTAACACAAGGTCTTTGGATCCTGTAGGCCTATCCTCTGAAAGGTGTTCATTTGGTATCGTCATACAAATTATTCCTCGGACCGTATCTGGTATTTGTTACGCAAAAATACAGCTATTGCATTCATTGATAAAAGAATTACCAAAAGAACTATTATTCCAGCCGCAGCCAGACCTCTAAATTCATCTTGAGGTCGGGAAACCCAGTTATAAATCTGGATGGGTAGCACGGTAAACCTTTCCATTGGATGGGATGGAATAAAGGTAAGATACACAAGCGCACTAATCGCTATAACCGGTGCTGCTTCACCAATTGCCCGAGACATCGCAAGAATAGTTCCTGTCAATATTCCTGGGAGAGCCGATGGTAGCACAACACCTTTAATAACTTGCCATTGATCCGCACCCATGGCGTAAGCGGCCTGTCTATATGAATCTGGTACCGCCCTTATAGCTTCTCTGGAGGCCAGAATAACAATTGGCAACACTAGTAATGACAACGTCATTGATCCAGCAAGAATACTCCTTCCCAGTTCAAACCATGTTACAAATAGAGCGAGGCCAAGTAATCCATACACTATCGATGGAACTCCTGCTAAGTTGGCGATATTTATCTCGATAATCCTGGTAAATAGATTACTAGGAGCATATTCTTCCAGATATATCGCAGCTCCTACACCTACTGGTACCGTAAAAATAGCAGTCATAGCCATTAGCCAGACTGTCCCCATTAAAGCCGAAAAAAGACCGGCTTCCTCGGGGTGACGAGATGGATAATCAGTTATGAATTGCCAGTTCAGCCAGGGTAATCCTGTTGTAAGGACCTCATATAATAAAGCCATCAGCCCAAGAATCCCCACACATACCGATAAAAGAAACACACCATAAACAAATCCACCAATCGTGCGTCTTAAAATACGCCTGGGTTTCAACTGACCAGAGGTAATGCTATTACTCCCCACTTCAGTACACCTCCCTAAACCGACGTACTACCCAAAAACCCAGCAAATTCATTACAAATGTCATAACAAAGAGTAGCAAACCCACGGCGAATATGGTGTTGTATTCCAAAGAGCCCACTGCTGCTTCTCCCAAGGAAAGCTGCACTATGTAAGCTGTCATTGTCTGTATGCTTTCCATGGGGTCAAAGCTCATTCTTGGAGTTGCTCCAGCAGCTATAGTGACGAGCATCGTCTCTCCTATAGCCCGTGACAGTGCCAAAATGAAAGCTGCGATTATGCCTGACAAGGCAGCCGGAACAATTACACGCAAACTAACCTCATATCGAGTGGCGCCAAGAGCATAAGCGGCTTCGCGCAAACTGCGAGGTACAGACATCATCGCGTCCTCACTAAGAGAAGAAACCATGGGGATGATCATCACACCCATTACCAACCCTGCACTGAGAGCATTGAAAATTATGAGGTTGTCAAAAATACCTTGTAGAAGTGGGGTGACAAAAGTGAGAGCAAAATATCCGTATACAACAGTAGGAATCCCTGCAAGAATTTCAAGAATAGGTTTTATGATCCTTCTAATCTTATCCGGAGCATATTCAGACAGGAATATAGCTGTCATTAATCCTATCGGTAAGGCTACCGCGGCTGCTATGAGTGTGACCAGTAATGTGCCTGATACAAGAGGCAGAACTCCATAGGCACGGGGTTTCAAAATAGGCGTCCAGCGAGTACCCGTCAAGAATTCCCACAGACTTACTTCAAAAAAGAAACTGGATGCCTGGTATATCAAGGTAACCAGGATCGCCACAGTCGTTAAAATGGATAAGGTTGCACAGCCAAAAAATATCCATTTAACTATGGATCCTTCGAAGTGAGCAGACTTCCTGCGCCTTGGACTAGTTCTTCCTGTCATGACGTTGTTAGAATTCACTCCCAATTTAGCAGGGCTAAACGTATTTCAAATAACTTAGTCCATTATTCACCCTCTAAAGAGAAGGATCAATACGCTGATTCAATCATCACAAACGGGTTCAAGAAAAATGGCGTTCCAAAAATGCCACATTAGTTAAACTAATCACAACGCCTCAAACAGTCATTCTTTGACGTCGACCACTTGCTAATAAACTTAGGTTTGTATGAATTTATTGTAGAAAAAAGAGGACAGTTATATAAATGAAATACTATCCGCTCAAACTGGGTAAAGGACCTATGCTCATTTGGAGAATAAGCTAGTTTAAGTACTACCCTCTAAATCCATACAATAAGCCTATTTAAGCAAATCTTTATTGGCGCTATATACCGTTGCGTCCGAAGAAATATAGCCAACCTCTTCAGTCAAAGCGGGTCCATGTTCCATATAAAAGTCTAAAAATGCCTTAACTTCAGGCCTTGTCATACTTGTAAGATTCACATAAATAAAAAGTGGCCTAGATAGAGGGCTATATTCTCCTGAAGGTATAGTATTCTCACTTGGAGCAACGCACCCCGCACCACTATCAACTGCTACCAAATTTAGCTTATCTTTGCTCTCCCTGTAGTAGGCGTACCCAAAATACCCAAGCGAGCCTCTGTCTCCTGATATACCCTGAATGAGTACATTATCATCCGCAGAGGCAGTATAGTCAGGACGCGACAGCTGTGCCTCTCCCATTACCTCCTCAGTGAAATAGTCAAATGTGCCTGAGTCAGTATCAGGGCCATATAACCTCATCTTCTGATCTGGAAATCCAACCCGAACCTGGCTCCAATTATTGATAGAAGATCCCGGCTCCCATATTTTCTTCAACTCATCAATGGTCAAACACTCTACAAAATCATTATCCGGGCTGACCACCACAGATAATCCGTCCGTGCCGATCCTAAGTTCAACATACTCAATACCATTCGCTTCTGCTGCACTTGTCTCCTCAGGATTCTTAATGGGTCGAGACGCATCTGATATGTCAGTCTCTCCAGCAGTAAATCTCTTAAATCCTCCACCAGTTCCAGAAACACCTACATTTACTCGAACATCTGGATATAACTCGTTGAATTCTTCTGCTACTGCCTCAGAGACCGGATATACAGTACTAGAGCCATCGATCTCAACAGATCCGGACATATTAAAGTCCCCACGGGACGGGTCGACAAGGGCTAAGTTGGAAGAAGAATTAGAGTCATCACTTGCACAACCAACAAGAAACATTACCAATAACAGCATTGAACCCATCAACAAAGGAAGGGGGTTTTTATTACCAATTAGCCAAATCATTATTATTTTTCTACCTTATTGGCCACTATTTGATCTATTTAGAAAAGATTCTTCTTGTTAAATATGGAAGAATCCTTGAACCTCTATAAGCAATTCCTAAATTTAAATTGCTAACGTCTATTAAATTAAATCATTTACTCGTGAATTCAAAAAGGATGCAATTGGAATACTTAATATCGTATCAGTCAATAATTACAAAGAATCAGCGACGGTAACTGTTGAATAAAGATACGAATGCCTATACCAATTTAGCACAGGCATTCAGAAAAAGACTTTAAATCTACCCGTTAAATAATCTTCACCATTGGGATAGACAATTCACTTGTTATATCGGTGAACCATTCCACAACTTCAGTATGAAGGGGAATGCCATTGCTTCTTCTTTCCTGTTCCTCCTCATACTCTGAGAGTCCAGGATACATAACTCTTTCATGACCTGGAGCGGGAGGAGTGTCTTTCAAGGTCTGCAACATGTTATCCATATTGTCTTTAAATTCATCCACATCTGTGAACGAAGCAACATTGTAAGCACAGAAATAGTGATGCCCAGAGCCTCCGCTTCCAAGCACCATTGGGGAAATCGCCCCGCTAAGTAATGTGGCTAACACTTCAGCCATCATGGAAAACCCATAACCTTTGTGAGAACCCTGCTCTCTCGTACCACCAAGGGGCAGTTGATAGAACTGTCCTCTTTCCCTCATAGGAATTTCATCCGAGATGGGGCTTCCATCCAATTCTGATATCCAATTTGGCAGAAGATCGGCATTAACTCTGGTGGCCAGTGATAATTTGTTACCAGCTATTGCTGAAGTAGCCGCATCAAATAAAAAGGGCGGGTTATTTCTAGCCGGAGCTGCTATGGCAATTGGATTTGTACCCAACCTGGGCTCCGCACCGAAAGTAGGAAGTACAGACATACCTCCAGCCGTTGCGGTCATTCCGACCATATCCTGTTTTGCGGCCATCATCGCATGATGCCCAATAGCTCCTGAATGACCGGCATTTTTCATAGTAACAACCCCAACACCCACCTTGGATGCCTTGTCTATGGCTATCCTCATTGCTTTTGGGCCTAAGATAACTGCCAGACCCTTATCTGCATCTATAGTTGCCGTGCCAGGAGATTCTCGTTCTATTGTCCAGTTGGGTCTTGGATTAAGGCTCCCCTCGTTATAACTCGAGACATAACTTCTCAACATATTAGATACACCATGGGTTTCAACGCCTCTCAGGTCTGTTGACACCAGAACGTGAGCCCCTTCCTCAGCATCACCTTCCACAACACCCATTTTCATGAAAACGTTTTTTACCGTTTCCTCTAGAGACTCATGATCAACTCTTACGATCTCTTCCTTCGGAACTTTAAACCTGTCTAACATATCTAAATTACCTACCCTTACAATTCTTTTTAAATTATCCGACTAACTTATTATGCAAACGTTCAATTACCACCTCTAACTCTGAGTCTGTCAGGTTAAAAGGGTCCACCAAGAGTTCATCAGGACCCCCGATATTACCCAAGTAAATAACTGGGTCACCATTAGCAAGTTCTTCCCAAATAGTATCTCTTGATGCTCCATCCCATTCATCTGTGAAACCAATCTGAGCCATAGGTATCAGGTAATCATATCTGTCATGAACAACTTTTACCGACAGTCCGGGAATTTCAACCAGTGCATCCACCACTTTGGAGCACATACGTTTGTATCTCTCGTTTTCAGCATCCTCGTCTTCGTTTACAAATATCTCCAGCGCCTTTACAAGCCCTATGATTTCTTCTTTAGAAACTTTTAGTCCCCGACCAATAAATTGATGTGGGCTTGCGTTAGCGTAAGCAGCTTCAATTAAATCTGCCTTGCCACAAAGTATTCCCGTACCCTGTGGACCCCTCACACCTTTGCCTCCACTATAAATAACTAGATCTGCTCCTTGAGCAATATATTGCTTAAGATTTGACCTAGGTGGAATGTATGAAGCAGCATCAACTATCACTGGAATTCCATTAGCATGGGATATCTCACAAAAACGGGGGAAGGGGATAGATCTCCTAGTTATAAATGGTGAAAAAAGATATGCTGCTGCTGCAGTATTCTCAGTGAACGCGCCCTCAAGTTCCCATTCATTACATCGCCTGCCGTCTCCAATCTCAACAAACTTTGCCCCAACTGAAAGATAACACTGGTCATAAGGAAACCTGTGACTACGATGAATGATAATTTCATTCTTCATCCCGTCAGTGTCGGGAAGTTTATTCATCTTGATTGGATCTGTACCAGCAATAACCGCCGCTGCCTGTAAAACAAGTCCTCCAGCAGCACCACTGGTCACAAGACCAGCTTCAGCACCACTGTATTCTGCCAAAATTTTTCCTGCTGCCCCATTGAGTGCATCGATATTAACCATGGTATTGGATGCCCGGTTCATCGCATCCATAACCTCCGGGCGCAGCCTACTACCCCCATATGCAGTTGTTGTACCGGCTGCAGAAATTACCGAATTTAAACCCAGCTCATTAAGAATATCCTCTGCAGGTGCTGGTAGTTCCATATCAAACTCCATTTTAAAAGTCAGGCAAATCTAAAAACTAGACTGGCCGGATTATACATGTGAAAAAATTTTACATCTGAACAAAGTATTGATATTCAAAATATCAACATTGCATCCCCAAAACTATAAAATCGATATTCAAAATCCACAGCCTCCCTATAGGCCTTTAGCATAAGATCTCTTCCTGCAAGAGCACTTGTTAACATGAGCAGAGTAGATTTAGGCAGGTGGAAATTAGTTATTAATCCATCTAGAACTTTAAACTCATACCCGGGAGTGATGAAGATATCTGCCCAGCCGGACCCTTCCCTTATTGGATAGCCATTCTGTTTTTCAAAAACATTTTCCAATAGCCGAGCAGCGGTAGTACCAACAGAAATGATCCTTCTTCCTTCCTGCTTCGCCTCATTGATGATCATGGCGGTCTGGTTAGACAAATGCCAATATTCTGAATGCATTTTATGATCAAAGATATTTTCACTTTTCAAAGGACGAAATGAATCCCAACCGACATGAAGGGTTACAAACTCTGTCAAAACACCTTTCTCTCGAATATTAGACATCAGCTCTTCTGTGAAATGCAGTCCCGCAGTCGGAGCCGCTACGCTACCTTCAGATTTTGCATAAATGGTCTGATATCGCTCAGGATCTGACACTTTTTCATGTATATAAGGTGGCAGGGGAACGTTACCAATATCTTCAATAAGAAATTCATTAGTTATTTCTACAATCCTACTTCCTGATTCTTCCACTTCTAATACTTGGCCCGTCATTTCACTCTTATTACCATCCCTGTCGTGGATAATGAAGTAATCATTTTCTCGCATTCTCCTTCCCGGCCTGACAAGAGCCCTCCAAACACCTTCTTTTAACCTAGACAAAAGTAACAACTCAATTTTATTTCCAGTATCGTCCCGAGATCCATAAAGGCGCGCGGAAATAACTCTACTATCGTTAAAAACTAATACATCGCCTTGTCGTAAATATTTGGGAAGATTAAAAAAACGGTCATGCGATATCACACTCTGATCCCGTTCTACAAGCATAAGTTTTGAATGATCCCTGGGCTCTATAGGTGTCTGAGCGATTAGTTCCTCAGGAAGATAGTAATTAAAGTCGCTAGTCCTCAAAATTAAAACCTTCCAATAATATAATCATCAAATTTTATATATTCTCCTTTTACACATGGCACTATTCACATAATAGGCTTGGTAAACTATAGACAGCTCCAATATTGTTAGTAAACAAATACGCTAGGAATGATTCTTGGTTCCAATTAGATTAGTCCTTTTTATGAATGAGGCCGTTAGGGAGTTCTTGCACAAGAACTGTCAATACCTAGCAGCCGCCATATCATTCTATGCACTTTTTTCCATGTTCCCACTTGGTTTAGCAGTTATAACTGCATTGGGATTCCTAATTGGACCTGAATCAAAAGAGTCAAACATTTCCCAGCAGATAGCCAGCGTGCTACCCATATCAAGTGAGTTAATTGGTTCAACCATGGAAGGTATAGTAAGCGCACGGACTATCACGGGTATCGCGAGTTTTTTGGGATTAGTTTGGGCGTCTTCCGCGGTGTTCGGTGCTGTTCGTAAAGGTATAAACACTGCTTGGGGTGTGACAACTTCCCGTCCATTTTTACGAGAACGCCTGATCGATATAGCACTTGTATTAGGGGCTGGTATGTTAGTGCTGATAGTACTCTTCACGGCTCCAATTATTGAAGTCATAAGAGGAATGGTTGAATTTTTCGCCACTGAGGGCGAATTACCAGGGGATTTAGTATGGGAAATAATAACTCAGTTAGTTTCCCCAGTGCTCATATTCTTGTCCTTTACGACTTTATATAGATGGATACCAAATGCGAACATACACATTATTTATGTGCTTCCCGGAGCACTTCTAGCCTCTTTAATATTTATAGCAGCTCAGATGGGATTCATTTGGTACATCGGAAAGTTTTCCGTCTATAACGTAGTCTATGGTTCCATAGGAGCCTTGATGGCATTATTAGCCTGGATTTACGTATCGGCAATAATATTACTTTTCGGAGCCCAGTTAACTTCCATGTTTCATGCCTACGGCATAAGAACAAGTAGACCACAGGGACGCTTAGGTTTATGGTCCGGATTTGGGAGGGTTAGAGTTAGGGTAATACCTGCAACCTCTCACAATGAATCGTGACATGTCTTATAGCAAATTCTCATTGGATATTACGATTTGCATCGTAATCATTTTAGGTTTCTTAGGTTGTACAAAAGTCACCGAACCCATAACAACCAACCTCTCTGAAATCACTGGAACAGAAAACACCCAGACATCAATAAAGTCTGAGGTTTATCATCGACCGATTATTCTTCCAACGATAGCCGATGTTGTGAGGACTGTAGAGCCGGGAGTAGTTTCAATATCCGTCGACATACTGTCGAGGGGAGTTTTTTATGACTTCACGGATGAGGGATCAGGAACCGGAATGATTGTGCGACCTGATGGTTACATCGTAACCAACTACCACGTTATACAGGACGCGAGAGACATTGAAGTAGGTCTTTCTAATGGCAGTCATTATTCAGCTGAAATCGTCGGACTCGATTTATTGTCTGATTTGGCAGTAATTAAAATCGGTGCCGACGAACTACCCACAGTAGTTTTCACTGAGGCAGATGACATTCGCACTGGAGACTGGGTAGCAACCATCGGTAACGCTCTTGGATTAAAAGGGGGGCCAACAGTGACGCTAGGCATAATAAGTGGCTTAGGTAGAACAATAAGGACGGAAAGAGGCGATCTATACGACATGATACAAACGGATGCCGCGATAAACAAAGGGAATAGCGGTGGTCCGTTAATTGATATGGATGGAAAGGTTATAGGTATCAACACCGCCGTGTATGGCGGGGCGCAAGGAGTTGGTTTTGCCGTATCCTCAGGTGTCGCAAAGCCAATTATTAATAGCCTGATCAAGAAAGGTAAAGTAATTAGACCACTTATCGGTTTAAGTGGAATGACTAACACTACCGAATTATCAGATAGATTCGATCTAGGCACTTCTGAAGGAATCTTAATTACCCAGGTAGCTCCAGAGAAACCAGCATATAATGCAGGGCTCAAGGCGGGAGATATAATAACCTCTCTTGATGATCAGGAGACCGATGACATGGCTGAGTTTCTTACCGTATTGTGGAGCTATACCGTAGGAGAAACCGTGAAAGTCGACTACATCTCAGACCGGGAGCCTCAAAGCACCATCGTTACTCTAGTTGAAAGACCGAGTCCTTAGTTTTAGTCTGATTTTTTGCCAGAAACTATCGCTACAGTACCAAAAGCAACCTTACTTACCAAAATTTCGCTAAGTCCTGCTCCAACCATTAAGTTAGCCAAGTCTGAAGCGGTCATGAACTTCTGTACGGACTCAGGCAGGTAAGTATAAGCCTCTCTGTCCCTAGCAAGTATCTCACCTATATATGGAGTTATATTACGAAAATAAAATAGAAATGCTTTTGACATTATGAAACCAGTCGGTCTGACAATCTCTAAGACCACAACTCTAGATCCCGGCTTTATGACTCTGACCATTTCAGAGATAGCGGTAGGTAGATCAATAAAATTCCGAGCTCCAAACCCGACTGTGGCACATATAAATGAATTATCCTTATAGGGTAATTTGTGAGCATCCCCAATATTGCCTATGAATCTCGACTTTAGGCCTCTATGCGCAGCCTTTACGACACCTCTATTTAACATTTCCGCCGCAAAATCGACGCCAACTACTTTAGTCACAAACGACTTACTAAGTAGACTAAAAGCAAAATCTCCTGTTCCAGTCGCCACATCCAGAGCCACTCCGTTTTCTTTCCCGCCCACTAACCCAGCAGCCTTACTCCGCCATGCGTGATGTCTTCCACAAGTCATAACCGTATTTAGAAAATCGTAGCGACCTGAAATTCGATCAAACATTCTGCCGACGAATTCAGCCCTTTCCCTACCGCGAAGTTGAACCATCTATAACGTCTTCATGTCTTGCCGAATCATGTTCATTACCTGCGGAATTTCAAATATGACATCGGAGGCAAGCGTTCCTGAGTCCCCTAATTTGTCTCTTGTGAACTCTCCTGCAACCCCATGTATATAGACTCCTGATATCGCGGCATCTGAAACAGACAATCCTTGAGCTATGAGACCAGCTATAAGCCCTGCCAAAACATCGCCTGTTCCGGCTGATGAAAGTGAGGGGGTCGAAATATCGCTTACCCATAAATTTCCATCTGGTAGCGCGACAACGGAATTAGCTCCCTTTAGTACAAGAATTCGACCCCATTTGGCCGAAAATTTTCGAGCAATTTCTAGACGGTCATTTTGAATTTTTGTCACAGATAAGCCAGTCATGCGAGACATTTCCCCTGGATGAGGGGTTAGAACACAATCTTCAGGTAATTGATCCCACCACCTAGAATGCGAAGAAAGCATATTCAACCCGTCGGCATCAATCACCACAGGGACAGAAAGGTCAACTGGCGACAGTAAGAGGTTAGAAATCAGCAGGTGAGCCTGATTCGACACTCCCATGCCGCAACCAACTAAAAGAGCTGAGTAGTCTTCCATACGTCGATATATTTCTCTTGCAGCCGGCCAACCATCGATAGTTCCGGATTCATCTATTGGAAGATTTATGAGAGTAGCCTCTGGGACAATACTAGCGACACCCAAGGTAATATTAGAAGGTGCTGCCACAGTAGCAAGTCCCGCTCCACTTTTAAGAGAAGAGTATGCTGCAAGACCCACCGCACCCACAAAATTTTCAGATCCTCCAACTATCATAACCTTCCCGAATGTGCCTTTGTTCGAATCCAATTGTCTTCTCGGCAAGACATTCCTGACGAAATCTGGTTCCATTAGATATGTTTTGATATTTTTATCCAGACCATGAGGTATCCCTATATCAGCCACTGTAAGTTCACCTGTGGCCACACTCCCCGGATAAATAACATTCCCAATTTTTGGATATCCAAACGCAACGGTATGATCCGCATAAAGTGTTGAAGGATCAATTTGACCTGTATCGGCATCTACACCGGAAGGAATGTCTGCTGCAATTATTTTCCTTTCGGGTGGTGCAAAATCAGAAACCAGTTTTAGATATTTCGCCAGATTACCCTGTATTATTCGATTTACACCTGTGCCAAAAACTGCATCTATTATCAAATGAGCATTCTGAACAATCTCGATTAAGTCAGAATATTGTTCAACCTTGATAGTGGTAACACCGGCACCAATCGCGTTCAACATTCTAGGGTCCGGCACGGGCCTGCTACCTAAAATAGCCGCGTAAACTTCTGCCCCATCCCTAAGAAGATGTCCCGCAGCAACCAGGCCATCAGAGCCATTATTCCCAGGGCCTATTAAAACAAGACATTTGACACCGCTAACGACGCCGACACTAGATATAGCAACCTTCGCTAATTGATAACCAGCTTTATCCATTAGAATGTCGTTAGAAACCCCAGTATCGTCAGAAAGAGCCTCTATCTGGATCATCTGAGAGGAGGTGACTAGTTTCATATCCGGCATTTCTATCGCGCCTGCTTTAGACTGGGGTCACCCGAATAAGATTAGATATTCCCATACTAAATACCAATTCTTTACTGCCTAGATTTAAGGTTATGACTCCCCGGGCTTTCGACAAATCTGCAACTTGAATATGAGCACCTGGAAGAAATTCGTTATCAACAAAGTACCCCAGTAGATCCATATCGTCTTCCGGCACCATGTCTACCAAATAGTCCTCACCAACCTTTGCCTTATTTAAAGAAACTGTTGAACGATTGAAAGTGTATTCACTTCCAGGTATAGGATGACCGAAGGGACAGGTTGTGGGATAACCCAAAATATCTACAATCCGAGATTCAAGATAGGGAGAAAAAGCGTGCTCCAGCCTATGTGCCTCCTCATGGGCACGTTTAAGGTCAACTTTCAGTACATCAACTGCGAGTCTCTCCGCTAATCTATGCCTGCGCAATATACTTTCGGCTTCCCTCTGACCGGCACCTGTGAGTGATATTTCTTTATCTGAACTTGTACTTACCAATTTTTCTCGGGTCATTCTCCTAATCATTGCCGACACAGATGGCAATGAAGTCCCCAATCCTTCTCCCATTGGCAAGCTTTTAAAATGTTCTGACAATTGTGCCGCAGTTACCTTAGTCTCCTGTTCTTGAAGACGAATTATGGAGAGCAAATAATTCTCCATTGCCATTGATAACCTATTTTCACGGGTTGTACTCATAGCTACATTTCCAATGGTCCTAGTCTACAATTCTCGGCCACCAGTATCATTGATTTAAGCGTGGACAGCACTTACGCCTAAGAAAACCACACTGTTCTATATCTCGAAGTGCCTAACGTTTTGTATACTGCTTTGCTTTACGGGCTCTCTTGAGTCCCGGTTTCTTACGCTCTTTAACTCTGGAGTCACGCGTCAGAAGACCAGCTTTCTTAAGCTCCCCTCTGTACTTTCCACCTTCAACCTGAGACAGGGCACGAGAAATACCATGACGAAGAGCTCCTGCCCTGCCATTAGTTCCTCCTCCAGAAACCTTAGCGACAACGCGAAACCTTCCTTGAGTGTTTGTAACTGTAAATGGCTCATTAATAATTTGCTGCCAGATACTATACGGAAACGCATCTTCCATAAGCTTTTCATCAACCACAATAGGGCCAGCATCAGGATAAAGTCTAACCTGCGCAACTGCGGTTTTCCGCTTCCCCACCGCATATGTATATGCCTGTTCAACCACTGATTATTCCTCCTGAATACTTTGAATCCTATTCACCCGTATCTTCGTTCTGACTTACCTGTGCACTATGTGGATGATTTTCCCCGGCATAAACCTTTAATCGTGAAAGCATCCTCTTGCCAGGTGTATTTTTTGGAAGCATACCTTTAACGGACTGTTGAATAACTCTTTCAGGATAGGTGGCCAACAATTCTTGCAGAGTGGTTTCTTTGAGACCACCGTGGTACCCACTATGCCTGTAGTACTTCTTCTGTTCCAACTTACTTCC
>CAJWWP010000031.1:0-19746 GCA_913048525.1 uncultured Chloroflexota bacterium
AGGCAAGCTGATTGGCAGAGATAACTATCTAATGGCTGTCGGAGAATTCGATGACTTAGCATCTATTCAAACCGCTTTCATTAAGCAGTTTTACAAAGTCACACCATACGTTCCTCCTACAATACTTACTCAAACAGGGGTTGGAGAAGAGAAGGGGTCGCTGGAAACCTTCCTTATGGGTAAAAGAGGTACACGAGTAAAAATAATTAGCCCGATGCGTGGGGAACGAAAAAAACTTGTCAACATGGTGGTTGAAAATGCAAATCAAGGTATGCAACAACTTAAGGTCACCCGATTTGTTGAGTCTGGGCAGAATGATCAAGCGATGATCGAACTACAAGAGGCACTCAGTCTACCTGAAAAACCCTCTCGAATAGAATGTTATGACATATCTAATATCCAAGGAACAAATGCCGTAGGCAGCATGGTCGTATTTCAGGATGGCAAACCAAAATCATCAGATTATCGGAGATTTCAAATAAAAACCGTAGACCAAGTAGATGACTATTCAATGATGAGAGAAATGCTGAGTCGAAGATTTAGAAGATTGAAGCAAGTGGATTCGAATAATCCAACCTCAGTAAAAAAAGTTGCTCAAAAAGATACGAAATGGACGGAGACGCCAAAACTCGTGTTAATCGACGGCGGCAAAGGTCATCTCGGAGCTGCGTTGCAGGTGTTTCTGGAGTTGGGAATTAACGACATCCCACTCGCAAGCCTTGCAAAAGAAAACGAAGAACTTTTCATTCCGGATGCTCAAGAGCCTATAGTTCTACCAAGAAACTCACAAGGTCTTTATCTAGTGCAGAGAGCACGTGATGAGGCCCATAGATTCGCCATAACTTATCATAGAAAACGTAGGTCCAAGAGTGCAATAAAGTCATCGCTGGACATGGTTCCAGGAGTTGGGCCAAGAAAAAGACGCCAGCTCCTCAAAAAATTTGGTTCAGTGACAAAAATTAGAGAGTCTTCTATTGAAGATATAGCTTCTACGCCTGGCCTTACAACAAAATTAGCTAAAACGATAAAGGAATATGTCTAGCTATAAATTTCCGTTTCAGTTTGATTTAATATATAGCTTTCGAGATATTTAGCCTCGCAATTAAATGGAGCATATTCCTCTGGGTCATTAGTCACAATATCTTTCCCAACCAACTCGGCATAGGCCGCTAATACGGCACGTTCTATGCCCAGCGAAGAGTCTATATCTAAGTTCCCCCTCAAAAAATTTCCAGCATGTCGGGCAACCTCGCTATCCAGATCTATTACATCAAGAAAAGAAAATATCCCAGTGAACCCAATCTCTGACTTCCTATCAAATGTGGCTGTCGACCATATGTTGATAATAGAAACTGCACAAATTGATATATTAATATTTCCTTCTATTGCTTCAAAAATCAATTTCCTAGCATGGGTATCCCCATTTTTGTAGGCATTTAGAATTGTTGAATCTACCATTATTTCATTAACTTGGGTCATAAGAATGCTTCCAGAGCTATCCTTTTTGCTTCATCTTCCGAGAGTTCAATCGGAGTGCCTACTGGTTGTCCTGCCTGCATTCTCAAATACTCGTCATCCCAAACTGTGGTCGAGGACACAGGTTCACTGTCAGATTCAGTCACACTTCCCTCACTACCCAAATACATTAGGAGGGATTTTTCAAGAATCTCTCTCATAGACAATCGGTCTTCTGCGGACTTAGATTTCACTAATAGATATATATCTTCACGGATGTTCGCAAATATTTGCCTTGTAGGCTCATCTGATTTTTTTCTTGCCATTATGCTACCTTTACTAACAACTATAGTATTAAAGTACCGTAATTCCTTTTCCATATCAATCAACATATATAAATATGAATAACTCAAAGACGCAGAAACCAATTAACTTAAAATGTAATAATCGAAAAGGACCTATATAAAGTGAAAATCGTAATAGCCCCCCAAGCATATAAGGGAAGTATTACTGCTTTAGGAGTTGCAATAGCAGCGGAGAAAGGGATTCTCAAGGTATTTCCAGAGGCGGAAGTACTTATTTGTCCAGTAGCAGATGGTGGAGACGGAACACTGGAGACATTGGTGGAGGGTTCTGGGGGAGAGATAAATGAAACCAACGTCACTGGCCCCATAGGGGAAAGGCTAGACGCATCGTGGGGAGCCATGGGAGACGGGAAAACCGCCGTGATCGAAATGGCTAGAAGTTCTGGACTCGCCCTACTCTCTCTCGACGAAAGGGATCCACTGAATTCCACCACATTCGGCCTTGGAGAGGTGATACTACAGGCCTTGGACAGGGGTTTTAGAAACTTCATAGTAGGAATAGGTGGAAGTGCCACAAATGACGCAGGTGCTGGTATGGCTCAAGCCTTAGGGGTAAATCTACTAGATGAAAACGGGAAACAACTGTCACCTGGAGGTGCAGCCCTAGACAAATTGTCAGAAATCGACTTATCTGGCATTGACTCAAGGATCCAAGATTGTGATTTTCAAATTGCCTGTGACGTAAACAATCCTTTAACTGGCCCTGAAGGGGCCTCGGCTGTCTACGGACCTCAAAAAGGCGCGACGCCCGATAATGTTAAACAACTCGATAAAGCACTGGGCAATTTTTCAGATGTCGTTAAGAGCCAGTTAGACAGAGATGTTGAAAATATTCCAGGTGCGGGTGCCGCCGGCGGACTCGGGGCCGGAATGATAGCTTTCTTAGATGGTCAATTGAGGGCGGGAGTGGACATCGTATTAGACACAGTGGAATTAAAAACGAAAATGGAGGGGGCTAAGTTAGTCATAACTGGTGAAGGTGGTATGGATTTTCAGACTGTCTACAACAAAGCCCCAATAGGTGTGGCACGACTAGCATCAGAAATGGACATCCCGTGCTTTGGAATATCAGGAATGCTCGGTGAAAACTATCAAGTTGTGCATGACTATGGGTTAGAATCCGCACTCTCAATCGTAAGTGGTCCAATGACGTTGGAAGAAGCCTCTGCAAATGCGGCAATCCTCATAGAAAATTCCGTAGAGGAAGCACTTCGACTGGTTCGTATTGGTATGTCCATATAAAGATTAAAGAAGATTTTAATCCACCAATACCATTCGTACATCTCCCGGTCCGTGAACGCCTGTAACGAGAGTGTATTCGATATCAGCGGACCTACTAGGTCCCGAAATTAGACTAGCATATTGTGGAGCTAGTCCATGAATAGATTGCCATTTCCTCAAGAGAAAAAGTTCATCTAAACTGGGCAACACCTGTCCTCTTTTTACTATAACTATGTGAACCGGTGGCGCTAAACCAACCAGACGACCAGTCTCCGAATCCGATGAAAGTACCGCCGTTCCGGTTTCAGCAATAGCAAACTCAACTCCTGTGATCCCCACATCAGCCCGCAAGGCCGTGGCTCTCATGTCATCTGAACTAATTTCATTGCTAGAGTCTATTGTGACAACATCGAGTTCACTGTTCGATAATTTGGACAAACCGATGTCTCTTATGCTTCCTTGAGCTGTAATAACTATGTTTTTTGCACTAATATCAGCAACAACAGACTCTACAAATTCAAAAGCATCTTCTGCATTTGAGCATCTACTTACTTGCCAGCCCAAAGATTCAGCCGTAGTCAATAATGCTGAAGCCAAATCTTCCCAGTGGTCTGAAGCATATTTTAAAATTTTGGTTGCTTGATCGTTTACCCTAGTATCTGTCAAATAGAAAGGCATGTCTTGAAATTTAGTAGCTTCAGCCCCGCCCGATTCCACAGCTTTTTTTACTCTAGCTAGAAATTGCTCTCTACCCATATTTATTCACCCTCGGATCTATATTTATCCCAAAGTTGAGTAAAAGTCTGATCCGGTAGATTTGGCAAATTTCTGTGAGTAGACCAAGATGACGGCAGGGGGACCCTGTTTCCCATAAAAACTTTCGCTAGTTTACTTCCAATACCATGCATAAGTGTCGATAATTTGGCATTGCCTAGAACATAACCAGCCATTCTGTATATGGTCCTGTCAACAATTCCTGACGAAACCTCTTCTGGATAATCTTTCCCTTCCGACAGCTCACTCCTCATATAAAGTAGCATCCTAGGTATATCTATTTTGACAGGGCAGACTTCCTTACATGCTCCACAAAGACTAGAGGCGAAAGGTAAATCCTTTCCTTTCGACAACCCTGTAAGCATCGGAGTGACTACCGCACCTATCGGACCAGGATATACCCATCCATAGGAATGACCACCGACTTTCCGGTATACAGGGCACGCATTTAGACACGCCCCACAACGGAGACAGTAAAGCGCTTCTCGAAGTTCCTTATTCGCCAATATGTCTGAGCGCCCGTTATCCACAATAACCAAATGGAACTCTTCCGGTCCATCAATATCTCCTTCTTTTTTTGGACCAGAAGTAGTTGTAACGTAGCTAGACATCCACTGACCAGTTGCTGACCTTATCAAAAGCCTCAAGAATAGCCCTAGATCTGCCATAGAAGGTATAACTTTTTCCATCCCCACAACGGCTACGTGTATTTTAGGAAGAGAGGTACACATCCTCCCGTTACCTTCGTTGGTAACTAGCGTTAGAGTGCCCGTATCCGCCACCAAAAAGTTCCCCCCTGTAATCCCCATATCAGCTTCTATAAATTTTTCCCTAAGTTGCTTTCTCGCAACCTCAGTTAAGTTTTCAATGTCCAAACCAGGATCCGTGCCTATTTTTTTGCTGAAAAGCTCAGCCACTTCTCCACTAGACTTATGAATAGCAGGGGCGATGATGTGATAAGGAGTCTCCTCAGCGAGTTGCACAATATACTCTCCAAGATCGGTCTCGATTGGCTCAATCCCCTCCTCTTCAAGTCTCTCATTCAGAGACATCTCCTCTGAAAGCATAGATTTACTCTTTACTACAGTTTTGACGCCCTTAGCTTTAGCCAAATTCAAAATGTAGTTGCTCGCCTCAACAGCTGTGTCCGCAAAATGTACCTTGCCACCATTTTTCACTACTTGAGATTCCAACATCTCTAAGTAGTGATGAAGATTATCCAAGGTATGTTCCTTGATTAGGCGGGCTTGATCTTGCATTTGTTCCCAATTTTCTGTCGCAGCTGTAACATCTAATCGGGCCTTATAAAAACCTGAATAAAGACCAGACAAATTTTTTTGAATCTTTAAGTCATGAAGTGTCGAGTTTGATTTTTCTCTAAATTTCTCTGTTATTGGTTTCATAGTTCCTGTGACTCCGAAATCACTTCATCTAACAATTCAGAGATATGCTTGGCCTTTACTGGAAGGCCTCGCTTCCTAATCCCTCCATCAATGTTCATTAGGCAACTCGAATCACAAGATGTGACAATATCAGCCCCAGATTTTTCAATTAAATCCACTTTTTCATTCATCATAGCTGCTGATATTTCCGCGTATTTGACAGCAAATGTCCCACCAAAACCGCAACATACCTCTGCCTGTTCTAAATTCACTATGTTGATATTAGGGAGATTCCTAAGAATAGTTTCGGGCCCGTCACCAACACCTAAATCTCTGTGAAGATGACAGGACTCGTGGTAAACCACATCAGGCAATTTTTTATCCAAAGCACTACTATTTATCTTTGAGAAAAATTCGCCATTAGTAACCAATTTATTAAGATATTCAGAGAACTCAAATATACGGCCCGCAAGATTTTCTGTTTCAGATTTCAAAAAGTGATCAGGCCCAATCAGCTCCTGATAATGATTCCGGATCATACTGACACAGGAGCCTGAAGGTACAACAATGTCCCCAGGAACATCTTTGTAGGTCTCAATAATTTTTTCTGCAAGCTTCCTTGCCTCATTCCGAAACCCGGAATTAAAAAAGGGCTGGCCGCAACAAGACTGGTTTCGTTCGACACTCACCTTGCAGGAAAAATGCTCCAATACTCGAGCAGTGCTTAACCCAACCTCCGGATAAATATGATTTACCACGCAGGTTGCGAAAATACTTACGTTTGGCTTTGGCGAACTAGACAACACAAATATCCAAAATGCTGATTACCCCATCGGCAAATAAAAAGTCCTACTAGAATAGGATTCCTTTAACAGCGAATCCTAATATCCAAGATAGCATTAGTGCGCTACCACCGGAGAACAGAAACCCTTCACTTTCTTCTCTAGCAGGCCCGCTAATTTTCACAACTGCTAGAAATGCCAAAAGCGACGCAGCAATTAGCCAGACTGAAATATCGTTTACTCCCAGTGCAACACCAACTAAAAATCCGACAGCGGCCCAGAAGAAAGGAATTTTTAAGATCGTTAAAACAAACATAAAGTGTCATCGAAGAATACACTCCGTTGTGTGCGTTTGCAATTGAAACCCGGGTGCGACTATCCTTGCTCCCCTAGGCACCTTAGCTTATCTAAAAAGAGATGATGGAGGTCGTAACTAATGGTAACGGGATTTAATCATTCAGGTTTTGTTGTCCAAGACATTGACAAAATGGTGGCTTTTTACAGAGACGATTTGGGGTTGAGAGTGGAAAGAGAGGTAGACAGCAAGGCCCCAGAAACGGGCGACCACACTGGAATTCCTGGAGCTCACCGGACTCTGGTTTTCGTTGGTTCTGACGGAGAGCATTCTCTAGAGTTAGTTTATTACATCCATCCAGAAAGTCCTGAGGGGCATCTAAATCGCAACCAATTAGGCGCGGCTCACGTGTGTTTCAACGTAGATGATCTTGAAAAGCTTCATGTGGATTTAGTTGCTAAAGGAATCACTTTCGTTACTGACCCAATATTCACAGATAATCCAGATGGCTCTCGAAGAGGAATATGTTATTGCCAAGATCCCGAAGGGAACTGGTTAGAGTTTATCCAGCCAAAGTAGAAATCAGCAAATTTTGTAAACTTGAACACGATGCCTATTGGATTCAACCACGTACAGTAAATCATTCTGGTCAATAACAACAGAAACCGGTCCCCAAAAAAATGACTCTGTCTGAGAAGATACATGATGGGGACTACTGAGATGATCGGGAATCTCCGGCAGGAGTTCTGAAATTTCCCTCTGCTCCATTTCATCCGGATTGGATTCAAAAAATTCGATTGCCCACTGAGATAACGTAGCCTCACCTCTTAAAGAAAATTTGAACGCTCCTTCATCGTTAAAAACCTGGACTCTTTCATTCCCCCAGTCTGCTACATATACGTCACCTCGACGATCTACTGCCACTGAAGAAGGTCTAGACAATTCCCCTTCACCTGAGCCTGATAAGCCGATGGTATCCAAAAACTTTCCATCGCGGGTGAATACTTGGATGCGATCGTTCCTCCAATCAGAAACGTACAGTCTCTCCTGAGCGTCAAAGGTGATCCCCCAAGGAAGATTGAACTGGCCTTCGTCAGAACCATAGCTACCCCATTGTGCGATAAAGTTACCGTCCGGTGTGTATTGCTGTATGCGATGGTTTTTTTGATCAGAAATAAACACCACGTTATCTTCTGTTACTGCCATACCCGCAGGGCCTTGGAATTCTCCCGGGTTTTCCCCTGCCGTCCCCCAATGTGACAAATACTGCCCTTCAGAGGAATAGATAGTAATACGGTTATTGTGTTCGTCAGAAACCAACGCCCTGGAGTTTTTATCAAACTCTATTCCAACAGGCCACACCATTTGGCCGTCACCGTCACCAAAGCCAAAGCCAAATTCGAACAGGTAGTCCTCGTCAAGATTACAAACACCAACCCTAATCGCTGAGCGCCTCGCTGGGTCACATCTGTTTAGAACAAAGAGGTTCCCTTCTTCTGAAACAGCCAAATCATACGGATTAGCAAATCCCCTACCGTTATAGCCATTATTAACAATCCCAATTGTCTTTAGGTATTGAGTGTTAGATGTTGAAGTTGAGGACATCGGCAAAAACTCCGTTACTGTTTATTTCGAGTTTAAGCTAGCTGATATTCTCTAGTGGACGCGATCATGCTCAGAGTATCAGCTACCTTTTGTCTCTCCACTGACCCCGAGTCTTTGAGGTTTACTTCTCCTAGGGCATGAGCAAACTCAATCAATCCTTCCCTAGTTCTCTCTTCAACTTGTATCGGACCTATAAGATCGAGACAACTATCAACTAATGCCTCAGAATCGAAGGTTCCATTCCCACGTTGTGACAGCTTCTCAATAATATTGCTCACTCCGGACTTATTGGGATCTCCAAATTCTTTTGTGGCGAAATTAACCCTTTCCACTAAAGAACCACTGTCGATCCATTCTGTTCCTTCATGCCAACCTTCAACCGTTGGGGGAGCAAGAAGGCCCTGTCCCATGAACATGGCCTGAGCCCAAAGCCCATGGACATCTAGTGTCGGTTCAGAATAACTCCCCGCCATCCGGGCGGTGCCAACCACAGACTCTACTGGTCCCTTCACTCGAGCATAACGAGCGTTATTAGATTTGAAGTACTCAGAATTAAATAAGACACGTAACACTGAAGAAACTTCATAATTCGAATCAAAATAAGCTTTTATCATATCTTCGATAACTGACTCTCCCTCGGAGTCAATTGAGTCGGCAGCGAAAAACTGAAACAGTCTTGTTGCCAAAAATTGGGCTGTAGCATCCTGTCTCACAATAATGTCTATTATGTCATCGCCATTAAAGTCGCCCTGTTCACCCAAAAATCTTTTATTACCCGAATCATGGTCATCTTCCCGATATTGGTAATGCCAAGCAATTCTTCCATATGGCCAAATAGAGTCTTTACTCGCTCGCATAGCCATATATTCTTGGTTCCTAAGAGTCCAGCCCGTAAAAGCTCTGGCACAATCTTTAATGTCGTCCTCCGAATAGTTTCCTATTCCCATGGAAAAGAGTTCCAACAGTTCCCGGCCATAATTTTCGTTTATGGCTCCATTGTGGTTTTCGTTGTTGTCCAGCCATATAATCATTGCCGGGTCTTTAGACAAATCTACTAAGAGATCTCTAAAGCTGCCCAACCCTGAAGATCTGAACATGTCAATTTGGTTAAGAAGAGTACGGGCCTGATTCAATTTCGCATAACCAGTAGCAAACAACCCATGCCAAAAAAGAGCTATTTTTTCCTCCAAAGGGTTTTGGGTAGTTATCATCCTGTAAATCCAGTATGCCCCAGCCCCATCCAACTGCCTAAGCTCGTTTTGATCAACATGATATCTGCGGATGATATCGTCAGGCATGTTTCCCGGATCTCCGGGAGTTAGTAACTCATCTACGGTGGCCTCGTAACCTTGCTCAACACAGGATTCCAATTCGTCCCGAGTGGCCGAAAAACCAGCACGCCTCATTAAGTGCGCAAAAAGTGCCAAGTCACTCATGTATCACCACCCTTCTCTCTTGAGTAATAGTAACCAGAAATATCTTTCAGATTTCAACGAGATACAAAATCAAACTGTTCAAATGTTCCATTTACTATCGGGACAGCATCCATACCGAACCACTTCTCTATTATTGTTGAGTATGTCGAGCGGAAATCGTTATTGAAATGAAGATCACCCTCCAGCTGGTCAGCTTCTCTTATGGACGGATACTGGCCATACATACCACCCTTGACTTCACTACCTATAACGAACGCAACGCCACCTGACCCATGGTCAGTGCCGGAACCATTATCTTTAATGCGTCGACCGAATTCAGAGAACACTAGCACTACCACTTCATCTTCTCGACCATGTTCTTTCAAATCATCGTAAAAGTCTCCAATTGCTCCGGATACCTCCTGCCACAACTTGGCGTGTGAAGTAAGTTCACCAGAGTGGGTGTCAAAACTACCATGTTGCGTGTAAAAAACTCGGGTCCCAAGGTCAGCAAACAACACTTGTGCAGCGCTCCTCATACTCTGAGCTATAGGATTCGCAGCATATTCTATGGAAGAGGAATATTTCTCAGGAGCAGTACGAAGTATGTCAGCGCCTTTTAAGGCATTCGAACCAGTCTGTCCTAAAAAGTCCAATACTGGGTCTTTCCCCTGCACTCCTCCGTACATGTGCGCGAAAGCGCGGAGAGCCAAACTCCTGGTCGCCTCGTCTTCAATATCGGTGAACAGTCCGTAAGTCTCTAGATTGCCCACTGAGGCTACAGGGACTCCTCTTACTCCAAGAGCTCTCGGTAAACCTCTACCGAAATTAACTCCTGTAAGAACATTTTCACCACTCGGATCTATCTCCCGAATAACTCGGCCTAGCCAACCCTCATTCCCTATCTCATCAGGTAATGCAGTGTGCCAGATATCCATAGATCGGAAATGTGATCGGTTTGGGTTGTCATAACCTATGCCATTTATCACTGCCACTTTACCTTCGTCATAAAGCTGTTTAATTGGCCCGAGGTTAGAATTGAACCCATAAGTACCATCTACAGGAAGCACCGACTCTTGATCGATATGAACCGTCTTTCGAAAGTCATAGTATTCGTCATCTCCGTAAGGAACGATTGTATTTAAGTAATCGTTTCCCCCACTTAACTGAACCACAACAAAAGATTTCTCACGGGCTGCAACCATCATTTGACCTCCAAAAACGCCTTATTAGTAACTTGTCACGACAAAATTTTTATATTCATAATGGATCATACATATCAACTGCATAAGATTTCAAGAAATATGAGGCTGAATTACTTATTTATTCCAAGTTGATCATATAATAATAAAGAGCCCATAGTGCCCAAATTTTTTCTATAATCCTATATCAGTCGACATTATATTTGGATTGCCCCAAACTATCCAGATCAACAGCAAAGGATTGACGGAGATTATGATTCAACAATGAAAAAAACTCTTATATCAGAAACTCTCTCATTCCGAACTGAGACGGAAGCGATGGAGCATTATTTTGCCAATGGATGGACCGACGGTCTACCAATAATCCTACCAACTGAGAGTAACGTCCTCGAAGCAATCTCTCATTCACATCGTGACCCCTCCGAAGTCATAGGGGTGGAACCAGTCAAGAACAGAACCATTACTTTAGAGAAAATTGCTATAAACTCAGTAATGGCGGGGTGCAAACCAGAATATTTCCCTTCCGTCCTAGCTTCGATAGAGGCGGTATTAGAACCAGAATTTAACCTGCATGCAATTACCGCTAGCACGATGGGAGCTGCTGTTCTTGCTGTTATAAGTGGTCCAGAGGCTGAGAACATTGGGATTAACGGCGTAACTAGCGTTTTTGGTCCAGGCCATCGTGCAAATGCCACCATTGGCCGTGCAATTAGATTAACGCTTATAAACGCCACCGGATCCAGGTCAGGTGAAATCGACAAAGCAACTTTGGGACATCCTGGAAAATATACTTGGTGCATAACGGAAAATACCGCCAGGTCGCCGTTCGAACCTTTGGGAGTAGAGAGAGGTTTTTCTACAAGTCAAAGCTCTGTGACAGTATTTGCAGGTCTTTCCCCAATTCAGGTCAGCAATCATTCAGAAAAAACGCCGGAAAATATTCTGAACAGCTTTTCTGATGCTTTGTTCGCCGCTGGCCCAAACCAAGGTGAGATAATCATCGTGTTTTGCCCAGAACATGCTAAATATCTAGGGGCCGAGGGATGGAAGAAGGGACGTGTAAAAGATTATCTGTTTGACATGGCTGTTCGATCTAATGAACAGTGGGGACAAGGTTCGATAAATCCAGGTCCAAAACCAGCAGGCCCAGAAAAGACTCATTCCTCCATCAGCCCTGACAGTTTCACCATAATGGTTGCTGGAGGAAATGCGGGAGCATTTTCCTGTGTAATACCCATATGGGGCGGCGGAAGTAACTCCCAGTCCGTATCTAAACTGATAGGATAGTGGCACGACCTGTTCTAGATAAACTATGAACTAAAACAACCAATAAAACTAAATTAACTATTGACGATGGAGGAGACGATGGCTTCAGAAATTGGAATAAAAGTTCTTAATCCCACCATAGACCCCAATACAGAAAGAACCCTCATGGCAATTCGACCTGAATCACTTGATGGGACCACAATAGGATTGTTAGCAAACGGCAAACGAAATTCTGTTGAATTACTAAAACACGTATATGACGTACTTAAAGAAAATAACGACGTCAAACTAGGCATAGAGGAGAATAAGGGAAATGCTTCTCGACCTTGTCCGGAAGACATTCTTTCAAACGTTGCAGATAATTGTGACCTAGTTATTACAGCTTCAGGGGATTGAGGGTCATGCTCATCGTGCAGTGTGCACGACGGAATACAGTTTGAAAAACAAGGTGTCCCAGCTGCAGTTATTTGCACCGAACCGTTCATAACAAGCGGAGTCGCTATGGCTAAAATAGGAGGAATACCTAATTATCCTTTCGCTGTTACGGATCATCCACTTGGAAGCCTTGATCAGCAAACTTTGAAAGAAAAAGCTAGGGAGATCACACCCCGAATAATAGAAATCCTGGTCCAGGGAATCTAGGAATAGGACGAAAGATTATCATCTAAGGTATAAAGCTCATGTGATTAAGGACTGAAAGCCCTAAATCCGTGTCTCCCGTTACCTCAACTTTGTCGGAACCAACGGCCCGTTGTGGGGAGATTCGCCCACAGCATAAGAGCAAATAGGTTTCACAATTCATTCTCAGTCCAACAGAGGGATTATCTAAGTTGTGTAACTTCCTAGCTCGGCCTGCGTGTGAGCCAATAGAAATTGTCTCAGCATAATCCCCATGGATAACAAATTTAACGGTACGACCGTCTTTAATCTTGACCTTCTTCCCCAGAATAAACGGTAAGGTCCTATTAAATCGGCCAAACACGTGTATTGCTGAAGGCCCTGATAAATTACCAGGTTTCCCAATCGCCCTTCTTATATCCTGTTCATGCACCCAGCAGTCCAAAATCCTGATCGAAATTAGTTCTCGGCCATCCACTATTCGTCCATCAGGTGCTTTTCTCTTGCGGGCAAGAGAATCACATTGATCTAACATATCCAATCTCTCGGATATCAAGAGTCCGTACTCCTCTATAAGTTCCCCGGGAGAAGTTAGCCGTTTTAACACAACGTCAACTTGATTTTCCATGCCAAGTTCGTTTTTCGTATGAATTAAATCTTCGCTGGAAAGAGTGAGCTTGGGTACCGGGTTGCCAAGTAGGCGCTGCTCAATACCTATAAGATGGGCAAAACAATCTTTTATAGTCCAACCGGGGCAGTCAGTCGGTAATAGCCAGTCTTCGCCCTGCAAGGATGCCATCAAGACAGCGATAGAGTTCCAAGTCTCCTTCATTAATCTAACAAGCTGGGCATCATCAGAGTTCATAACTAGTCAGTTCATCCTCAAGAAATAGTGTCAGAAAAGACCCATTGATACGATGAGTTGGAATTCGTCTTTAGTGACTGGCTGCACTGAGAGTCTCGAATTTTTTACAAGGACCATATCCGATAAAGCTAAAGTGGCTTTAATTTCTTTCAGTGAAACCAACCTACTAAAAGTTTGATCGGCTTTTATATCCACCATGTACCATATTGGGCTTTCTTCTGTGCTTCGTGGGTCAGGATGGTCAGAATCAAGGTCCCACGCCGTAAAATCGGGATACCCATCTCTGACGACCACCGCAGTTCCTACAGCTCCAGGTGGCTTTGAATTAGAATGATAAAAAATCACCCTGTCTCCTGATTTGATGTTATCTCTTAGCAGGTTACGAGCCTGGTAGTTGCGGACCCCATCCCATTCCGCTGTTGAGTCTGTTTCTGATTTTAGGTCATCAAATGAGTAATCTGTAGGTTCAGATTTCATGAGCCAAAACTTAGATTCCATATAAGCACCTTTCTCTGAGAGAATAACCATGACCAAAATCTAACACGATAGTGCGTTAGAAAATAAAATAACTGCCGTTACCACACAATATATTAACCTCCACTTCAACTCCAGTTTGATTTAGGTTAAACGATATTCCATCCATACCAACAAGCCAACAGTTGAGATAAGGAGGCCCAATGAATTGCTTCGAACAACCTATCCAACATAAGAAAGAACTCTTCTTTGCATGGCAGGAATGGTTAAAAGGGTCGTCCACATTAGCTATAGCTAATCTATTAGGTATGCACCAGGATTTTGATGCTATTCCTATCCAAACATTGGAACTCTGGAAAGTTTGCTTTGAAAAAATCTCAAAAGTGGATCAGGAAGAAGATAAAGTTTTTCGCTGGGACAAAATGGAGCAATATGACATCCCATGGGGAGATTCAAGTTTTCTATTGCGCATAAGCCAAGCATATGAAAATCCAAGTGGAAGACTAATAAAATGGATCTGGAGACTATCGAAAATTAAAGACCTCGAACAATGGGAAATAGAAAACCTTCTAAGGCTTGCTGAAAAATACACCAACCACGAAAGAGAAATAATGTTTACGCAACCTGTGACTGATACTATTGAAGATCTGAACGAAGAAGTCAGTCGGGAAGCATTGGACGATCACACCGGTTAATGAGTTTGCCCGCACCCACCTTGGCCACTGAATCTAGAGCATCAATAAAACATGAGAACTTGGGGAGCCAAAAAATTTAGCGAGAGTCAATCTAGTAATCCCTGATCTGACTTTTTACCCAACTTGGCCTTACATAATAGTCCGCTGATTTTTGTGATTAATAGGCGCCTAGAGAAATTAAAAGACTCACCATAGGAGCAAGTATGTTTTCAGTTTGTTAATCCAGCATGGTGTAGGGCCTGTCCTACTAAATCAACCCCAACCAATTCACTATGTCCGGCAATTAACTGCTGCGTAATTGGCCCAGGAATCTGGTCTCCAATATGTCTCCCGTCAACTCGACTAACCGGAACAATTCGTGGACTTGTCCGTGTGAAGAATACTTCATCTGCAGTATATAGATCGTATGGTTGAAGGTTCTCTACAGATACAGGAATTCCTAATTGTTGAGCTACATCCATAACTACGTCCCTCGAGACTCCTTGAAGAATATGCCGGTCATCTGGGGTTTTTAGTACCCCATTCTTCACGAGAAAGATGTTGTTTCCAGTTCCTTCAGTTATGTTGCCATCCTGATCCAGTAAAATAGGAAGCGCTTCGGGGTCTATATCGTGAGCCTCTAGGGTGGCAAGAACCATGTTTAGGCGACTATGGTGTTTTACCTTGGGTTCAACAGTATCACTTGTGTAACTGCGGGTGCGTGCAATAACGCCGTGAGCACCTTCGACATAAAATTTAGCAAACGATAAAAAGTCAACCGGCTTGATACTCACACAAACTGTGGGAGGTCCGTCCAGATATTTGCCCCTTGTCACAAATGGATGAATAGTGAAGTCACCTGCCTCACTTTTCCGATGCTCATTACGAAGAATTCCTTCGTTACAAATAACAGCCATTTCCTCCGGAGTGAGCCCAGAATCCATCCTGAGAAACTTGAGTGACCGATATAATCTGTCAATATGACGTTCCAAAACAAACGGGATTCCGTTGAAAGTGCGAGCAATGTCGAATACACCATCGGCTAACTCAAACCCTCGATCATCGGGCGCTATTTTTATCTCATCGTAGCGTATCCAGGCACCGTTAAAATACGCATCATAATCACTGTAATCTACCGATGAAACAATTTTGTTAGACATATTAAAATTGACCCTCATTTAATCTCGTATATGGCTGGATAGTAACATTGATATCCGCCTCGGTGATTGGATTGCAATATCCAACCATCAGAATTAGTGTGAACGGATATTAATTTATGGAAATCAAAACTCGGTTCTTTCCCTCTCTATACCACAGGAATTACAGAATCATGTGGGTTGGGCACATTGTGGGTGAATCCTCTTCATGGGCCCTTGGTGCTGCAGAAGGTTGGCTGATCTTTAATCTGGCTGAAAACAATCCAAGTAGTTGGGTCGGCGCTGTCTTTTTTGCCGCTATGATCCCATGGTTTTTTGCTCCCATTGTCGTTGGATTCTTAACCGATAGGTTTTCACGACGTAATATCCTCGTTATGGCGTACATATTGAGTCTTTTTCACGGACTGATACTGACCGCTTTAATCTTTACAGGAGTCATTGAGGTCTGGCATATTCTTCTATTGGCCGTAGTGAATGGGATTGCTCGTGCAACCCATATGGGCGCGATAGAAGCGTTAGCAGCCAATCTAGTCCCGACAAAACATTTGCCGAACGCCTACACATTAATTTCAGCTGGCTATTATGCCACTCGCTTAATAGGGCCCGGTCTTATAGCGCCGCTTATGGGATTAGCGGATATAAAGTGGATTTTTTTATCCTGTGTAATCGCTTATGCATTAGGTGTTTACCTTGTGACTCGGGTTACCGCAGTTTCGACCGGACGTATTGATCCAGAAAAGGGTCTAATACAGAACACTATTTCCGGTTTCCGTTATATCTACAGCCATCCTGTACTGAGGAGTGTGATGTACCTTGTTATGTTTCACTGTACATTGGTAATGTCTTTTGAATCTCTTCTCCCAGCAGTCTCAGAGAATCAATTAAACTCGGGAGGACAGGGTGTCGCTTATATGCACATGATGATAGGCGTTGGAGCCCTAATTGCTTCATCGGGATTGGCTCCAGTGAGCAACCATCGTACTTTGGGAAGATTGCTTATAATTTCTGCGCTAGTGAGCTCTCTAGGGAACCTTATTTTAACAATTTCCCCTACTTTGCAGCCCGCGATGGTGGGAACAGTGATTATAGGTATCTCACATACTGCGTTCATGACCATCGCTACGATTATGATTCAGTCAGTATCACCAGATTACTTAAGAGGAAGAATCACCAGCGTTTATCTCATTCACGCAGGGGGTCTCATGAGTTTCTCCTATTTTGCCAACGGTGTTCTTGCCGACCTCTATGGCCCTTCAAAAATTCTTGGAATAGGCAGTATTGTTTTCTTAGCTGTAGTTTTATGTAGCTGGCTTCTTAAAGCTCCAAGAGATATTTATAAACAAGGCGCTTTGATCTAAAAATCTTATCGATGGGAAATTGCTATCACTGCAGATATTTGCACTCTTACGGATATCGACATGTAAACCGGGGCAGTTAAGGCATTTGAAGGCGCTATATCAGGACTTTAGTTCTGCTATGGCCGTTGCTACAGAACCCGGGTTCATTGGCAAAGTCTCCATACGTACTCCTGTCGCTCTATATATTGCGTTTGCTATAGCTGCAGGGGGAGGAACTATCGAAACCTCCCCTACTCCTCTTACCCCGAAAGGATGTCCAGGATTTGCGACCTCAACAATAACGGTATCAATCATTGGCAAATCTAGCGAAGTAGGCATCCTATAATCCAGAAAACTGGAGTTAAGCATAGTCCCTTCGTTACTCATAAAGTACTCTTCATTCAAAGCCCATCCTATGCCTTGCACTGCTCCTCCCTGCATCTGACCTTCCACATAGCTTGGATGTATTGCCTTTCCGGCATCCTGAACAATCGTAAATCTTAGGACATCTACCTTACCCGTGTCAGGGTCCACATGAACGTCGGCTATACAACCTGCAAATGCCGCCCCCACTCCGGTGGCGTTTACAGCTGCCCGCCCAACAAGTGGGCCGCCAGTACTGTTTAATTGCTGAGCCAGTTCTTTAAAGGTCATATGAAGTGCGCTATCAACTTTTGATTTGAACAAACCATCTACAAGTTCAATCGAATTCTTCTCCACATCCCAGATCAGACTAGCACGCTTTATCATTTGATTTTTCAAATCATTTGCAGCCTTAAATGCTGCCCAACCTGTCTTAAATGTAACGCTGCTCCCTCCTGTTCCACTGGTGTAAGCAATAGAATCAGTGTCCACGACCGCGGGAATAACATCTTCAGAATCTATACCCAAAACTTCTGCGGCCTGCATTGCAACAGAAGATCTGGTCCCTCCAATGTCTGTGGATCCTTCAGTGAGATTAATAGTTCCATCTGAATTGGTAGTAATAATGCAGGCAGACTCAGCGCCACCATTCATCCAGTAAGCTACTCCAACACCACGACCGCAGTTTTCTCCTGCTAGCGGAGAGTTCCAGTGAGGATGTGACTTCATTGCCTCTAGTGTTTCAATCAATCCTATTCTTGGGAAAAGAGGTCCAGTTGGTCGTCTAGTTCCTTCTCTTGAACCATTCCGCAATCGGAACTCTATTGGGTCAATCTTCAATTTAACGCATAGCTCATCAACCACCGTCTCGGCAGCGAAACCTGCGTTGCTGGCTCCCGGCGCTCTGTAAGCTCCCGCTTTGGGTTTGTTCACTACTACGTCGTATCCATCTATAAGCACGTTTGGAATATTATAGGGAGCGAAAACGCATTCGGCCCCCGCACCCACAGGGGACCCAGGAAATGCTCCCGCCTCATACGCAAGCCATGCCTGAGCAGCTGTAATTTTTCCTTCAGAAGTTACTCCCATCTTTATTTTTATGGAGGAACCAGAGGTCGGGCCAGTGCTTTCGAAAACTTCCTTTCGTGACATCACTATTTTTACTGGCTGTCCGGTTTTCTTGGAAAGTAACGCGGCAACTGGCTCATGATAGAGGGGAAACTTACCACCGAAGCCCCCACCAATTTCCATAGGGGTGACTTTCACCTGAGACACTTCAAGATCTAGGGATGCCGCCACGGCGCCCCGCACTTCGAAAGGCCCCTGTGTGCTTATCCAAATATGTAACCTTCCGTCTTTATTCCAAAGAGCGGTGACATTCTGGGGCTCTATATAACCCTGATGAACCATGGCTGTCGAAAACTGTCTTTCTATGACGGTATCAGCCTGCTTAAATCCTTCTTCAATGTCTCCAAACCTATGCTGAAAATGTTCAGCGATATTACTGGGTCCGCTTATAGTTTCTCCCAACTCGTTTTTTTGCAGAGTTTCAAGAATAACCGGCGCTCCATCCGCCATTCCCTCAGGTGCTGTTGTCACCGCTGGTAGAACCTCAAATTTCACTTCAATAGAGGCCAATGCCTCCTCAGCAATGTGAGCATTCACCGCAGCTACGCCCGCAATTGCGTGACCTGCATATAGCACTTTGTCTGTCGCCATCACGTTCTGACGCATAAAGTGAAGGTCCATTTCACCTTCACCGTAGTCGATTGTTACACCCTCTGGAGTCTTCGGAAAATCACTGGCTGTTACAACTGCCTTCACTCCTGGTAATTCCTCGGCTCTGGAAGTATCTATGGAAATTATCCTGGCGTGAGCGTGGGTGCTTCTCAAAATTCTCCCATGGAGTAGTCCTGCATGATTAATATCAGCACCGTATATGGCCCGCCCTGTGACTTTGTCCGCTCCGTCATGGCGAAGCGGACGAGTTCCGATGACGGAATATTCCTTTTCCGAAATTATTACGTTGGGCTCATAAGTTGGAACTGACATATCTAAACATCCTATTCTCTTTTTTGTTAAAGCAATATCACTCTCCTAGCACCATACAGGATTCTGATTGTGTACAGTGTCAGCACAAGGTATATCTAAGACAGATTTATTTGAGACAGTTAAAATAGAGTATTTGAATTCTGATGGGAATACATATCACTTGCATATTCCCTCAGAATATACGCGTCCAAACGAAGTGGGCGGCGAATTATAGACAAAGATGTAGAACGGAGGATTCATATGACAAAACATTTAATGGATTTTGGGTACAATCCACCCTGTGGAGAACGTGGTTATGAAGCTATCACACCGAGGAATTATTTATACGATCTCCACAGGGCTCTTGATGTCGCCTCTCAAAGTTTCAGCTCTATTTGGTCTTCTGACCACCTAAATTACGCGTCAGAATTTAGAGTGGAGTGCTGGACGATGCTTACCTGGATG
>CAJWWP010000032.1:0-18292 GCA_913048525.1 uncultured Chloroflexota bacterium
TATATTGGACTTCTCGTCCATCGGCTATTACAGGAGACATAATTCAATCCTAACAAATGAAAAGAATGTTAAATGGAGAATGGGCATATAGTAAGAGTAAATAACCAGTGGCGCCTTTCATAGAGTTATGAGTAACGACGGGATGGATTTCTGGAGTGAATGAAATGTACGTGAGCTAACTTATTGGAGTCTCAGATTCCCAGGCGTCACGGTAATCTAAATCATCACTACCAATGCAAATATATAGCTCCCCAGGTGATACCTTTACATCTTGGTTTCTGCAGCCAAACTTTGCTGTGCATCTGTCTTGAGCATTTTTGTAGGGACAACGAGATTTTGAGATTTCATTGACGGACTTAGATATGTCTCTAAATATGCCGTCAAGTCTTTTGAGGCTGGTAGCATACTTGTCTTTGTCGAATTTGGGCTGGTTATCGCCTACGTTGGCTGGCACTTTTCAGATCCCCCTTTGATTAGAAGGCTACACCAGTTTCTTTCCCAAGTCCCAGAAAAGACTTGGCTAAATCTACGCATTCTATAGCGTCTTTTCCGTACCCGTCAGCTCCCATATCGTCTGCAAACTCTTGTGAAAGTGGAGCACCACCAACCATTACTTTGACCAGGTCTCTCATTTCAACTTCTTCTATCGCTTCTATGGTTCTCCCCATATTTGGCATTGTGGTAGTGAGAAGAGCTGACATCCCAAGAACGCTAGCCTCGGTTTCTTCTAATGCTTCGATAAATTCATCAGACGATGTATCAACCCCAAGGTCCACGACCGTAAATCCCGCTCCTCTAAGCATCATTATGCATAGGTTTTTACCGATATCGTGCAGGTCACCTTTCACAGTTCCCATTATCACAGTCCCCATCGGTTCTACCCCTGAAGCAGAAAGAATAGGTTCAACGTGTTCCATTCCAGCTTTCATAGCCCTGGCAGCCACAAGCACCTCAGGCACAAAGATTATGTTGTCTCTAAACTTGACTCCCACGATTGCCATACCAGCGACCAAACCATCATCTAGAATAGTATTTGCACTGAAGCCCTCATCTAAGGCCTTTTTCGTCAAATCGTATACGTCAACGTTATTCCCGTGAATAAGGTTTACGGAAATTTCCTGCATTAGTGGATCAGCGTCATTCCAGAGGGCTCTGATGTGAGATTCCTCTGCTGGATTGGTGACGTATGTTAATTCTTTCTCAAGGTCTTTATTAACAACTGGCATTTACATTCCTTACGGGATTGGATTTTTTAACAATCCCTTTATTAAATCTGTCGTCATACTTTGCAGAACAAAATCCAATGTCTAATTATACGGCTGGTTGGGCACGTTTGAGTTATTGGCCAATTCTCTCTCCAGTCCAATCTTTAACGGCAAGGGGAATTTCCATGAGATTTTGCATCTTTGTCGCGAGCGGTATAGCGCACTCTGGGGCAATCATTTGAACACCAGCTTCTAGGCATCTGTATACCTCTTGCCTAACTTCTTCAGGACCTCGGGCGTACAGTGTCTCCGGATTGTTTATATTGCCTACTAATCCAATTCCTCCATCAACAGCATCCATGGCTTCTTGGGGGTCGTTTTTGGAATCGAAATGAAATGAAGCCATACCGGTTTGTGCAATATAAGGCATTCTGTCCAAGGTTTTACCGCATATGTGTAGTATCAGAGGCACCGGTAGCGCCTCCACCATGTCTGTATGAATATCTTGCAAGAATCGCTTGTAATACTCTCCACTTACTAGGTCCCCTGTGGCGTGGTCGGGAAATGTGAGTACATCTGCGCCCGCATCAATTTGAGCTTCTCCAAAAAGTACGGATATTTCAGTGAGCTTTTCAAGTGCCCTCATCGTTTCGTCCGGATTGTCCACAGTACCCAGTAGGAATCTCTCCACACCGAAAACATGATAGGCAAGTGTCCAAGGACCCATTGTTTTTCCTATGATGGCTACTTCGTCACCATATTCCTGTTTCAGAATTTTTATGGATTCTGTTATGGTTTTTACGTCCCTGTGTTCCAGAAAATTGCTAGGTACGTGCACGTCATCAGCGTCTTTCCAAACAGGGTTATACATTCGAACAGTAGGCCAGTTGTCTTTTTCTTCCCACTGCATTTCGCATCCTAAGGCAGAGGATTCTTGAATTATGCTGAAATATGGCGAAATACTGTCGAATCCCAGTTCTGTATAGCCAGTTGCAGCCAATCTGGCAGCAAGTTCAGGATTTTGACATGCTTCCGGAAATGGTGCGTCAACCAAATCCATCAGCTCTACAGTTGCTACATTCGTTGGATTTGCAACAGGGGTCCTGTCTACTGGTTTACCTGCCAGCGCATTCATGACTCGTTGTTTTGGAGTCATAATTTCCTCTTTGCTCGTTGTCATAACTGTTTAAGTCTCCCTATGTTTGACTGAATCCCAGAGTACTTGTTGTCATTTGTCCTCTCATATCTTCAGCGGCCATCATTGTTTCTACGCTGCTAATATTTCTGGAGTATGGCATCAAAAGTCTCATCAGTCCGTCATGCTTGTTTCTACATTCGAAGGCAACTTCATCATCCTCCACTTTGTCCATTTCACCATAACGGGAGAATCCAGCCATTATCATTCGTAATCGCATCGATGGATTTTTTGCATTTCCTGATGTAGTGATTCTGTAAAACCAATTTTCTTCTCGTCTAAATGGGTTCGCATTTATCATCAAATCCGACTTGCTGTCTTTTATCTTTATTTCACCACTTGGGGGTGCAAAATCAGGGGCTTTCCCAACGGATTGGTTAAGCAAAAATTTGACGGGTCTTTCGTGTAGAGATCCACACTCAAATCTTGCCTGGTTGTAAGTACCGGGAATTTCAGACATTCCCCCGAGGGAAACGAGTTGGTTTCGTATACCCCTTATACGTTCTGAAACGTTAGGCTTACTACTAAAAGTCCAAACTGTAAATATGGATTCTTTTAAATAGAGTCCTACAGATATATCGTTGAAGTGTTTGTCTAACGGGATCAACTCAAGACATTTCCCATACCGCGATATAACTTCTGAGGGCCGTGGACCTTCAAACTGAATTAATGCCATATGCTCTTACCCCTTTCCCAAAGCTTTCGCAAGGGCTTTTATGTGGGCTGGTCCTGTTCCACAGCAACCCCCAATTATGTTTACCCCTACTTCCTTTAGTTGTAAGAATCGTTCCGCCATGAACTCCGGAGATTCTGGGTAGATAATTTCCCCCTTCTCCATTCCGGGTATGCCGGCGTTTGAATGTACAAGCAGTGGTAGGGAAGTTGATTCTCTCATTCTCTCCGCGATTTCTATCATGTTGTCGATTCCATTGCCACAGTTGGTTCCAACTATATCTGCTCCTGATTCGGCTAACCCGATTGCAGCCTGTTCAGGCGTTATGCCCATCATTGTAAAGTAGCCCCTGGGCCCTCTGTCGAAAGTCATGGTTGCCGCAACCGTTAAGCGGGTATTTTCCTTTGCTGCACGTATTGCCAACGAGGCCTCTTCCATGGCGGTCATAGTCTCTATTACTACCCCGTCTGCCCCTCCATCCTCTAATGATGTCACCTGAATTTTAAAGGCTTCGTACATTTCGTCATCTGAGACAGTCCCGAGTGGTTGTAGGAATTCCCCCGTTGGCCCCACAGAACCAAATACGAATTTATCTTCGGTGGCTTGGCTCTTTGCATGTTCAGCGGCAAGTTTATTAAATTCGGCAACCCTGTCTCCAAATCCGTAGTGACTTTGTCGATATACGGTGCCACCGAAAGAGTTTGTTAAAACCAAGTCAGAACCTGAATGAAAATATTCGCTTGCCATCCTTTTGACCACATCGGGTCTAGTAGCGTTAAACTCTTCTGGGTCCCCACCTGGCTCGAGCCCATTTTGTTGTAGAAAAGTTCCGGTTGCGCCATCTGAAATCAGTGTCTCCCCTGATTTTATCCGAAACAAAACGTCATTTTTTCTTGAAGGGTTTTCTTTATGCATTAGATAGTAGCCACTAGTCCTTTATCCAAGTGTCAATTGCCCCCGGTTTGGGGTTTCTATTTCCATCGTTCTCAAGGTCTCGTATTCGTGCGACAAAATCATGTGGCATGCCGGAATTTATTCTATCGGCGGTTTTACTGGATATATCAGCTGCACTTCCGTCCGTACAGACATAGTCTCCCCACTCCCACGCCATCAGATATTGGTCTGTACCAGCACTACCATCCATCATTGCTAAAGCATCAGCTGCCTCTTGGAATCGATCGTCTAGTGGGACAGACACTGTACCTTTATCGTCACTGGCCTGTACTTGAACAGGAACCTCTTTCCAGTACATAATCCTAACTTTCGCCAAACTTTTTCTCCTAGTACGTTGGTTTTTGCTGTTTGAGCCTGTAAACAATTATATAGCCAGTGCTGTAAGCTTCCTTTTTCAAGTTGCAAAGGAATAAATATGAATCCTACGTTACCTGTGTGATATAACGTTGGGACTGATTTAAACTCATTACTGGGAGGGGGCAAATGCCATTAGCTGATGTAAACGGAATCAAGTTGTTTTATGAGAAGAGTGGCTCTGGTTACCCCGTGGTATTTTGCCATGAGTTTGCAGGAGACTACCGGTCCTGGGATTTGCAGGTGGGTTATTTCAGTCGTAAATATGAGACGATCACTTACTGCGCAAGGGGTTATTATCCTTCAGATGTTCCCGAAACTGCCGAAGAATATACCCAACAACAGTCCGTAGATGACTTGAAGGGATTGATGAAATTTTTAGATATTCCCAAGGCTCATATTGTAGGTCTATCTATGGGAGGCAATGTAGCACTCAATTTTGGTATCGCTAATCCACACATGGCCTCTTCACTGGTGATAGCTGGCACGGGAACAGGCTCTGACGACGCTGTCATTTTCAGAGAGAGAGTTTTAGCTATGGCAGATGGGATGAGAGAAAATGGTATGGATTTTATGTCTAGTTATGTGTCTGGTCCAGCCAGAGTACAGCTGCAGAACAAGTCTCCGAAGGCGTATGATTTGTTCACAAGTCAATTTATGGAGCATTCACCTGTTGGGTCGGCAAATACTTTTGAAGGTGTTTTATCAAAGCGGCCACCTATATTTGAACTTGAAAGTGAACTCCGTTCAATCGCGATCCCAACTTTGCTTATGACTGGTGATGAGGATGATCCCTGCATTAACCCATCCCTATTTATGAAAAAACACATTTCTACTTCCGGACTGGTTGTGTTTCCCAGGTCGGGGCATGCGATAAATTTGGAGGACCCTGACCTTTTCAACGGCGTGATTTCGGAGTTTTTAGGGCTAGTAGAGCAGGGGAGGTGGCAAACACGTGATTTCGGAGAGGGAACCGGTTCTCTGACCTAAATGTCTGATGTAAGTAGCATATTGGGTTATGACTTTGAAACACACCTGACCAGATTTGCCCGAAATCTAAGGACCTATGGCCTCATGATAGGGCCTACTGAAATTTCGGATGCTATGAATATATTTACTAATCAGGGCTTCATGGATCGTGCATCAGCATATTGGTGTTTGAGAAGTTTGTTTGTGAACAGATTTCCAGAAATTAATATGTTTGATCAAGCATTTCGAAGATTCTGGACGTTTGAATATTTTGATAGTAGGGAAGTGCAGGAATATAAATCTGACATATTTACCGGAGGTAAGAAATTTAGCAGGCGAAGGACTGAAACGGTACTTCCCGAGCATGATCCTTC
This sequence comes from uncultured Chloroflexota bacterium, assembly GCA_913048525.1. Classification (GTDB taxonomy): domain Bacteria; phylum Chloroflexota; class Dehalococcoidia; order Lucifugimonadales; family UBA826. The sequence goes on from CAJWWP010000032.1 coordinate 5,725, forward strand.
TTCTGGTAATGTGCTTTTCCAACCCAATCCTGTTGGTGCTAGTTCAAGAAAATCGGAAGAATATAGGGATGTTAGCCACTTGGCAGAAATTAACTCCGAGGAAGTTTCTAGAATAGCTTCAAATTTTGTGCGTTCACTTGCTGATAAACCAGGTCGGAGATATCAAAGTACTCGCCATGGAACGAAAATAGATTTGAGGCGACTTCTCAGGGAAAGTTTTAGGGCGGGAGGTGAGCCATGGAGGATACCTCTGAAATCACGTAAGCCCAGATTGCCTAATGTTGTTTTTATGTTAGATGTTAGCGGGTCAATGGATAAGCACTCTCGCAATTTGCTTCATTTAGCCTATGAAACGTGCAGAAAGACTAGTCAGGTTAAGGTGTTTGTGTTTAGTACCGATGTTAGCGAAGTGACTAGGGAAATGAAATCTAATACCATGGCAGAGGCTCTTACCAAAATAAGTGGGAAGGTAGCGCATTGGTCGGGTGGGACGAGAATAGGAGACTGTCTGACGCAACTTTCGACAGAGTTCAGCTTCGTACTCAATAGGTACACTACATTTGTTTTAATGAGCGACGGTTGGGATACAGGTGATCCTGAAGATGTAAGTCGCAAGCTGTCAGTTATAAAGAGGACAGTAAAAAAGTTGGTTTGGCTAAACCCACTTATAGGATCCGGTGATTATGAACAAGCTACCCGAACGTTGGAGGCGTCAGTTCCATTCGTTGACGTTTTTGCTTCTTCCAGAAATATAAACGAGCTTAAAAAACTACCAGCCTTGATTGTTTAGACCGAGTACTTGGAAACTGCGTAATGGTCTAGCTCCAGTCCAAGTCCTGGTTTGTCATGAAATGGAGTCCACGACCCATTTTTCTGCTTTGGAAATTCTGTGTACCATATCGAATCTCCCTCCAAGGCTACGTTCATGTATTCAACCACCTTGAGGTTAGGTGTTGCGCAGGCCACATGAAGGTGAGCAAGCTGTAGTGCATGTGGAGCCACAGGCAAATTAAATGCATGGGCGAGGTGTGCCACTTTTAGCCATTCAGTTACTCCACCCACTCTTCCTATATCTGGTTGAACTATGTCGGCGGCGCCTCTTTCTATTAATTCACGAAAACCATATTTCGTGTATTCGTGTTCGCCGGTGGCGATCGGTATTGAAGTCGCTTTAGCTATTTCGGCCATGCCCTCGATATCATCGGGTATTAAAGGCTCTTCAAGCCAGCCAACTTGGTATTGTTCGAACTCTTTAGCCATGTATATTGATTGTTTGCGGTAGTAGCCATTATTGGCGTCAATGTAGATTGCAACATCGTCTCCTACTGCTTTTCTAACCGCCTCCACCCTTTGTATGTCTTCCCTTTCTGATTGTCCAAAATCTTTTCCAACTTTCATTTTTACTTTTGGAATACCAGATTCAACGTAGTCTGTCATTTCTTTTACCAATTCTTGTTCGGAGAAATTGGTCCACCCTCCACTTCCATAAATTGGTACAGAATCTGTGTAAGCTCCGAGAAATTTATAGAGGGGCAAATTTACTGATTTTGCTTTGAGGTCCCAGAGTCCTATATCAACTGCCGAAATTGCACAGAATGCTATTCCTTTTCTGCCGTATCCCCTGACTGCCCAGTACATTTCGGCCCACAATTTTTCGATGTCAAGAGGATTTTTCCCTATCAGGAGATTTTTCAGTGCGTTCTCTATCACATCCTTGGTGCCCGGAGAAAGATAGGTCATTCCCAGACCTTCGATACCCTCGTCTGTGTAGATATGTACGAACAGTTGGCCTCTTCCGGATTCCTCCTTAGTGGGGGGAGGAATAGTTGCGTCTTGTATTGGTTTTCCGTGGGGGTAGTATAGTGATGTAGTCTCTATATTTACTATTTTCATATCTTATTCCGCCTGCTCTGTTGCTAAAATCAATTTATTACCATGAAAGTATTTGTTCAGAGTCAATTTTGCCAGCATCGATTTTAATTCCCATTCCAGGATTATTAAGCCGGGATACCTCTATTTCACCATTGATAGGAACCAATGGGTCTTCAAGGAAGAATTGATGGACTTGATTCCACTTGATTAAATGTTCTTGGATCGGGCACACGGAAGGGGTCTGTGAAGCAATTAGATGTGCGGTAGCCTGCGCAGAATGTCCATGTGGAATAACCGGCATATCGAAAGTGGATGCTAAAGCACAAATTTTGACTAGTTCACTAATGCCACCAGCCCAGTAAATATCTGGTTGAAGGTAATCCATCGCCTTTTTTTCTACGATTTGCCGGAAACCCCATCTCGTGTATTCGTGTTCTCCACCTGATATCGAAATTGGAGAGTTACGCTGCAATTCAACGTAACTGTCTATCTTGTCAGCTAATACAGGCTCTTCTATCCACTTAAGATCATATTTTTCTATTTGGTTTGCGACTTTTAATGTGTAAGGTATGTCCCAACTGCTCCAAGCGTCCATCATTATGTCCACGTCCTCTCCTGCTCCATCCCGCAGTGCTTCCACTAAATGCACATTGGCTTGCATCCCCTCTTTCCCACTACCAGGGCCATGTCGGAAGAACCATTTTGTGGCCTTATATCCCTGTCCGACGATATCCTTGATGCGGTCATGGGCTTTTTGAGGTTCTACGGAAAATTGAAGGCAACTAGCGTATGCCTGGATGGTTTCTCGTGTTGGTCCACCAAGAAGCGAATATACAGGTCTATTAAAGGCCTTTCCTTTCAAATCCCATAGCGCGCAATCTACTACACTTATCGCCATCATGGTTTCACCTTTACGACCATGTATGCTGTGCCTGTACATTTGGTCCCAAAGCCTTTCGATAGCAAGGGGATCTTGCCCAACCAAAATAGGGCTTAGTTGTGTCTGGATTAAAAATGCTTCAAGCAATGAAAAAGGGCCAGATAAGCCTGTAATCTCGTCGTCAGTATGAATTTCCAAAAAATTAGAGGTCATCAAATAGCGGCCATTACTGATTCGGCCCATATCATTATTGTGGTTTCTGTGCTCTGGGTAGATATCTAGAGGCCTGACAAGACGCTCTTCCCAGAAGGGCTCCTCGTGATCCATCACTCCGTGCAATTGGCGAATTTTTGTTTCCGTGATCTTCATTAAGTCTTTCCTCTGTAAAGTAGCGGAGACCTACATTTCGTCAGGCGCAGTCATACTCATTAGGTTCAGGCATCTTCCTAGGACCAATCGAGCAGCGTCCACAAGAAGTAGTCGCGCTTTTGTTGTTGGGAGATCAGATTTTTTCGAGGATACAACCCTGCAATTTTGATAAAACGTGTGAAATGCCGTTGCTAATTCCATAGAATAATAAGGAAGGTGGTGCGCTTCCAAATTCTCTACAGATGTTTCAATAACATCTGGTAATTCCAGCATTTTATTAATTAGTGAAAGCTCTGTCGGATCACCCAAAATGGATACATCGCCGTCACTGAATTCTATGTCTTTTTCTTTGGCTAACCTTAGTATGCTACAGATCCTGGCATGTCCATATTGGACGTAGTAAACGGGATTTTCAGACGATTGCTTTTTGGCTAAATCCAGGTCAAATTCCAGCTGACTCTCATTCGATCTTGAAAGGAATAAAAAACGACACGCATCCGCGCCTATCTCGTCCACGAGGTCTATTAGCGGGATTACGTTACCTTTTCTTTTTGAAAGTTTTTCAGATGTTTCTCCTTTTTTAAATCGGACCATTTGTACCACTATTATTTTCAGTTTTTTCGAATCGATTCCCAAGGCATCGAGAGCCGATCGTAGCCGACCGATCTGTCCTTGATGGTCTGCTCCCCAAACATCGATTACTTCAGTGAAATTTCGTTGATCGAACTTGTTGTAATGGTAGGCAATGTCTGAGGCGAAATATGTTGGGGTTCCAGAAGTTCTTATTAGAACGTTGTCTTTATCTTCACCTAGTTTCGTTGATTCTAACCACGTAGCTCCATCTCTGTCTGTAGTGAACCCCTTGTCGTTTAATAACTGCATGCAGGTTTCAAATTCTCCCTGAGTGTAGAGACTTGTTTCACTAAACCACTCGTCAAATTTGATCCGTAAGGATTCTAGGTCCTCCTTGATTCCGTCTATCATTTTCGGGATACCTTTTGTACCTATTGATTCTTCGGCTTCATCTTCATCGAGTCGAAGATATCTATCACCCTCGTCATCCCAGACAGATTTGGCTACATCTATTATGTCTTCGCCTGGGTATGCGTCTTCCGGCAGATCTATTTCCAGTCCAGCTATTTGTTTGTATCTAGTCAGCAATGATTTATTGAATTTGTCGATCTGATTACCGGCGTCGTTTAAATAGTATTCTTCCTCTACCGTATGTCCTGCAGCTTTTAATAGTTTAGCTAGGGCACTTCCTATAACCGCTCCACGTGCATGGGCAATGTGCAGGCGTCCAGTTGGATTTGCGCTCACATATTCAATCTGGATCTTCTTTCTTTCCTCCACATATAAATTCCCAAACGAGTTCTTTAAATCCCGAATTTGATGGATTTGTGATAGCAACCATTTAGAGTCGAGCCTCAAGTTCACAAAACCTGGTGGGGCAAGCTGAGATTCCCCAATGATTCCTTGCTCAGGTATATATTTCGATAATATTTTGCCTATGGCCATAGGGCTCATCTTCATCTCTCTCGCTAATTTCAGTGGGAGACTTGAAGCAAAATCACCATGTTGGGTGTTTTGAGGACGTTCTATTGCCGCATCCGAAACTTGGGTTGGAGGTAATTCGCCGTTTTCTATTGCCGAACCAAGGGCCTGCAATAGGTTGCCGTTTAATATTTCTGACGCTTTTATCAACAAGAAACTCCGTAGATAACCGACTCAATGGGAGTGGGAACCATGTTAGTACTCAATCGGTTCCCAGTGTTACGTGGTTAAACTCTCACATTGATCATACTTTTTCCATTCGGTTGTACAATTTTGCCAACTACTGAAGTAGCGCCAACCTTCTTTTCAGAAAGCTTCTTTAATAGAGGTTCTAATTTGGGCTCTGGAACAGATATCAAAAGCCCTCCCGAGGTCTGAGCGTCACACAGTAGAAGTTTGTCATCATTAGAGATCCCCTCTCCCCATGACACTGCGTTCTCTACCGACTCCAAATTTCTTAATGTACCGCCCGGGACAATACTATTCGAAAGTAGATCTTTGGTCCCATCAATAACAGGAATTGATGATAACTGTATTTCTGCCGATGTGCCGGATCCTTCAACCATCTCATTTAAATGGCCAATCAGTCCAAATCCAGTTATATCAGAGCAGGCATTAACTCCAACCTCGACCATCACCTCAGCAGCATCTTTATTAAGAGATGCCATAATGGATATTGCTTCATCCATAACGCTTTTAGGAGCTACACCTTGCTTCCCCGCAGTTGTAATTATCCCAGTTCCAATAGGCTTTGTTAGGACGAGCCAGTCGCCCGGCTGAGATGTTGCATTACTAACTTGTGCACCGGGACGTACTAGACCAGTTACAGACAAACCATATTTTGGTTCCTCATCTGCTACCGTATGTCCTCCAGCAATGACTATTCCAGCCTCCAGAGCCTTGTTAGCCCCACCTTTAAGAATTTGGGTCAAAATTGAGATGTCCAAGTCTGCAGGAAAACCCACGATGTTCAATGCTGCTATAGGTTCGGCACCCATTGCGTATACATCGGATAATGAGTTGGCTGCTGCAATCTCTCCAAAGACATATGGGTCATCCACAATAGGTGGGAAGAAGTCGACGGTCATGACTACTGCTATATCTTTTGAAAGCCTGTAGACAGCAGCATCATCATGTGTAGACGTACCAACCAATAGGTCTGGGTGGGACATATCAGGTAGCTGTCGCAACACGTGCGACAGGTCTTTAGGACTTAGCTTGGATGCTCAACCGGCACATGAAGCTAAGCTAGTAAGCTTTATATCTGTGTGGGAGTGTTTTGTAGACATTTTTTACCTCGGGAATCAACCTATTTTGTGACCATTTGGAGCTGAGGCAGTGAGATTGACATCACCAGCAAGATAAACAGCTGATCCTTGTTTTGTGTGAATCTTTCCATCTTCTATAACCACGTTACCACGCTGCATAGAAAAAACTGGTTTACCCAAGATTTCCTTTCCCTCAAACATAGTAAAATCGGCCTCGCAATGTTGTAGGTCCGCTGAGAGGGTGTGCTGTATCGTGGGGTCAAATAATACTATGTCTGCATCTGACCCAACAGATATAGTTCCTTTCCTAGGATAGATACCAAATATCTTGGCTGGATTTTCACACATAACCTCAACTAACTTATTCACGGTGATTCTGCCCTTATTTACCCCCTCCTCATATACAACCGGAAGCATTTGTTCAGTCCAATTACCTCCGAAACTAGCATCAAAAATACTGGAGTGAGCGTCGATATGATCTAGCTCTCTAATCGTACCTGTACTACGGCCGCCCGAATATTTTTGTGATTTATTGAATCCACAGAAGTCACTTGCTACCGTATCTACGACACCAGATTTTATCCCTCCCCACATTGCCTCATTGTCTTCTGGAGATCTCAGCGGAGGGCCAATTTTAGCCAGTGCTCCATGATCCAATACCATTTGGTTTGTCAAATCTAGATACTGTGGACATGTCTCACCAAAAATAGAAAGTCCTTCCTCCTTGTAGCGGTCGATCACAGCTAGAACTTCCCTAGCGCTTAAATGGACAACATATAGTGGGCAGTCCGTTACAGTAGCGTATGTCGCAGCTCTATTGGCGGCCTCCACTTCTAAAATGCGAGGCTGAGATTTGGCGTAATATTCCCGCCCAGTTTTTCCCGCTTCAATGAAAGCATCTGTCAGGTAATCGATGCAGTAGCCATTTTCTGCATGAACCATGGCGAGCCCACCCATACTTGACGCTATTGACATAGCTTCCAACATTCTTTCGTCCGGCATCATCATTCCACGTTTGGGATAAGTCATGTACATTTTGAATGAAATAACACCCATATCAATTAACTTTGGAACTTCCGTGGTTACGTCGTCGTCACCAAATAAGATGGCGTGTACACCGAAGTCTAAGTAAGAAATCTCTGAAGATTCCTCTATGAAGCTTTCTATGGTTTCTGAAGTAGTTCCCTCTATACCGCGGCTTCTCATGTTCTGCATGAATGGGATTACGGTAGTTACTCCTCCAAAAGCTGAGCTTAGTGTGAATGTGTCCATTTTATCCAGATTGATAGGGTGATTATGGGCATCAATAATTCCTGGAAGGACGAAATACCCTGAACCGTCGATTTCTCTTGAGGCTCGCAACTCTGAGGGATGGGTTTCTATCGCAGCAATCTTTTCTCCCTTGATTGCAACATCAAGTTTCTGTGTACGCTCGCCGCTAACCACTAATCCGCCCCGAATCAATATATCGTGATCGTTAGAAATAGGAACAGGTTCGACCATGTTAATAACTCCGTTGAAATGTGTTGGTATGATAGCAGTGTGTAAGAAGCTTCAATAGGGTTTAATGGGTTGAGATTTTTTTTTGGAGTCTGGATATGGTCGATGTTTTAACTTCTTGTAATGTGGCATTGAAAGAATGGGCGGTGACAATAAGAGCTATGGCTCTTGGTAAACAAATCTTAATTGTGAGGAAGGGAGGTATTCACCAGGATGACAAAGAATTTAGGATCATACATCCAAATTTCCTATTATTCCCAACTTACGAACATCAAAAACTTGATCTTCTCAAGTCATCAGTGCAACAGGATCCGATTACTCCATTAGAACATGCTTCGGACGACAATGAGATTCATTTTAATTATTGGTCACGAGTTACAGACATTTATGAGTTGAGAGATTCAGCGACATTGTCTAGGATTTCTCCGTTTCATCACTGGACAGAGGACTACGTGACATCTCGCTTTCGCTGGAGACCATCTCAGCCTCTAACCCTAGCTTTACTGAGATTGTTTAAATTAGAAGAGGAAACATCTGTGCCTCTAACACCTGAGTTTTCCGGATGTAAATCTTGGGTAGAACTTGACCAGGACATCCCCGTAGTCGGTGCCCAGGCTGTATTGTCAGACGATGAATACAACCAGAAATCCACACTGATTAGAGAAGCCTTGGCAGGGGCTTAAAATCTAGCTATTTGAAATTTTAAATTGCTATATAACGAATTTACGGGAACTGACCTTAAAGTATCAGAGGTAGGATTCGGTTTGTGGACATTGAGCACTTCCGAATGGTCCTCCGGCAATCGTGCAGAAGGCTCTGTCAACTTGATACGTAGTGCCTTTGACCTTGGTGTTACTTTATTCGACACAGCTGACTCGTATTCGAAAGGTTACAGTGAGGAACTGTTATTTGAGTCACTAGGCTCAGTGAGAAAGGAGATAGTGATATCTACCAAATTGGGATTTGATTTTTATCCACCGGATATTGAGTTTGTGAAATCTATAGGATTTCACAAACCAGAAAAGAACTTTGACCCTGACTACATATCTTTTGCCTGTGAACAATCCCTTAAAAGACTTAACACCGACTATATAGATTTGCTATCTCTTCATTATCCTGCCTTGTCTGACGTAGAAAAAGATTATGTATTTGAGCAATTAGAACGATTAGTTGAGGATGGGAAAATACTTTACTGGGGGGCTGCGCTTGACGATTCAGAGGATTCCCAGGAGTTAGTAGAAAGCTTAATCAATGATCGTGAATCACCATTCCTTCATATACCATGCAATATATTTGAAAAAGACCTACTTGATACGGTTAGTCAGTGCCGTGAACAGGAATCTGTAGGAATTATTTCACGAAGACCTCATTTCTATGGTTTTCTAGAATCTGATGATACGAAGGATATAGAACTGCTGTTATCTGAGGATTCAGATAACTATAGGGACAGTCTCCCTAATGGGGCTGGTAGACGTCTTGAACAGTGCGCCGAATTTATACGAATCTGTTCAGTTTTTGGTGTTGCTCCCCATCACGCCGCGATGCGACATATTCTAGATATCCCGGACGTATGTGTGACCATTCCAAATATCCGGGATATGAAAACCTTAGTAGATTTCTGTGCTGATTTTGGCTCTGATTCGCTCCCACCGGAATTGTCTGATGCGCTCGTTGATCTGTAATAGGGACTCGATTTTGTTAATCTTTTCTAAAGAATAGATTTAATCCTATCTTGACTGGTTATATTTCCGTGGTGTTGGATTTGCCCCTCGAGGATATGGTTTCCTAGATCGCCCCAATTTTCTATTTGAAATTGTTTTAACCGGGCTACCTGTTTTAATACGCATTATTTCACCCTCTAATAATTTGAAGTCCCTTTGAGGAAGTAAATGTAATCTGTCCCAAAATGCCAGGGGCCAATTTTCTGTGGGCCATTTGCGGACATACTCCAGTCCGGGCCCTATCTTTAGTCCGTCTAGGTATTCAGATTCATCAAGAATGTAATCTGGTTTTAGTTCAACTCGAAATTTAAATTCATTTGGTGTAGATTCCGGTTTCCAAACCACAGTCGTGTCTTCAAAACACTTTTTGGTTATTGTGGCAGAAGCAGTCCATTTTCTTGTTAGGCTTGTGTAGAAAATAACGCGGTCATTTTTTTGCATTCGATTGGCCCTTTTCCGGTACTTGGGGCCTACGCCGAAAACCTCATAGCCTAGACTGCGGGTAATTGCCGCGTTTTCTTCAGTTTCAACAAACATCCAATAATTATTGCCCAAGATTCACTCCAATTGACATTTCGCAACACCCTTTAATCAGTAATCGCAACAGGTTAATTTTTGTTTCGTGCTATTGTGCAAGTTTCATAACATTGTACATATGTAAAAAAAATTTCCATGCCTCACCGATAAAAAATGGGTTTTTTGCATCGCCGTCATCGGTGGTATGTACTTTTACTGCTTTTTGAAAGAGAGAAAATTCTGTGTGGTAAACACTACCACCGTTCTGCTCTACTGCAGCCGCGAATCGACGAGATTCACCTGAAGGTATGAGCCTGTCGTGAGTGTCATGCATCAGAAGCAAATGAGCTTTAAGGTTTTTAATATTGGTGCTTGGTGACATATTACTGAGAAAGGTCTGGGTTTTTAGATTTAAATCTGATGTGTATTTGGTCGCCTCTTGTCGGTTGCTCCCAGAAACCAATTGGAGGACGGCTTGAGCATTCTTTGATAAAAATTGATTTGGTGGCGTGGCCGTTGATTCTGAATTTACAAATTCTGTAATTCTGGCCTTATCCTGTGGTCCCAAACCGTCTATTAGGTGCTTTGAGATCATATTCGATGTGAGGTTGTCGGAATTCCACGGTAGGATACTTTGGTCTATTAATTGGGTGTTTGATGAAGACGAAATAATTAATTCAAATGCGTCGTAATATCCTGCAAAGGAGTTAACAAATTTCACTCTGTCGTTTATCCTCGAATCTTGAGCAGCTATGACACTCAGAGAGGCACCCGTGCATATGCCTCCCATTCCAATTGCATCTCTTTTAACGTTGGGATGAGTTTCTAGGTATTGAAATGAAGCGACTAATGATTCTATATCTTGGCTAGATAGTTGATTGGTTTTTTGCGTTTCTAGCCATGGGATCATGACTACCATTCCTGACCTAGCAAGGCCTTCACCCAGCCGAATTATTCTTTCTTCGTCTCTATCCGGAGGAATTATGCCCATAAAAAACACGATGGCGGGATGGGAAGAGTTTCCACTCGGCAAGTATAGGTCAGCGTTGGCTTTACCAGATTTGCCAGGAACTGCGAATTGTATTTCCCTATGCCGGATATCTTTAGTGAATATTGTGAGGGGGCTGGTTGGAGATTCGGTAAGCAGATGGGAAATAAAAAGAGCGGCCATTACTCCAGATCTGCCTTGAGATGTGGAAGAGACTATAAAAATTATAACTACTGCAAAAAATACACAGTATTTTATTAGACGCATTGACTTTCTTTTTGCATTTCCCCTCGGGCTTCTGTCCCAGATAAATGAGAATCCGATTCGAGATAAATGTGATTTTTCTAACTTTAGGTTGACATATGTACTTGTTTCAAGGAACTTTAAGTGTTAATGAATAACTCAGCAACAGACATTACATCTAATTCCAACAGGGCATCTGCAGCGGCTGTTTTAGTTGCGGCTGGTAGTGGTTCTCGAATGAATGGGGGAGATAAAGTATTTCAGGGTCTTTGTTCACGGCCTTTGATTGAGCACAGTATTTCTGTTTTTATGGACTCAGGTTTATTTCAGACCACAATACTCGTGCTCTCCAAAAATAATATAGACAAGGGTCATGATATTTTGTCTGATCGCGTCTCTGAAGGCTTGATACTCACAACAGGAGGAATTCGACGCCAAGACTCTGTTTTACGTGGTCTCGAAAAAATACATAACGCCTCAGTCGTGGTTATACACGATGGAGCTCGACCATGCGTTACAGAGTTACTGTTGAAAGAGGGACTACAGAAAGTAACAAAAACTGGCGCGGCGATTCCTGTAATACCCGTAACAGACACCGTTAAAAGTGTGAATAAGTATGGTCGAGTGGAGAGAACGGTTCCACGGGAAGAATTGAAATTTTCTCAGACCCCTCAGTTTTTTAGTGTGGATCTTATAAAAAAGGCTCATAAAGAAATAAATGAGAATGTTACTGATGATGCGTCGATGGTAGAGATGATAGGTGGTGAGGTGGAAGTATTTGATGGGGATGCTCAGAATTTGAAAATCACAACGTTTGATGATATCGCGATTGCTCAAAGTATCCTCGAAGCAAGGAAATGTTATGTCGGAAAATAGGAGTGGTATAGGTTATGATGCTCATCGACTAGTTCCTGAGAGAAAACTCACTCTTGGTGGTGTACACATACCTCACAAGTACGGGCTTAAAGGCCATAGTGATGGTGACGTTTTGATTCATGCTGTAATTGACAGTCTTTTGGGTGCAGCATCTCTCGGAGATATAGGAACTCATTTTCCGTCGACTGACCCGGAACTATGCGATGTGAGTAGTATCTCGTTATTAAGACAAACGAAAGATCTGGTGAGGTCCGAAGGCTGGGATGTGGTGTTTCTGGATGCTACAATCTTGGCCGAAAAACCGAGACTGTCACCTTACTTGATTGGCATGAAGTCTAGCATTTCAAAGGTTTTGGGCCTTGCTTGTTCCAACATTAATGTTAAATCTACTACTACTGACGGACTTGGGTTTATTGGTGCAGAGGAAGGTATAGCAAGTATGGCAATTTGTACGCTTGGGAGAAGCTCTTAGCGATGGGTCAGATGAAACTCTATAACACTTTAACTCGTCGGATCGAGGAGTTTTCTGTAGAAGACCAGAAAATTAATATGTATGTTTGCGGCATCACCCCCTATGCTCCGTCACATCTTGGTCATGCCATGTGTGCGATTGTTTTTGATGTCGCCAGAAGATATTTTGAATTTCGTGGTTTCGATGTGCGGCATATCACAAATTTCACCGATATTGACGACAAGATGATTGTGGCGGCTGCGGAAGAAGGAATAGAAGTGTCTGAACTGGCGGAGAGAAATATACAGTCATATCTATCTGAGTTGAATA
>CAJWWP010000033.1:0-17461 GCA_913048525.1 uncultured Chloroflexota bacterium
CTGGTCATTCGTAAAAGTTTTCTTGCAACCAGCGGCTTCGGACACAACTATGTATTTCTTGAAACATGCACTTCTGATTGGAGGTGCTGCATCAGTAGGGATTATTCCGGCATGGTGGAATACAGATACACCGCTGATAACTAATTTTAAGATGGCACTTACAGTACTTATTGTTTCTATGCTTTCATCATGGGTTTTGAATGAAATTAGAGGTGTAGAGACTCATTACGCTCTTTTTGCTGGAGTCCACAGAGTGGAGGTTTTCTCAGTCAGGTATATGCTTGAAGGAATGATGGCCGGCGCTGTTATAGGTGGGAATTTAATAGGGCTTGGATTCTCTATCTACCGAGGTCTTATTTATCGGGAATTCTAAGTTCTGTGTTGTTTGGAAATATAGTTGCGTCTGCTTTTATGCTGGTACCACAAAGTATGTAAATGTGACTTTGGGGTTTTATAAATTTTGATTTAACTATGTAAACATTCAAAAAATATGAGGCAGTTTACTATGCTCTTTATGGTGATAAGTAATCCCGAGCTTGTGCGTCCGTCCACTGTTGTTGAGAATAGGAGAAAATATTGGCCCTGGGCTCAGAGCCAATTGGACTCGGGAAGAGCGAAGTCTTTTTATGCCAGAACGGGTAGGGGGGCTGTCGCTATCTTTGACGTGGACTCAAATGAAACGCTTCACTCCCTGTTGAATGAGTGGTCAGAAATAGTCCCGGCTGAATTTCAAATATACCCTCTGATTTCCCCAGATTCAATTCGTCAATTTCTTGAACAATAATTTACATATTCTGCTATTTGTTAACCATTACATGAGGTAGTCGTATGGATAAGGAAAAACTTCGAGTGGCAATAATTGGTTGTGGTGAGGTCTGTTACAACCATGTGCGAGGCTATCTCAGATCCGGGAGGTACGAGTTGGTTGCACTGTGCGACGTCAGACCTGAAGGTATGGAGGCTTTCGATGAGTCTTTCAATGAGTATCCCCATTACGACCCGGCCCATTTTCTTGATGCAGAAACGATGCTTAAAGAGGCTGGTCCAGATGTTGTTTCGGTAGGTGTTTGGGACGGACTTCATAAACCGATGGTGGATCTTTGCGTAAATGCAGAAGTTAAGGCCATCATGTGTGAAAAACCAATGTCGGATAGCACTTTAGATGCGTGGGAAATGATCAAAGTCTGTGAAGAAAACGCTGTAAAACTTGCTGTGGGTCATCAAAGAAGATTCTTACCCTCTTACAATTTGGTTAGAGACGCGATATCAAATGGATATATTGGAGATGTTCATCTCTTAACATCCTTCGCTCGTGATGGTCTCCCAAACTACTCATCACACTTGTCAGATACTTTCCGTTATCTGTTGGGTGACCCAGAGTGTATGTGGGTGATGGGTAACGTGGAGAGATCCTCTGACCAGTGGGCACGGGCCGTTCCTATTGAAGATAAAGCGTTAGGAATCTTTGGATTTGATACTGGAGCCCAGGCCTCCATCCTTTCTGGCCTGACTGACTATCACGGATTCGGAGGACGTATTTATGGTAGCGACGGAACTATTGAATTTACAGTTTCTGAAGCGAAAATTATGAATATTGATTCTGCTAACTGGGTGACACATAGACCTGATGGGAATTTTGAATTATATGGTGCTGAAGAATTTGAAATGATTGAAGCTGGTGCGGCGCAAATGGCGGAATTTGCACGGTGGATTACTGGAGAAATTTCAGACTTCAGAGGGGAAGCTATAAATGGGTATAAGGCTCTCGAAATGGTGCATGCTGTTTATGAATCCGCCCGTACCTATTCTCAAGTTCTTTTACCGATGAAACCTGGCCTCAACCCTCTTGTGAGAATGATCGATTCGGGCCAGCTACCTGTTGTTAAAAAGGGAAAATATGACATTAGAGCCAGAGCTTGGGACGATGTGCCTAGTACCCCCTCCAGAGATTGAATTCTGGGAGATGGTTATCAAAGGAGATCAAATTGGAAAATAAAATAAAACTACTTGTAACAGGTTTAAATGGAGTAGTAGGGCAGGCACTTTTCCCGGCGCTGGAATCCCGCTATGAAATCAGTGCACTGTCTCGAGGCGGAGTGGAGGGCATACCTCCTGAGAAAGTTTTTCGCGCGGATATCGCTGATATTGGTGCCATACGACCTGCATTCGCTGGTATAGATGTTGTGCTTAATCTTGCTGCAGATGGTGGTATAGGTAGTCCAGTTGGTCAGGACGCTCCGTGGGATTCAATGCTAAACAACAACATTATTGGTACCTACAATGTTCTGCAATGTGCTCTGGATGCGGGAGTTTCCCGTGTGATTCTTGCAAGCTCGGGTGCGACAGTCAATGGTTATGAATTGGAAGAACCCTACAAACAACTAGTAGCTGAAGAGCCTGAGTACATGCCGGATAAATGGGATCTTATCGATGAATTTGCTGAGCCCAAACCTATTAATCTCTATGGAGTTACTAAATTGTTTGGGGAGGATTTAGCACGTTTTTATGCTCTTACTACTAACATGTCTGTATTGAATCTGCGGGTTAGTGACTGCACTTCTGAAGATAGCCCGAGGCCAGGCAGATCGATGGCGAATTGGTCGAGCTACCGGGATTTGCAACAACTCACTATAAAATGCATTGAAGCCCCTTCAGAACTTAAATTTGATATCTTTTGGGCTACCTCTGACAATGCCAGAATATACAGGGACAACTCTCATGCCAAAGATATTCTTGGATATATTCCGGAGGACGGGGCTCAGTGATTAAGTAACTTTACTATAGTCAATGCTTGAAATTAGACCTAAATATAAAGGAACAAAAAATGGCATCTTACGTATTAGTGCACGGCTCATATCAAGGCGCTTGGATATGGAAACCCACAGCTCAGAAATTAAGAGAGGCGGGAGAAACAGTATATGTGCCCACTCTTGACGGATGTGGGGAACGCTCTTCGGCGATAAGACCGGGAATAACCATAACCTCACAGGCCCAGGAAATCTCAGACATGATGTTTTATGAGGATTTGGATGACGTTATTTTAGTGGCCACCAGTACGGGTGGACTGGTCGTTTGCGTTGCAGCATCAATGACTCGGGCCCGAGTATCGAAAGTGGTGTTCGTGGATGCACTGGCTCCTCAACCGGGAGAAAAAGTTACTGATATTGTGAGGCGGGATCCCAACAGCCCCAGAGTTACTACAGATTTGACGGAAGGACCTTCAAAGGAAGAATTAGAAGAACGACTATTCAGAGAGTTGGACCCAGAACTGAAATCCTGGGCGGTTGAGCGGGTAACTATGCATCCAATTGAGGCCAAGGATCAGCCAGGGGCCCTTGATGAGTTTTGGGCTCAGGATTGGTCGGCAACAGTGGTACGTTGCAAAATGAGCGCGAATCCTCCCCTTGACCATCAGAGGAGAACAGCAGAAAAATTAAATGCAACCTGGCATGAACTCGATTCTGGTCACTACCCAATGTTAAGCCATCCAGATGAGCTTTCAGATATATTGCTTGGTTTGAAATAGTTTAAAAGGATTTAACTTCAAGAGAGGCGTCTAATTTACTAAACCAGGTGAAAGACGTATTGGGGGCTTTGGTTTTTGAATTAAGGCGAATACTAGTGTTCCAGCTACATACATTCCAATGAATATCCATATCACTATCGTGTAGCTGTCGGTTCGATCAAATATATATCCAGCAAGTACAGGCATTATTATCATTCCCCAGCTGTAAACCAGGCTTAAGAATCCTCTTAGGGTGGCAAATCGTTTCCGCCCAAAATAATCGCCGACAAGAGCCCAATTCAAAGCACTTAGACCTTCAACTATTGCGAAAACACATATAAATATCCAGATTTCCTTTAGCCCCTGTGCGTTTTGCAACCAGAATAAGGATATTGCTCCCAAAGCCATTCCAGCCGAGAGTATTTTTGGTCTAGACCACCGATCCCCTAACCAACCTATCCCTATTCTCATTGGGATGCTCAAAAAAGCAAGAATGCCTAGCATCATTGCCGCTGATTGTTCAGAGTTACCTTTCCATACCATCATAGGTACAAAATGGACTATTATTGTCCCGAGAGTACCTGTACGAAGCATTGTTCCTATAGCTAATACCCAGTAAGACTTTGTTTTAAGAGCTTCTCGGACTGTAAAATCGACTATTTCTTCATTTACTTCATCTTTCTGATGATTTTCTTTTGAGGGGGGACTAAGGCTGTCGCCGTCAGGTTGAAGCCCCATGGCTTCAGGGGATGGTTTTAGAAGCTGCGCAAATGGGACTACTATTACTGCGAGAAGGACCCCACTAAGAATCAAAGTTGTTCGCCATCCTAAATGATGAATTCCGAATGCCAACAGGGGTGCGATTATTGACCCTCCAAGACTAAATGCAGCGATTGAGATTGCCATCGCCAATCCCTTGCGACGTATGAACCAATTGTTCACAACTGCCATCGTTGAACCTGAAAATGCTGCATTAAAAGCTAATGACACTATGCCTAGGTAAACAATGAGAAAAGTCGCGAAACTATTTACCCGACTGAGAAGGATATATCCCACTGCAACTATTAACGATCCCACCGTCAACATTCTTCTGGGGCCATATCGATCTATCAAATAGCCCGCTAGAGGCCCTTCAACAGCTCCCTCGGCACGTGAGAGTGAAAATATTAAGGAAGTAGATGCGCTACTTAAATTGAGAGCCTGTTTTATGGGAAGGAAAAAAACTGAAAACCCGTAGAAATACACGCCACCGCCTATCGCGTTTACCACGCAGGTAGCGGCTACTATCCACCAACCGTAAAATATTCCTCCACCTTTTTTTTCGTTAGTGCTTGGGGGCATGTTGGAGGGATTGGATCCTTTCATGTTTTTGATTCAAAGATAGGGTATCAAACTATAAATTCGATGACCTTGACACGATCCATTGAATCGCCATTTACTTTCTCAGATAGTAACATCCGTTTTATTTATTCGACGTGCGTCGTCATATTTTTCAGCTGATCAAAGTATGTCAAAAGACTAACGTCTCTAAATCAAGAGTCTTGTGACCCAATAATTGGCAAGGGGAGTTCATTTTTTTATGACGTCTAATATTCGTTCCTGGTTATGTGGACCTATGGTTGCTGTGGCCACACCATTTAAAGAGGATTTATCGCTTGATCTGGACGCTTTGACTGAAAACATACGGTTTATGGTCGATGCCGGAGTTGTTACTGGCAAAGGAACTCTTCTAGTTGGTGGAGCAGGAGGGGAGCATCCGGCAATGAACCTTGAAGAAAGAAAAACAGTGATGACTACGTCTGTTGAGGCCGCAAACGGTGAAGTTCCTGTTCTGTCGAGTGTTCAACATACAGATGTTCGGACAATAGTCGACTTAGCTCAACACGCGTCACAAATAGGGCTTAATGGTGTGCAACTCGGCCCCACCTATTACTATGAGCCATCAGAATCTGACGTGGTTCGTCTATTTCAGAAGGTGGACGAGGAATCTGATATTAACCTTATGATTTACCACACGTGGTGGGAAGGTCTTACTATGAGTCTTGCACTGATAGATGAACTCTCAAATATAGGGAGTGTTAATGCGATGAAATGGTCTGCTCCCGAAGGTACTTTGTATCGAGATGGACTCGATAGATTTGCAGGTACACTCGCTATCATAGATAACTCAGGTGAACATATTCTGAGCCATGTTTTGGGAGCAACGGGGTTTATAACACATCTCAGTGGATTCTGGCCTGAATACCCTGCCGAAGTATGGAACCTACTTAACGATAGAGACTATATCTCTGCGAAAAATAAGTTAAGTGAGTTCAAGTGGAAGTGGCGAAAATGGGTGGTGAAGGTCCTGTCATATACAGGTGGGGAAGGACCATTTATTAAAGCTGCGATGGAGCATGTAGGGCTTCGAGCTGGTCCTCCACGACCTCCCTCCATTAGACTGCCCAGCCATCTTCTGGAAGAGATGATTCACTTATTTGAAGAGGCAGGCGTGCCTACACGGAGGAGTTGATCGATACGATCATCAAAGAATGGAGGTTCTGTTATGAAATTTGGATTTTATCTACCTACCCATGGTTCTTTGGCAACCAGAGAACCACTACTAAAAATAGCTTCCCACGGAGAAGCACTCGGTTTTGATTCTATGGTTGCAGGTGATCACGTTATAGCTCCTATCGACCCAAAATCACAGTATCCATATTCGGTCACTTCTGAAGTCCCCTGGGATCAAGATGGGGAGCATCTGGAGATGATTTCAGAATTAGCGTTCTTGGCGGGAGCAACAGAAAACACGAGTTTGGTTACTAGTGTATTAATAGTGCCTCATCGGAATCCGGTTCTAACGGCTAAGATGCTGTCCACGATAGATGTTCTTTCAGGTGGGAGATTGATCGTAGGTGTGGGTGTAGGGTGGCTTGAGGAAGAATTTCAAGTTCTCGATACTCCGCCATTCAATCAGAGAGGAAAAGTTACCGACGAATTCATTCGTATGTTCAAAGTTCTGTGGACTGAGGAAAACCCGTCTTTTAGAGGGGATTATTACAGTTTCCCTCCCTTGCAGTTTGCACCAAAGCCGTTGCAAAAGGACGGTCCACCTATTTGGGTGGGGGGACAAAGCAGGGCAGCAATAAGGAGGGTGGTTAGGCTCGGCAATGCATGGCATCCAGTAGGTGCTAATCCGGCCTCGCCATTGGAACCCAAGGAATTGGCTATTGAAGTCGACTATATGCATTCAGTGTGCGAGAGGTATGAAAGAGATCCTTCTGAATTATCTATTGCCATAAAAGCTCCAATATACGATGTGGAAGTTGTGGGTGATGGTGGTCGGAGGAGATTTTCAGGGGATTCTGACCAGATCATTGAAGATATTATCGAGTATGAAAATACAGGTGTAAACCACATTATATTGGATACTAGATCATCCAATCTGCAACAATTTATTGAGAAGATGGATTGGTTGTCAGAAGAAGTGATAGAAAATTTTAGATGACTAGAACTCTGTCTACACCCCACTTTTCATATTAGTGTCTGGGATTGACTAGCATGCACATATCTGGCCGAAGTCGGGAATATGCTCTACCTACTCAGCCCAAGTGCGGCTCTTAGGATATCTTCGTCAATTCCCAAAATTATCGCTGATTCTGCTAGGTTAGGAGGGGGAGGACCGAGGGCACTTCTCAGAGATTCTTCAGGAACACCAAGGATTGATGCGGCCCTGGAAAGATCAGGATTTTTGTTTGGGGGCTCGTTTCTTACATCCATATTGGATTGTCGGGGTACGTGGCTACCAGATGCTGGAATTCCAAAGTAACAGCCCACGGTATATGGATATTCTATTGTTGCATGATAGTGATAGCCCAAAACTCCATGGTTATGGCCATGACACATGTCTAGGTCTTTATTAGCCATTTCAATCCCCATAGACCCTTTGTAACCGTGTATTGGAAACCCATCATTTATGTAACCCACAATATCTGAATGCCCATCGCTTAGGAATTTATTGTCTAGCCTCTCAGGTATGAAGTGGTAATGATAATCAGCCATTGCTGGGTGACCGCCAAAAATATCCGCTATTTCTTTGGCGACTGCATCTTCACCTCTAGCATCAGAGGCGTTGTAAATGACTACCCCATTTTTCGTGATTCCGATTGGTCCTAGTGAAACACATGAGGGGCTATCTGCTTCTGAAGGATCAGTGGAATATGATACTGAGAATTCTCCGGATGAAGGGATTCCGGGATTACGGTCTATCTCGGTCAGGATCGGATAGTCAGTCATAGGCCAATCTCCGATCTTCCCGTCTACGGGGAGATTATTTGTTTTAATAGTTCGGGTATTGCCAATAATTGTCTCCTCATAAGTGCCTGGAGTTGCCTCAAATGACCCTTTTGGCAACCATAGTTTTTCGAAAAAATTCCAAGTTTTCATAGTAAAATCAACCCAGGTAAGCCTGTCAGTGTTGGAACCTGGTGCGTTAGGATTTTTTGCATTGCATGCATACAGGTAGCCTTTCTGAGGACTAGTGGTAGTGAAATAATCGTCACCCAATCTCAGTTCAGAACAAACTGGACCACTTTCATCGGTACAAATTTGTGAAATTATTTTGAACGGGCTTGGTGTGGGGTTCGGCAATTTGGGTTCCACGACTTCTTTTTTTAATGTGGGCGTAATTACTATTGGAATTGGTGTCTGGGTGGGGGAGGCTGTTTCTGGAGTTGTATCATTGGCTGAAACTGGGAACTTTTGGGTCTGGTTGGTAGTTCTGGTCGAAACAGGGGTTGTTTTTACTGTCGGTTGGTAGGTTGTGACTGATGTGGGGGTATTCGTAGAAACGTATTCGATAGATTCAGAGACATTTGTGGTTAATGTGGGTTCGGAGGTTAATGATACGTTGGTGGGAAGCCGTGACTCGGAAGGTTTTAGGGGGAGTAGATTACCCTCCTCGCTACTACAGGCGATGATGGTTAGGAAGGCGAGGATAAAACCAGTTGAGATTATCTTTTCAGTCATTGACTCGGATTTTCTAAAGGTTCCCAAAATTAAACTTCAGCAAATTCAGCGAAATAAATTTATCTGTCCCGTGCTGAATGAATAAATTGTCCGTGTATGTTTCCGTGTTGATCAACTATATTTGTGGATGGGAACTTGACAGTCATAGTGCATGCATGACCGGGGGCAGCCAATACGAAGTCGCCGACCTCCATTTTTTCTCCGTTAAGCTTGACCACGCCATGCTCTTCGCTCTGTAGAACCAGGATTGCTTTGTCGTAGCCAATGATCCGAAATCTATGTTCTAGTGGCTGGTCTGAGGAACAAGCTTTAGACCCTATGTCTACTGTGACAGTATCCTTTTCCGGGTCTCGATCCACTACTTGCCCTAGAATGAGACTTGCTATCTCAAACGGCAGTTCATCCATCTCGGCATTACGTGTGTCCCAATAAATCCAAGTACCGGGTGTGGGACGGATCCTTGGATGATTTGCATAGTAAAAGAAAGACCATGATCCTCCCGCTAGATTGTCAGTGACTGGGATTCCCTCATTTTCTGATCTCACCCAAATATTTTCCATTTCCTTAATAGTATTCGAGGCCATGGACTTTCGCTCTTCTGCGGAAGTCACATATGTGGTTTCACCGTCGAATACATGTACCCCGACAGGAGTAAGAAACTCTGTGTCTGCTATGGATGTATAAAAATGTACTGCATCGCTACCTGGCTGAACCCCAGTTCTTCTCATTCCACTGTCCAAATCCATGTAGACACCGACTTTTCTCCCTATATTACTAACTGCCCTGTTCAATTCTTTAAGGTGCTCAGAAGTACTGGCAATTGCACTAAATTTTATTTCCGGGTGGCTATCGACTAGATGAGTGAAACGAGCTAGTTTTATAGGATGAATTAAGGGATAGGCCATAACTATCTCAAGACCACCATTTAAAGCAACCATTTCGACCTCTTTAAGAGTGGCGCATTTGAATGATCGGATTCCACGTTCTATTTGCATTTTTAAGATGTCGGGGGATTTGTGTGTTTTCGCATGAGGCACCAAATTGCTTGGGCTACCACAGATTTTGATGATTTCGTCGATGTTTTTATTGACGAGATGTGGGTAAGTAAGCATGGTAGGAGTGTCTAATAATTCTGGATTATTTAGGTTATAAACGCCATAGTTCATTTGTAGGACTCCCTTAAATAAATTAGATCAACTGAATCTGAAGGTTTTTGGTGTCGTCTGAAGAATTCTTGTTGATATATTGAGTTGTATTTATCGCTTTTGATCCTCGAAGCGCTCAGTGTTTTGGTGAGGGGTCAAGATATCTATTTTATCTTCTATTTGAGGAGATGTCCCTCAGATGATGTGGGAGAATGTCATGCTGAGGAATTTATTCGGTTCATTCGTTATCCTATGAGGTAGAAAATGAGTATGTCGAAGGAGAAGAATTTATGAGACAAATGTCACTGGTAGCGTTTCTTCAAGCGCAAAACTGTACGACACTACCCTCATCATGGAGACATCCAGAGGCTCGTATAGATACTTATTCTCCTGATTACTATCAACATATTGCTAGGGTTCTTGAAGAAGGCAAATTTGACATAGGTTTTTTTGATGATCGCTTGGCAATGCCGGATATGTATGCTGGTGATCACTCTGAAACCGTCAAAAACGGGATACGCTGTACGAAGCTAGATGCCGTCACCTGTCTAATGACTATGGCTGCCGTGACAAACTACCTTGGTCTCGGGGCCACCTATTCAACAACATATTACGAACCTTTTCATGTTGCTAGATTGTTTCAAACTCTAGATTTGATGACGAAGGGTAGAGCTGCATGGAATGTAGTCACATCAGTTAATGATAACGAAGCTAAGAATATGGGACGCGAAAGTCATACGGATCATGACTTGCGTTATGACAGAGCCGATGAATTTCTAGAAGCTGTGTTGGGTCATTGGGACTCATGGGATGACGATGCGATAGTGGTAGACAAAGCAAATAATTTATACGCACATCCAGACAAAGTTCGACGAATTGATTACAAGGGTAAATATTTGAGCTCCCGAGGACCCTTCACCGTGCCTCGGACTCCTCAGGGACATCCTGTTGTTATTCAAGCTGGAGGTAGCCCCCGTGGGAAGCAATTTGCCTCTCGGTGGGGGGAGTTGATTTTTGCTGGATATCGTAATCTTGAAGTTGGTAAAACTGAGTATGCATCGTTGAAGGCGGCGGCGGCGGCGGCAGGGCGTGATCCTAAGCATATGAAGATAGCTTCTCTGATGTATCCAATAGCTGCTGAAACTAAATCTGAGGCAGAAGATAAAAGAGCGGCATATGAGTTGTTGTCAAACGATATGGATCAGTTATTACTATTATCGGAAGCACTTAATTTTGACTTTGCCCAAAAAGGTTTGGACGAAGAATTCACTGATGATGAAATTGAAGGTCTCCAAGGAATGCAAGCTATGCGTGACAGGGTAATTTCCACTGGGATAAAAAACCCTACACCGAGGGATTTCATGAGAATTACTAGAAGGGGCCTGTTAAGTGATGGCCATACCATGGTCGGTGGGCCAAAAGAAATTGCCGATGAGATGGAAGAATGGTTCCATGGGAGGGCCTGTGATGGGTTTGTTGTAGGGCCCACTCATCAACCTGGAGCTTTTGAGGATTTTGTTAAATATGTCGTACCGGAGCTTCAAAAACGCGGTGTTTATAGAAAAGAATATACGGGTTCCACTCTACGAGATCACTTGGGATTCGAGCGAGCTGAAATTGGATCCTGGAAAACAACTTTCGATAGTGTTGAAGGTTTCTAGGCCCTTATAAATTTCTGGACGCTTCTGTCTCCTCTGTCGATTCCGAGGAAAGTTTCACTAACTTCAGAAACATAGAAACTTCCTTCAGAATCGACTGCGATTCCGTGGGGAGCTCCAAAAAGACCGGCACCGGGTTCATGTTTGACTTTTCCGATGATCATAGGATTACGGCTAGCTGAGTCAGGTAGTCCGGACCCGGTTTCGGAATCATCTACTTTGGCTTCTTCTCCCCATCGTGTAAGCAAATTACCTGATGAGTCCAGAATGCTTATTCGATGATCCAATTCTGCTACATAGAAATTTCCATCAGGGCCTTTTCTTACATCATTGGGGAGGTTTACATTTTTCCATTCTCCCAAAAAATCGCCGTGTTTAGTAAAAAATTGTATCCGGTTGTTATATCTGTCCGTTGCATAAACCTTGTCATCGTCTTCGTAGTCAATGTATACACTGTGAATGGTGTCAAACTCTCCAGGACCACTTCCATTTCCACCCCACGAAAATTTCAAGACTCCATTTGGATCAAAGCAATGTATATGTGAGTTACCGTATCCGTCCGAGGCGTAAAAATCTCCATTGGATGCTATAGTCAAATGAGTTGGACGATTGAAAGGTATGCCACTTTGCTCAGGGGCGTTGATTAAAGGACGGCCGATCGTTCGAATCAATTTCCCGTCTTTGGTCCATTTTCTCACCGTATGGTCACCAGTATCGCTAGTGTACAAATGGTCGTCAGGTCCAATACTTAGACCATGAGGAACAATAAAATCGAATCCGATTTTGCCCCATCCGTTAATGTATGTGCCATGCTTGTCAAAACACATTATTGCCGCATAGGGTCCTCGGTTAAATACGTAGACATTGTCTAGGCTATCTACCGCGACGTCAGCAACTTCCACGAAAGGCCAACCGCGTGGCCGTTTAAAGAAATTTTCCACCACTTTAAATTGATACTTTCCAGTGCCGTAAACAGTCATAACGATATTCCTTTGAGAGTTAAAAGTTTTTTTTGATACTAAACTCTACGGCGTATTCTAGACATAGTTGTAAGAATAAGTAAGTTTCCAACTAGACCTTGACCATCACAGTAACTAGTTTTTGGTTTTTTTAGTGGAATCGAGTAGGCCGATAGGGTTGCAAAGAATCAACACTGGACTCTGTTGCTATCTCTAGAGCCCCAAGGGCTCCAACAATTGGGGCAAGAGTAACGCCGCTATGCATAAGAGTGATGTATATACGGGTTGACTTATTTGGAAATCCAATAACGGGTAGTCCGTCTTCTGGCATTGGCCTTAGCCCTACTGGCACCCGTTGTGCTTGAACACCATCTAGGCTCCGAAAATATCTTGATGCTCGTTTCAATAATGAATCTGCGTATTCTTGCGAATCATCATCGTTTTCGTTTTCCTGATCTCCAGCTCCACACATTAAGGACCCATCGGTAGCTTGCCGTATATGTATTTCTCCCTCATCTCCTGGGCCTGGGGGAAGATAAATAGTAGAAAGAGTCTCCATAATTGGTGGAAGAGGGGCCGTGCGAGTAACAACCCCAGGGCTTACACGCTGAGGGAGGTTTATGCCTAGGCTTGTTGCGAGATCAGTTGAATCAACTCCTGCTGCGATAACAACTTTATCGAACTTAAATTCTTCTCTCTGTGTGTTTAAAATGACTTCTTCGGCTGTTTCGACAATAGATTCAACTGAGGTATCGAGATAAATATCTCCACCATTCTCTTGGACTTTCGCCATGCATGCCTCTGCTACTCTGGTCGGAATTACATGACCTTCAGTGAGCGTATGTATGCCTGCATAAAAGGGACCTATATTTAAATTGGGTTCAAGCTCTGACAATTCTTCTTGGGTTATTGTCTGGATAGGGTATCCCCAAGATTGGAGGCGTTCACATTGATCGAGAAGTTCTTGTCCTTTTTGTTGGTCTGCATAATATGTGACGTTTCCTCCCCACTTTAAGCCGACGTCAACTCCTAAGGTTTCATTGAATCTTGCCCAAAGGTCCATTGAACGATGATTTAAATTAAAGTAGTGTCGCGGAAGTTTCCCAAATGCATTAATCCAGGCAAAGGAGTGACCTGTTGCACCTGATCCAGGGAGACCTTTATCAAAGACAGTCACATTTTTGCCATATGTTGACAGGTGAAAAGCAACCGAGGCCCCAACTATACCGGCCCCTATAACTGCGATTTTATTTTTTTTCATAGATATCCTGTAAGTGAATTACACCAAAATGGTTCTCTTTCTGCGTATAAAGTAGATTGACAGACATCTTATATTTTCAGAATCTAGACATTACGTCCTCAGAGAATAATTTTATGGACTTTCGAACTATCTCCGGTTCCATTTCACCTGTGTTCATTTTCATCATTAGATTCGAAACACCAATTTCTTTTAGCTCTAAGATTTGCTCATAAACATCCTCAGTATTACCAGCTATGAAAGTGGATTGAAACTCATTAGGGTTGGATTTTTTAGTAATAGTGTGTGAAGGATTGAAATCATCCCTAGCTTTTCTAAAGTGATTTTGTTCTGTGTCCAAGCCTAGCTGGGCTCTTTCCAGTGCTTCCGAAGATGTATCTGCCACGAATACGTTTTTCGACACCCAAATTTTATCGAGAAGCGTTTCTATTTTCTCTTCGGATAAATTTGCAGACTCTAATTCCTGACGGTAGAGGTTGATTCTATTTGAAATTGAATCATTATCTTGGGCTCCTATTAATATAGGTCTGCGAATTCTTGCCATTTCTCGGGTTGATTCTTCACTTAGGCATGCTCTTATTAGAGGCGGATGCGGTGTCTGATATGGAGTCGGGCGAAGGCTCGGAAAAGCGACATTCCAGTACTTTCCTGTGAAATTAACGGGATTGCCTTCCCACGCCTCTAGAATAAGATTCTCAGCTTCTTGAAGACTCTCTGCAGCGTCTTCCATCGGAACTCCAAAGCCTATATATTCGTATTCGTTAAAGGCAGATCCTTTTCCCGTTCCTACTAAAAGCCTCCCATTACTAAGGTTGTCCAACAGGGCGGTTTGCGCCGCCAATCTCACTGGATGATGAAGAGCCATTTCAACAACGGCGAATCCTATACGAATTTTACGAGTAGTGGCTGCGATTGAGGCAGCAAAAACCACCGGATCCACATAAGCTGTTGCTCCGTCAAAATGATGTTCAGATAGCCATGCTGTGTCAAAACCTAATTTGTCACAAAGCTGGATTTCACTAAGAGTTTCATGGATTATTCTGTAGTCATTAGCGGGCTTTTGTGACACAGGAAATACAAATGTGCCAAATCTCATAAAAAAACTCCAGTTTTAAGTAATAGACAAAGTTATGCTGTTGTTAAGAGGGTTGGTGCCGAGAGAGGGATTCTAGATACAACCTGTCCTTACGTATCGGCTCCTACCATCTGGTGACTAATTGTACCTTCACAAATTTCTTACAGTGTCACATTTCCTGTCTAGTATTAGTCCGGGTCGACAAAATGTCTGCAGAAGAGAAGCGGTTGGAGTGGAATGTGACCTTTATATGTGTATGTAGGGGTCCTACTATTTCTCAAAGCTTCCTTAATGAGCCATACTACACAGAGCAGCAACTGGGAATGCTATTCAGTCAGCTGATGCCGTTAATGTAAGGGGGAAGCATGAGCCAATCGTCAGATGACCTTATCGTATATGTGAATTTGTACAAATTGTCATGGCCGCCTGAAGGGCCGAAGGATGGTCAGATAATCCAGGGTTTTGGAGGCCCTCCTCCAGGCGGTCCAATGTATGCCCCAGCGAGATGGGACTGGCCGAGTCCACAGTGGAAAATATATACGCAACAGCGTCTGAGATGTGACTGTCCGCGAGAAAATGTTATTTATCAGTGGGGTGAAGTAGATCAAGGAGTTCGCCCACATGTTAAAGCCCACACTAGAGAAGATGGCTCAACCTGTGAGGCTGGACATACGTGGAATTCGGTAGCATCTGGCTTAACTGGTAATGGGATAGATCCATTTCCAGAAGAGCATCTGGAGTCGTTAATAAATGCTCACGGCGATTGGATTCCCCCCTACAATGGAGAAAAGTCACTGTCTGAAACACCATTAAAAGAAGGTTACTACCTCGTTATTGAAGATCGCGAGGCAGATCGTACTACCTTCTTTGAACGTGGCTATGAAGATAGGCTTTAGGTTCTTGAATCCAAAGGAATCATGGAAGCGGTGCCGTTGAGGCAGGGTAAATTCTGTTTCTGGTGGCTCAGACTAAGTCTCTACGGTTTCCCGAATGTGTTTTAGTGAAGCCTTGAGCCAGGAAGGCGTCGACGGTAATATTGTGCCTTACTTTGATTATAGGAATTATGCTCTTGGGACCTATACTAAAAGCAAGGCGAGGGGCTACAGAGAATTCAATCAAACATGTCGATAAGGAATAAATTAGTGGAATACCAAATCTGGCTAAATGGTGAATTTGTCGAACGGGATCGGGCACAAGTTAGCTTGCTAGACAGAGGATTCAGGCTGGGAGATGTTGTTTTCGACACGTCGAGGACATTTGATGGGAAGGTATTTAGATTGCGGGATCACTTAGAAAGGTTTTATAGGTCTTTGAAATACGTGAGAATCGATCCTCACATGTCGATAGATGAAATGGAGGCCAAAACCTTAGAAGTTGTCGTTAGAAATGAGGATCTCCGACAACAGAGGCATGACGATTACATGATAAGTCAGATCGTTTCTGGTGGCATTGGCCCAAGGGGAGGTGACCCTACAATAGCGATAGTTATTGATCCTCTAGGAAGTCCTCGCTGGGCTCCTGCATACAAGGAAGGTGCCAACGTCGTAATTAGTAAAACCAGAAGTTATTCGTCCCAAAGCCTTGACCCCAAAGTCAAACACTACAGTAGGCTAAATTTTGTCCTGGCTGAATTGGAAGCAACCGACTTCGACCCGAACGCTATTCCTTTATTGTTGGACCTAGAGGGAAATGTAAGTGAAAGCATAGGGGCTAACTTCTTTATTGTCCAAGCCGGAAGACTCATAGTCCCGAGAACAGAAAGTACATTGCAAGGTGTTTCAAGATTAACGATTGTGGAGATAGCTGAATCGCTGGGAATACCAGTGGAAGAAGGGAACATACAACCTTACGATGTTTACAATGCCGATGAAGCGTTGCTGTGCAGCACCCCCTACTGCATACTGCCGGTAGGGCATGTTGATGGGCGACAAATCGGCCCAGACGTGCCTGGCCCAGTCACCAACCAGTTGCTTGCAGCATGGAGTGAAAGGGTGGGTATGGATATAGTCGACCAGCTTTCAAGATTGCCAAGTTGAGTAAGGGATGAGGTAGGAAAGTTCTATTCGGGGGCCCTAATCCGCCTGTCGCCTCCATCAAATCACCCTTTGCTTGAACCGGTAAATTTCCTCCCAGTATTAGGTTCTTTTCCTATCGACGGCTGTTATGGGTTCGAAAAAAAGATACTATCGTCCACAATTACGAAGAAATTCTATGTTTCGAATATGCTTAATTAACAGAAGCTTCACGAGGCCGAGAATCTCATTCTTTCGAACGACAATCAATGAAGGAGGAAAATAATGGGAAAAGCTCTTGAAGGTATCAGAGTAATAGATATGACTCACGATCAAGCCGGACCTTCCTGTACCCAGATGCTTGCATGGCTAGGTGCAGAGGTAATCAAGGTTGAGATGGCGGACGGCATAGGGGATCGCGCAAGGTGGCTGAGGCGTGACGACCCAAATCTAGACAGTTATTTTTTTCTGCTTTTAAACAATAACAAGAAAAGTACAACCCTTAATCTTCGAGACCCTAAAGGGAAAGAATTGTTCAAGACGCTGATTAAGGACGCGGACATCATGGCGGAGAATCGCGGCCCAGGGGCGATGGATAGACTTGGTCTAGGGTATGAGGATCTTAAGAAAATCAATCCTAGACTAATTTACGCTGCGGTAAAGGGTTTTGGATCCTACGGACCTTATTCTGACTACAAATGTTTTGAACCTGTAGCGCAGGCCACTAGTGGGGCACTGAGTTGTACCGGGTTCGATGATCGGCCTCCGGCGATGCTTGGAGCCAATGTGGGAGATTCAGGTACTGGAATGCACGCGGTCATAGGTATTCTTGCTGCCCT
>CAJWWP010000034.1:0-16627 GCA_913048525.1 uncultured Chloroflexota bacterium
TTTACGCTGCCAATGATGTTAGGTATCTCGGAGAAGCCCGATCTGTTCTCACAAAACAATTGATAGATAAAGGAAGAATGAACTGGGTCGAAGAGGAATGTAGGCGGTTACAGTCTGTTCGCTTTGAGCCAAGAGATGAGCAAACGGCGTTCCTAAACGTTAAAGGGAGTAGGGATCTTGCGGGGGGTGCTCTTGCTATTCTACGACGTCTTTACGATTTGAGGGAAGATGAGGCGATAGGAAGAGATAGACCGCCTTTTAAGGTAGTTTCCGACTCGGTTCTAGTTGATATCGCACGTGATCCAGGCCAGGATTACTCCGCGATCAAGGGGATCGGGCATTGGGCTCGTTCCGATGCTCGGAAACGTATAAAGGTGGTTGTTAATGAGGCCGAGGGCGATGAGCCTGTACAGAGGCCCAGAAACCAGGGAAGGCGTGGTCCACATCTTTCCAACAAGGAAAGGGAACAGGCGAACCAGCTCCTCAGAGATTTAAAGGAGTGGAGGAAATCGCAGGGTGAGAGTTTGGAGCTGGACCCCAGTTTGCTTTGGCCTACTGTCAGTCTGGGTAGAATATCTCGACAGCCAGATAACCTGGAAGATGAATTCTCAGAACCTGAGATCAGACACTGGCAGATTAAGGAGTTTGGGGAGAGCCTGGAACAGGTTCTTTCAAATCTAATCGACTGATCTGCTTGATAATAAGTTTTCAGATGATCTTTAATGCCATATAGGATAAGGGGGTTACTGTGAGCTTTATAGACAGTGTTCCACTGATGTGGTGGTTGGTAATAGCTCAGGCATTTGTCATTCTTTTACTTACCTTTCTGGTCAAGAAGACTTTAGGCGGACGTTCTCGGGAAGTGTCTTTACGAAGAAGTGAGTCAACAAGATACGGACAGATTACGGAACAGTTTATGCCTTTTATTTCCGAGTACCCCTACGACTCCAAACAATTTAGGTTTTTAGGAAGTCCTATTGATGGTGTCCAGTTTGAGGAAGATAAGATAGTTATGATTGAATTTAAGTCCGCTGGAAGTCAACTTTCCACCAGGCAGAGAAGGATTAGGAACTTAGTTAGGGAAGGGAAGGTTGATTTTCAGGAGATAAGGGTAGACTGATGGCTGCAGGCACACTTCAGGTCCAAAAATATTTATGAGTGATAGGAATTAGTTTGTCATAATGAGTCATTTATTTACTCCAATAACTTTGAGGGGCGAAACGATCAGGAATCGTCTTTTTGTTGCTCCTATGTGTCAGTACTCTGCGAACGAGCAAGACGGTGTTCCAACGGATTGGCATATGGTGCATCTAGGAACTAGAGCTGTCGGCGGGGCGGGATTAGTGATGGCTGAAGCATCAGCTGTGTCACCTGAGGGGCGTATTTCTCCCCAGGACCTGGGACTATGGTCTGAAGATCAGGCTGCAGCATTCGAACCCATTGTGGATTTTATAGATTCTCAGGGAGCAACACCCTCGATTCAACTGGCCCACGCAGGCAGGAAAGCCTCACACACACAACCCTGGAATGGAGGAGAGGTTTTGAGGTCTAACAACGGTGGCTGGGATATTGTTGGACCCAGTCCCATTCCGTTTGAAGATGACTGGATCACGCCGTCGCAGCTTAGCCTGGAAGATATAGAAAATGTGGTGTCTGACTTTGCTCTATCTGCTAAACGGGCAGTGGAATCGGGTTTTAGGGTGATCGAACTTCACCTGGCACATGGATATCTGGCATGTGAATTTATGTCGCCTCTTTCAAACACGCGTGAAGATAAGTATGGTGGATCGTTAAAAAACAGGTGCCGATTTGCCCTGGAGGTAACCTCCTCTGTGAGATCCGTAATACCGGATGGGATGCCTTTGATGGTGAGAATATCGGCTACTGAGTACATGGACAATGGATGGAGTATGGATGACTCCGTTGAGTTATCTGGGTGGCTCAAAGAGGAAGGAGTGGATCTGATCGATTGTTCCTCGGGCGGAAATGCTGCCGATCAAAACCTGGACCCGTTTCCTGGGTACCAGGTTCCATTTTCCTCCAGGATAAGGCGGGAAGTAGATATTCCAACTGGTGCGGTGGGACTCATTACTGACGCTTCCCAGGCAGAACAAACTCTCCGTAATGGAGATGCTGATGTGATACTTCTAGCAAGAGAGCTCTTACGTAATCCTTACTGGCCATTAAAAGCGAGGGATGAGTTAGATGACGTTGACGATCTGTGGCCTGATCAATACGTTAGAGCCAGATTATCTCGAAGAACTCGGGGGAGATGAAGTAGAGTTTCCTCGAAATTGGATGCTGTTTTCAAAGCAGCAATTTATTACTTGAAGTAGTTCCGTGTCACATATAGGAATATACCTAGTCCGACTCCTGCCAGAACAAGCTCATATGCTCCTTTTATGATTCCCCCCGTAATCAGCGCCAGGGATATTGAAAAAACCGCCACTAGCATGGCCCAACGTATGTTCATGAATTCCTTCCTTAAGTACTTTCTACCCATATATATTACAATCGGCTTGAATCGTTGTAGCGGTTATAAGGAGTAGGTGTTTTATGAATTCAGAAATAATGTCCTTAGCTGAAAAAGCTGGAACTATTCTTGGTGACAAGGGTGAAACAGTAGGAATTGCCGAATCCTCATCTGGAGGCCTTATATCGGCTCACCTTCTGGCAATTGCGGGGGCATCTTCCTATTTTCTCGGCGGTTCTGTGATTTATACGAGACATGCCGGGAAGGGATTCCTCGGTGTAACTGATGATGATATGGAAGGTATGCGAGCTGCTACGGAACCCTATGCGTCCTTAAATGCGGGGAGAGTGAAAGAAATTCTTGGGTCTACCTGGGGATTGTCCGAAACTGGCGCAACAGGTCCTACTGGCAACAGATATGGAGACGATGCCGGGCACTCTTGTATAGCCGTGTCAGGACCAGTTTCTCGATCCCGTACTATAGAGACCGGTAGTAATGACAGACAGGAGAACATGATCTCATTCTCAATAGCGGCCCTCGAATTACTTATTGAATGTCTCCAATCGAAAGAGGACCCCAGCTGAAACCTCGAACGAAGGAGGAATAAATGAAAATAGGGATTAGCATGAGTGCAACGGAATCTATGGGAGATTTTGGCGCTATTGCAAAAAAAATAGAAGAGTTAGGTTTTGACTCTGTTTGGTTGCCTGAACATCCAGTGATGCCTGTGAATCATAGTTCAAAATATGCAGGGACTGCCGATGGTTCAATACCGCAGCAGATGTACCTCGGCGTTAATCCAATAATCGCCCTCACAAGGGCATCCTCTTTTACTACCAAGATTGGGCTAGGTACAGCTGTGAATTTGGTGACGGAACACAATCCTTTGGACCTTGCAAAACTCATTGCGACACTGGACTTTTATTCTGGCGGCAGGTTTTTGTACGGGATCGGAACTGGTTGGTTTAGAGAGGAAGCAGAAATAATGGGAGCGGACTTTGATCACAGGTGGACTCAGGCGGAAGAATATGTGTCTGCTATGAAAGAGATCTGGACCAAGGAGGAAGCCGAATTTCATGGCAAATATGTTGATTTCCCGCCTGTGATTTGTAATCCGAAGCCGTTCCAAAAGCCTCATCCGCCGGTACTTCTTGGTGGAAATGCCGGTAATGTTTTGAAACGAGTTGCTAGATGGGGAGATGGTTGGATACCTATTGGTGTAAATCCAGAAGATATTAAAAAGGCGAAAGTGACTCTCTCAGAACTTTGCGAAGATGAAGAGCGAAATGCGGACGAGATTCAGATAACAATACATAGTTTGCCATGTGATAAAGATACAGTTGATATGTTTGAAGATGTTGAAGTAGACAGAGTTTTGGTAAGAGTTACCTCTCTGACTGCATCGGAAATTTTTGATGAGTTGGAAGGTATTGCAGAGGTAGTTCTGGTCTAACAGTTAATTCATTTCAGGTGAGATAGAAGTTAATCGGTCAGATATACGTACATGTGACCCGTAACTGATGTTAAACAAAGGACGGTTGAAGATGATTAACTTAAAGAGAAACTCAAAAAGAGAACTAACAAATGCTACGGGACTCCGAACGAGAAAAAATTCCATCTATTCCCCTGATCAATCAACTTATTTTCGTATAAGCAGAAGCAAGTTTAATGATTTTATAACCTGTAAAAGGTGTTTTTATCTTGACAGAGTCAAAGGGTTAATATCGCCGTCCACCCCAGGCTGGACTCTTAACGAAACGACGGATTTGTTGCTCAAAAAGGAATTTGATTTTTGCCGGGAACGGCAAATTCCGCACAGGTCATTTTCAAAATTCGGTCTTGAAGACGTAGTTCCATTTAAACACCCAGATATCGAAAAATGGAGAGATTCCCTTCATCATGGACTTGAGTATCAGGTCCCGGGAACAAATTTGATATTGCACGGTGGAGTGGATGATGTTTGGTATCACACCAAGACTAAACAGGTGATAGTAGTTGACTACAAATCTCAGGCAAACAGAAGGGAATTAAACCAACGGACTTATCTTTCTGATGTTTACCATGAATCCTATAAAGTACAACTTAATGTTTATGCCTATCTACTAGAAAATATGGGTTTTGATGTCTATCCCAATGGATACTTTTTTGTTTGTAATGCGAATAGAGATGAAGATGGCTTTTATGGAAAGATGAATTTTGAAGAAGCAATTATTTCCTATCAGCTGGATTATTCTGGTATCGAGTCAATGATCTTGGAGATGTATTCTTTGATGAATGACCTTTACGTTCCGGAATCCAATATTGCTTGCGAAAATTGTGCTTATGCCAGGCAGAGAAACTCATTGGGAGTATAATTTTTTGGCTGGCTTATTTTGAAACGGCCTCGTCATACCTGAGTCCACAGTTGGCCACAACCAATTCAATATCATCTTCGAGCAAGTATCTTTCTTCTACAAGTTTTTTGGCTGCATGTCGGCATGCATTTATGTAACCCGATCTGGAATTGTATCGTTCATTAATTGATTTTCTTGGATCTTTCGTAGATAAACTGGACGGTTTATCTGGTGGGAAGTAATCGGTAAATCCAACCATTGAAATTATTTGCTCAGGAGAGCCAGTTTCGGGTGACCTTAGATTCCATCCGGTATGCGTTCCAATGGGTACCGAGATATCAGGCATTCTGATTCCAGCTATTTCATTGCCGTCACTATCAACGTCTGACACGAATTTAGGGTATTCCTGTCGTTCCTCCACCGGATAAGTTGTTATACCGTGGATTTCCTGTGTTCCTATGTTTATTTCCCTTATTCTCCACATACGGGATGGATCTGGCGTTTTAATGTGTTGCAAATGCTCGAATTTCTCCAAGGCTCTTTCCATAGTTATAGCTGTACTCTGGTCGAGGCGAGGTACCTTTGTTTCAGGAGGGAGAGTACTCTTTTCAACCCACGAAACTAAATTTGCAAGAGCTGCTCTGAGCAGTGGGCGGAAGTCCACAACATTGAATCCATATAAGCCGAGTGAACCATCGGGCCCTGGGGTTTTTTTCTGAGGTAGCCTACTTGGCACGTGTTGCGTTCCTGAAAAAAAGTAGCTTCTCGTGTTTTCGGGGAAGTTTATATCACTGCTGCCACTTGGGTCCGTATGTGAAAGGGAGGCGTCACCGCGCCAGTATTCAGCTGAGGTATTTGTATACACTACCTTTGGTACGCCGCCAATCTTCAACTGTCTGTCCTGTAGTCCTTCGGTGCCTCTGCCAAAAGGATCGGTTGACGGTACGTCGGTAAAAGGGAATAGATGCCCGAAGCCAGGGGAAGATTGTTGGGACGGCTGAGCGAATCTATGATTGAAGTCGCCTCTTCTTCCACCTGCAACATGGGCAAGTATACCGTCATATACCTGTCTGCCTTTTTCATCCAGATTCATGCCTGTGTAGAGGTAGTGTCTTAGCAGACGGCCGGTCTGGGATATGCCATAGGCGTAGGCGTGTTCGACAGTTGATTTGACCGGGCAATGAGGTCCGCCGTATTTGATCCACGAACCAACATCTCTCACAGACATTAGTGTTGCCCCAGAAACGACAGGGTTGGTTGCTTGATATATCACATGGTAAATCTTTCCTGGTTGGAATCCCGAATCCATGTAAATATGTTCCACGTCCGGCACAGGTCCAGTTTCAGTTTCCTTTGCGAAGGACCATTCTGATGGAGGTATTTCAGTTTCGGGGCCGTCCTCCCATTCTTTAACAAGAATTCGTGCATTTTTGTTATCAGCAGATGCGGAAGGATATGGTTTATGGATTCTGTTGGCCAGCAGATAACATTTTTGTTCCTGATTTGGCCTTATCTCAACTAAGTTGATGCCCTCAGTAACGTTTCCGTTAACTTTTACAGCGGGAGGGTCCATTCCCATTAAAGAAGAGCTTCGATATACATCGTATTGCCATCCCACTGAGACCACGGCGTATCCGTTGTTAAAGAGAAATCCATCTCCAGGATCTATTTCATGTGATGGAACCAGAGTAGGTGAGACCATATTAAAGTCGGGTATGGCTCTCTTTCTTCCCCGGTTCACTACATCGACTAGAAGTCGTGTAGGTTCCATTGTGCTGGGTTGTAAAAGAACAAAATCGGAAGTGAAAGTTACTTTTCCTGAATCGTTAACAGGAGAATGTTTAAGGTCCATAATGGCAGAGTTGGAAGGGTTGCCCGGTTCAACCTCGAAATTAATCGTTCCATCGATTCGCTCATAGGGACCAAATTCCCCCGAGGCAATCCCATTTGCAAAAGGTGTTCTACTGATTATCTCGGCGTTGACTACGGCCATCAGACACTCCTCTAGGTCACCTGTTGTTGATGTTGTTTATTTACAAAACCAAAAGGTATTTAATTATTCCCCAGACATATAATTTTTTTCTGGGGTTCCCATAGCTTTCAAAGCGAATATTCCGATTGCCATAACCACAATGGTGCCATAAAACATAGGTCTGTAGCTATCGAGATGATCGTATGACAATCCGGACAGTATTGGTCCTATACCAAATGATATAGCTGTACCATAGCCGGCGACACCCATGATGCTGGCGAAACTTTTTAATCCGAAATAATCTTGCACAATCATGTTTGTGAGTGTTCCGAAGGCTCCCATACAGAGGCCCCATAAGGGAGAACAGAACCAGATAATGCCGGGTATTGAAGGATTTGCTGCAAGCAGGAGAGCAAAACTTAGGCCTACGAAAGATACGATCATTGCGTTTTTTGCAGTTATTTTTTCTCCTAGAATGCCAAAAACCACCTTTCCTCCCATCCCGCCTAAGGCCAAAATACTCATTGCTGTTGCTGCTGCTGTTGAGCTTATACCTTCATTAACGTAATGAGATATCAGTTGCGGTAGTAGGGATGCGAAAGGTGTAGCACCTACGAGAAGTATATAAAGAAGCATATAAAGGTTTTTGGACCGAATAGCTTGGGACATTTCCATTCCGGGTAGGTTTTCTCTGGCAGAGATGGGGCCTTTAAATTCATTACTATCCTTGCCTTGCAATATTGGTTCTATCTTGGGTTCTCTAAGCGCTACTAGAACGGTGATGGCAATGAAGGAGGTTAGTAATCCCTGAAGATAATAGCCAGTTTGCCATCCTCCGTATGCAATGACTGCCCCAACAATTCCGGGCAAGACTACTCCACCGAAATTGTTTCCCATCATAGCTACTCCCATAACCCTGCCCCTGGCCTTTGGGAACCACAAACTCACGATTCTTCCTACAGGAGTCATCGTTGCAGAAAATCCAGCATATTGAATAAAGCTGAGAGCGTACCAATGCCATAATTCTGTCATCATTGGTCTTACTAGGTAACTTGAGGCTGTAAGTCCCACACATACCGCGACTATGACTCTAGGACCTCTGAGATCAATCACCCTACCTAGGAAGGGGCCTAGGATTTGGCCTACAGCTAGAAAGGATAGCGAAGCGTTTATCTGGGTACGCGTCCAACCGAATTCAGCTGCCATTTCGTCCCCAAATAATGCGAATGTATAAGTGCTAAATCCGACCAGGGTTGTTGATATGGCGAAACAAACTGCAACCGCCCACCATCCGTGTGATGGGTTAAACGGGTTCCATGCTGATATACCTGCATTGTCAACGGAAGTATTATTCGGTATAGGTCTCGGTTGGTCTTTCACAATTATGAAGTTTAATCTATATGGGCAGGTTCTTGCCGAATAAGAGCATCTGAAGATAATAGATACTATTTGAGATGGGAGGTGAATTGTATGTCTGACTCTAGTTGGTTTAAAGGGAATATCCATTGCCATACTACTATGTCTGATGGCGATGCTGATCCAAGAACCGCAGTAGATTGGTATCAAAGTCATGGGTATGATTTCTTAGTTTTGAGTGATCATAATCACCTGACCCTGTTTGATTATCAAGCAAAAGACGATAGTGACTTAATTTTGATTCCAGGTGAAGAGGTCACGAGTTCAATTGGGGTCGACTCAATTCCTTTACATATCAATGGAATTGGAATTAATCGGCTAGTTGAACCAGCTGATTGCAAAACAGTACTTGAAAGTTTGCAAACTAACATTGACCGGATTTTGGATGCAGGTGGGTTAGTTTCTATTAATCATCCAAATTATAAATGGGCGTTGACTCCAGAAATTATCAGCTCTTCAACCGGCGCTAATATGCTGGAAGTCTTTAATGGGCACCCAATGACTAATACCTTTGGCACTGGAAACAAACCTTCTGCTGAGCAAATCTGGGATGCAGTTTTGACTAGTGGGCAAAAGATATTTGCTGCAGCAACGGATGATGCGCATAACTATCATGAATTTACTCCCAATCACTCAAATCCTGGGAGGGGCTGGCTGAATGTTAGGGCCAGCCACCTAACCTCTGATGGGATCATCGATTCATTAAGAAGTGGCGATTTTTACTCTTCGACAGGGGTAGTTTTAAATGAAATTACCGCTGATAAAAATGGAATCGCAATAGAAATTGAGAGGATTCCTTTTGTTGAATATGAAACTACATTTGTGGGAGAGGGCGGGAAGGTTTTAGACAAATGTTTCGGCAGTAACTCTGAATATATTTTCCAAGGCGAAAAAGGCTATGTGAGAGCAACAATCTCAGACTCCAATGGCTTTAAAGCATGGATTCAGCCTGTACATATTTGATCTGAAGTATTCACACTATGGAAAATTCTTTTTCCACGTTGCTAAGTGATTTGTGTATTCCCTCAATAATAACGTCAACTTCACTTGGATTTATGCAAAGGGGTGGACTGAGGGAAACTCCCTTGTCGGTGGCAAATAGGATTAGTCCATTGGAGCGGAATTCTTGATTTAGTCTATTGGACATACCCGACTCAGGGGTAAAATTTTCCTTGGTGTCTCGGTTCTTAACAAGTTCTAGTCCTAGTAGAAGTCCCAATCCTCTAACGTCGCCTATTATAGGATGCTTCTCGCGGAGCTCCTTTAGTTTGTTCAGTAAATAAAGACCTGTGCTGGCTGAGTTGTTGACCAGTTTTTCTGATTCAATTATCTCTATGTTAGCTAGTGCCGAAGCGGCGCAAACGGGATGCCCGCCAAAAGTCAGAGCCTGACGAAACAAATTCTGTTCACCCGCGAAAACATCAGAAATTCGGTTCGTGCTAACCGTCGCCGCGAGAGGCAAATAACTGCTGGTAATTCCTTTGGCCACCGTCATTATGTCTGGCACAATCCCCCAATGTTCAAGAGCAAACATTTTTCCAGTTCGACCAAAACCAGTGATTACTTCGTCGGCTATTAATAAGATTCCGTACTTGTCGCATATGTCTCTGATCATAGGCCAGTATGGATTTCCGGGAACGGCCGCAAGTGATGAGGCAGAGACTGGCTCTGCAATAAATGCTGCGATGGTCTCGGGTCCATGAAAAAGTATCAAGCTCTCAACTGCCTCAGCACATAGAATTGCGCATTCCTCATCTGTTTGACCGTCGAATTCACATCTATATCGGTTAGGCTGAGGAGCGTAGACCATTCCTGGTACTGTGGGTTCGTAGTCTGACCGGGAGGAACCGCCACCTCCCAACCACATTACTCCACCGGTTGCGCCGTGATAGGAACCTTTTCTGCTGATTATTTTGTATCTTCCATTATTACCTAGGCGCTTATGGTAAGACTTTGCTATTTTCAAGGCAGTTTCGTTTGCCTCAGATCCTCCGCTCACGGGCCAGGAACGTTGGAGATCTCCAGGTGACAGTGATGCGATCTTCTCAGCGAGTTTGACGAGCGGCGCAGTGGTTGTGCCTTGCGGAAAATATTGTATTTGCTCCATCTGAGCTCTGGCGGCGTCGGCTATTTCATTCCTTCCATAACCTGAGTTTACGGAACTGTAACCACCGTTAACATCTATCCAAGTTTTTCCGTCAATATCAGTTACATTTATGCCATTCCCATCCACCACTATGTCTGGTCCACCAGCCTCACCTGTTTTGACCCAGTCTCTGTTATGCATCCATAAGTGGTTAAGGGCTGAGTGTCTTAATTCGCTAATCTCTTCTGCTAGTTTTGGTACTTCTACCATCTGTTCCACCTAAATTTGTTATCACTAATTCTTGGGATTGCAAAATTCACTTGAGGTGAACCTCCGTCGATAATTCACCTAAACTCCTGTCGAGAACAGATACGATTTCATCAACTTCTGACGTTGTTATGCACAAAGGTGGTCCTATGTTCAAAATCTCGCTGCCTACCCTGAAAATTAATCCGTTCTCTCGAAATTTTTGGTTAAGACGTTCTGCGACTTTTAATTCTTTGGGGAATCCCATTTTTGTCCGTCGGTCACTAACCAATTCGATGGAAAGGAGTAAACCGAGCCCCCGCACGTCCCCAATTATTTTGTGGTTTTCTTTTAATTCCATCAGTTGGTTCTTAAAATACTCGCCAACTCTTGCAGCATTGTCGACTAAATTTTCTTTTTCGATGATTTCTATGTTTTTTAGAGCGGCCGCCGCAGACACGGGATGTCCACTGGAAGTGAAAACATGTCTTAAATAATTCTCTTCCCCTGCGAACTGGCTTGCGATCCTCTCTGATACCACAGTGGCGGCTAAGGGGAGATAACTGCTAATAATTCCCTTGGCTACA
The DNA here is from genome assembly GCA_913048525.1 of uncultured Chloroflexota bacterium. Classification (GTDB taxonomy): domain Bacteria; phylum Chloroflexota; class Dehalococcoidia; order Lucifugimonadales; family UBA826. Next base: position 11,114 of record CAJWWP010000034.1, read on the forward strand.
GTCATAATGTCCGGTACGACTCCCCAGTGTTCGCTGGCAAACATTTTTCCGGTTCGTCCGAACCCACAGATAACCTCGTCCGCAATCAACACAATGCCGTAACGATCACATATGTCCCTTAACATCGGCCAATATTCTTCACCAGGGACTGGAGAACCAAGTGGTACTGCAATAGGTTCTGCGATTAGAGCAGCAATTGTATCGGGATCATTGTCGAGGATTAGTTGTTCTATAGCCTTCGCACACCTGTATGCGCATTCAGAGGGTGTGGTACCTCCGAGTTCACACCTGTAGGAGTTGGGCTGAGGCCCGTATAGCATGCCAGGATATTCTGGTTCGAAGTCACCACGTGGGCTCGCAGGGTTACTACCGAGCCATAAAACACCTCCGGTCGTTCCGTGATAAGAACCTTTTCTACTGACTACTTTATAACGTTTGTCGTCGTTTCTTCGGCGATGATATGCTCTCGCGATCTTCAAGGCTGTTTCATTTGCCTCGGATCCTCCGCTCACCGGAAAAGTGCGTGACAAGTCACCCGGTGTTATTTCTGCTAGTTTCTTTGCTAGCTGTATAGTCGGCACGGTGGTTGTACCTTGAGGGAAATATGGCATCCGTACCATCTGATCATAGGCGGCAGAGGCAATTTCTGTTCTTCCATATCCGATATTGACAGAGTTATAACCTCCATTAACGTCGATCCAGGAATTTCCTTGAGAATCTGTGACCCTTAGACCTTTTCCCCCTTTAATGATTAGGGGATCACCTTCTTCAGCCATCGATACCCAGTCACGATTTTGCATCCACAGAAATTCCAGGGATTTTCGCCGTAATTGTTCCCCTTCATCGGTTAGAACCACTTTCAACCTCCCTTTCCATTACAACTAGGTTGCTTTCAGTTTTGGTTAGATGGTAGCACTAGATTGAACTACTGGTTAAACACTTTCAGTCAGCGTACACCTAATACATTTTTGACTTTGGTTAATTGACTTTGTCCGGAGACCATTCTTAATCGCCTCAATAGAAGCCATGAAGGTGAATATCTTATGTGCGGTTGGACTCAGAAATCCTCACTTTGTGGTGGGGAAATCCAGAGTCCTCCAATATTCTTCTGTCTCCAAGAAGAGGGTGTGGCAGTTGATCACCCCAGGCAAGAGCACCTTCCCGAAACTTTTTGGACCACGGTGCTGGATGGGAACTATCTCTGAATCGTCGCTGTATCCAATTCCAACGATTCCCGTGTCTTTAATGGTGATTTCGGCAGCATAAGGAATTTCTCATTCTTTCTTCTATTCTGAGTTAGCATTTATCTCTAGAGAGAAGCTCCATGGCCTCAGTTTCGATTCAATTCAGAGGATATCTTTTCAGCTATCATGATTGTAGTGGCGTTAGTGTTTGACCTCACGACATCCGGCATTACAGATGCATCAACTACCATGAGGTTTTCGGAGCCGTGTACATTGCATTTAGCATCTACTACAGCCATGCCGTCTGAATTCGGTCCCATTTTGCATGTTCCAGAGGAGTGGTGTTGTGTTAGCACATTATCCTTTAGCCAATCGTCAAGTTTTTCATCATTCTCCAGTATTTCATCAGAGGGAGACATCCTTGACATCATCGCTGGTTCATATTCAGGTCTGGCAGAAATTTCAGAACATAGTCTAACCGCACCTCGCATTCGTTCAAGATCGTACGGATGAGTTAGGTAACAGTAATTTAGAATAGGTTGCTGTAAAGGGTTGGAAGATGTCAGTTTGATTTCCCCTTTTGACAGTGCCTTTTGCAGGGCGATGCTAAATCCGGTTGGTATTTTGCCTTCAGTTATTTCATAGTCCGTCGGTATATGTTCCGACCTCAACTGGATAGGTCTCATCTGCATGTCGTTTCTGTATTTGGATCCAGGAGTTGTGTATCTCATGCCAACTTGCAGAGCTGGTATCATCTCGGGATGCTGTGCACTGCTTTCATATTGCATAAACACTGCGGCATGATCTCTTAAATTCTGTCCTACTCCAGGTAGATCTATTTTTGTTTCTATGCTTTGATCAGAAAGATGATTTGATGGCCCGATACCACTTAACATCAACAATTGAGGCGAGTTTATAGCGCCACCACTTAATATAACCTGGTCTGACAGTACCTGGAACAGCTCACCACCAGAGGATGCTTCAATCCCCACAGCTCTCGTTCCATCTATCAAGATCCTATGGACAAATACGTCCGACCTCAGAGTGAAATTCAACCGATTTCTAGCCCTTTCAAGGTATGTAAGGGCAGTGCTCATTCGAACCCCATCTATTCGATTGAATGGGTAGAAGCCCACCCCTGTCGAATCGGGATGGTTCATATCTTCTGTCCTTGGATAACCTGCCGCTACACATGCTTCTATGAAAGCTTTTGGACTAGGGAGTAATTCCTCTTCTCCATACCTTTTGACTGGAATGGGACCTTCAGAACCATGGAAGTCATCACCTGCGAAATCGAGATCCGTCTCAGACTTGCGAAAGTGTTCTAGTACATCGGTGTACCCCCACCCTCTATTGCCAGCTGATTCCCATTCGTCGAAATCTTCTGGGATACCTCTGAACCAGACTTGACCGTTTATGGCGCTCGAACCCCCTGTGACTTTTCCTCTAGGTAAAAGAAATGTTTCCTTTCTATCTGGGCGGGCATTAGCTTCGTATCCCCAGGTATGGGAGTATGGATCAAAAGATTCGTACCATGCTCTTACACCATATTTGATTTGGTCAGGGAGGTTGCTTCTGTTTGGGTAGTCGGGGCCCGCTTCCAGCAGTATTACTGATCTAGTTGGATCTTCTGTCAGTCTGGAAGCAAGCACAGAGCCAGCAGACCCCGCGCCCACAATAATAGTGTCGTATTTCATATCAAGTTTCCCATCCCTCCTCCAAATATCGATAATAGGGGCACTCTTTTCTGGTCCCATTTGTTAAGTTTTGATTCCTAACAACTATCAGATATTCATACAGTTACAATAACTTGTAACTGGTGAACGCCGAAAATTCTTGCATATATTCTCGATAATATGCCAAGTTAGCAAATGATGAGGAGGAAACCATGCAAATTATTCCATTGTCGGAGGACTTTTCAAGAATAGCTGATGTCAATCAGGATATTGAAGAATTAGGCAACGGGTACGGTGGGGCTATAGGACCTGCGGAGGGGCCTGTGTGGGTAAAAGACGGTTCTTATCTTTTATTCAGTGACATACACAACAATCGTAGAATGAAGTGGACTAATGATGATGGAGTAACAATATTTCAAGAACCCACTGGATATGCGAATGGTCTGACACTTGATCTCAAGGGAAGGATTCTGGCTTGCGAACATGGTCCTCGGCGCGTGACAAGGCAAGACAAAGACGGAGAAATTACCGTTGTTGCAGCGAGTTTTAGGGGTACTCGCCTTAATAGACCTAACGATATTGTGGTGAAATCCGACGGTTGCTTGTATTTCACAGATCCAGGAGCCCCGGCCCCGGAATTGGATATGGAATACTCGGGAGTCTATTTGGTTTCCCAGGACCTGGGCACTATAACTCTTCTTGTCCGTGACTTCGTGACCCCTAACGGACTAGCTTTTTCACCGGATGAAAGCATTTTGTATATAAATGATACCCGCAGGCAACACATCAGGGCTTTTGATGTACTACCCAATGGAACTCTGGCACTAGCTTCCGACCGGTTATTCTGCGATTTAAGTGGAGATGAACCGGGAGTGCCTGATGGTATGAAAGTGGATAGCGAGGGGAACTTGTATTGTGGTGGTTCGGGAGGCATTTGGGTTATTAATCCGGCAGGGGACCATGTTGGTACAATTTCGCACGGAGAACCGACTACAACAAATGTTGCCTTTGGTGGAGATGATTGGAAAACCTTGTTTTTTACCACCTGGAATACGTTGGGCCGGGTTCAATTAAACATCCCGGGGTCACCTTTGCCCGCTGGTGGAGACTTTGATTAGAAAATACGTTATGTCAACGATTCGTATTCTTTTTTACATGGTTGAAAGCCCACGATTGGTGTGCAGGAACTCTTTAAAGGAAAATGCTTTTATTTTGTACGAACATGTTTAGCGTTAGTATTTCATGATTGTTTCGTAGTGCATCGTCAGTCTCTGAAAGAAATATCTCTTGAGCGAAAGAAAAACTATTGGTGGTGACCCGCCTGTAAAAAGTAGCACAGGCATTTATCATGGCTGGATAATTGCAATTGTTTCTTTTCTTGCAGTGGGTGGATCTATTGGGTTTGCACAGTTCGGATTTGGCCTGTTCATAGTTCCACTGGAGAGAGAATTTGATTGGTCCAGGACACAAATAAACTTTGCCCTAATGCTTGGCATAGTTGTTCATATTTGTTCTCCGCTGGTAGGGAGAACGGTGGATATGTTTGGGTCTAGATATGTAATGGCAATTTCTCTGGTAGTAATCGCGCTGGGATTTTTTTTGAGATCAGCTATGACTGATCTATGGCAGTTCTATGTTTTTTCTACCCTGATATTTTTGGGAGGACCAGGTGCTGCCATGCTTCCCGCAGGCAGATTGGTTGGATTGTGGTTCCCTTCTACCAGGGGGCGGATGATGGGTTTTGTCACAGCAGGCAATAACTTCGGTGGATTGGTTGCTATACCTATTCTTACATTAATCATCTCTACTGGGGGATGGAGAACGGCATTTTTTGCAACGGGTGTTATGTTAGTCGTTCTGTCTGTTATTGCCTATGTGTTTGTAAAGGATAAGCCTTATGAGGTACAGAGGGAAATTGGAAAACGGTGGACTCCGTCGGGCATAACCTCACAGGCGATTGGAAAGGCTATTACAGGACTATCTGTAGGGGAAGCATTACGTACGCGGGCCTTCTGGCTGATCAGTTCAGGTATGACTCTCCAACAGTTTGTCAGGACCACGCTTGTCACCCAGTTAGCGGCTCATCTCGCGGATGTAGGTCTTAGTGCTACTCAAATAGGGGTATCTCTATCTGTGTTAGCTTTTTTTGGGATAACTTCCAAAATAATTTTTGGCAGGTTAAGTGAAATTACGACTGCAAGATGGGCATATACGTTGGTCATTGGGATTCAGATTGCAGGTATAGGGTCATTCTTATTTCTTTCCGGGACAAATTTTATCCCACTATTTCTGTCGCTGGCGGTGTTTGGTTTAGGTATGGGAGGTATTGGAACCCTTGGACCTTTGGCTGTTACAGAAATGTTTGGATTAAAAAATTTCGGCTCAATAAGTGGATTTATAAGGCAGGGCGTAATAATACCTGGTGTGGTGGGGCCATTATTAGCTGGTGCTGTTTATGACAGGACCGGAGCCTATGACCTAGCTTTTCAAATAATTCTAATCTTCCTAACCCTGTCCTGTTTATGCTTTGCGCTTGCACGACCACCCAGGATGAGTGAAGGTTTAATTCGGTAGTTGGGCCTGGTAGACACCAGGCCCAACTACCGACAAGTCGGTATTAAAATTGGATCACTATACTCGAATAAATTTTTGAA
>CAJWWP010000035.1:0-16364 GCA_913048525.1 uncultured Chloroflexota bacterium
GACCCGTCAGACATGACGGGGCCGATAAAGTTACCGGGCGGGCACGGTACAGTGCTGATTCCCATCCTACAGGCTACCTACACGGTAAAATACTTCGTAGCCCCCACCCTCACGCACGTATTAAGTCCATTGATACATCGCGCGCCAAATCTCATCCGGGAGTTAAATCGGTAGTAACCTCTGTAGACCTTCCGGAGGTGTCCGCTGAGATTGCCGATCTTGAGGAAGGAGCGGCAGTCAATTACGGTTTTTATAGCAGAAATGTTCTCGCAAGGGAAAAAGCTCTATATAGGGGACATGCGGTGGCGGCCGTCGCTGCTATAAATCAGCATGTTGCAGAAGAAGCTTTATCACTTATAACGGTGGATTATGAAATCCTTCCAGCTGTACTTAATGCTGCTGATGCTCTAGCTGATGATGCCCCAGTTCTTCATGACCGACTTTTGACGCAATCCACTGCATTATTTCGTGTTGGAGGATGGGGAGAGGACGAAACACTTGCTCCTAGCAACTTGGCTTTGAAAATATTGTCAGAGGAAGGTGATGTAGAGACTGCTTTCAGTGAAAGTGATGCAGTCATTGTGGAAAGATCTTTTAAAACCAAGGCAGTACATCAGGGCTACATAGAGCCCCAAGCGACTACAGCCTTTTGGAACAAAGATGGGAAACTGACGGTATGGTGTAGTACTCAGCAGCTTTTTGCATTCAGAGACCATATCTCGGCTATTTTAGATATACCCGTTGGCGATGTGAAAGTTATACCACTGGAAATAGGTGGAGGGTTCGGGGGTAAGGGTCAAGGTGGAGTGTATCTGGAGCCTGTTGCTGCAGTGCTTTCGAAGAAATCTGGTGCACCTGTGAAGATAACCATGAGCAGGGCGGATGTATTCGAAGGGACTGGCCCCACTTCAGGTACCAATATAGAGATAAAAATTAGTTCATCCCCGGAAGGCAAGTTAACAGCTGTAAAGGCGAAGCTTACTTTTGAAGCAGGAGCTTTTCCTGGCTCTCCTGTTGCGGGGGGAAGCAGAACCATGCTTGGTCCTTATGTTATTCCTAACGCTTTAGTGGAGGGTCTGGATGTGCTAACAAATGTTCAGAAATCATCCGCTTATAGGGCCCCAGGCTCACCCGCAGCTGCTTTTGCTATGGAAACAGTGGTTGATGAATTGGCTGAAAAACTTGGAATAGATCCAGTTGAATTCAGGTTAAATAACGCTGCCAAAGAAGGGACGCGGCAGCCCGCGAATGGACCAATTTACAGGCGTATTGGGCTCGTTGAAACTTTGGAAGCGGCAAAAAACCATCCGCATTACTCCGCCCCTAAAGAAGGGGAAAATATTGGAAGGGGAATAGCTGCGGGAGCTTGGTTTAATGGCAGTGGCCCGGCGAGTGCCGTCGCGAGTGTAAATGCAGACGGGACGGTTTCATTGGTTGAAGGATCTCCAGATGTTGGGGGTAGCCGGGCGGCTATGGCGATGCAAGTTGCAGATGTTCTGGGCCTTGAGTCAGAAGATATTCAGCCTTCGATAGGGGATACTGATTCAATTGGATATAGTTCAGGTGCTGGTGGGAGCGGAGTCACTTTCAAAACAGGCACCGCTTGTGTTGAGGCTGCCTATGATATACGCGACCAAATGTGTCAGAGAGCTGCAAAAATTTGGGATGTAGATGCTGAAGATGTTGAATATGAGGGTTCGAGTATCATTCATAAAAGTGATTCAGCATTAAATATTAGCTTTCAGGAACTATCTTCTATACTCAACTCTACCGGTGGCCCGATCGTAGGAAGGGCTACGGTTAATCCTGGGGGTGTTGGGAATGCCTTTGCCGTACACCTCGTTGATGTTCAAGTTGATAAGAAAACCGGAAAGGTTGACGTGCTTCGCTACACTTCAATTCAAGATGTTGGCAAGGCTATTCATCCGAGCTATGTTGAAGGTCAGATGCAGGGTGGGGCTGTTCAGGGCATAGGATGGGCTCTTAACGAAGAATACGTTTTTGACGAATCAGGGAAAATGTTGAATAGCTCATTTTTGGATTATCGAATGCCAGTTTCTCTTGATCTCCCCATGATAGATACGGTTTTAGTTGAGGTGACAAATCCTGGTCATCCATTCGGACTTCGGGGGGTCGGTGAAGCCTGTTTAGTGCCACCAATGGCTGCAATTGCGAATGCTATAAATGATGCAGTTGGGGTGCGGATGGAGGAATTACCAATGTCGCCAGGAAAAGTCTCGGCTGCTCTGGGAGAGTATTGATATTTTTATAATTCAGGAGTGGATTTCTATAACATCGCCGTCACGTAACTCATGATTTCTGCCTACTCTCTGACCTTCGAATTTTCCTGAGTCTCCCCAGAGAATAGCAAACTTCAAACTTCGACTTAAATCTTTGTGCACTTCATGGGCTGCTTCTCCAACGGTGCTACCCACTGATAGGACTATTGGATCCTGTTTCCTGAAATCCTGTAATCGTTCCCTGGGTGATTTCGGGTAGACCCTCATGATGTTTAGAGCTTGGAATATTTCCGTACCTAATTCATCTCCACCTACATTTTCTTCGGCACTGAACATTATTACTGGATATCTGGAGCTATATTTGTCCTCCATGATTCCAAATTCATCCAGTGCTCCGGGTATATCAGCTTTATTGCAAATTATTATTGTAGGTTTTGATGTGTATGGATCAATCTCTTCAATAGTCCCGGGATTAGTTCCAATGAGATTGAATCCCCATTCAGCAAGTTCAGAAAATGACTCTTCAGTCTGAGCAATTGGATTATTGGTTAGATCCGCAACGAACACAAAAATATCACTGGTGCGTAGTAATCCGTAGAGTCGGCTTTGAGTTGCTCGATTGGTTATAGGCGGAGTATCTACCATCTGTATGTATATATCACCATATGGATACATTCCTGGAACCGGTTCTTGAGTGCTCAACTCGTATGCCCCAACTTTGGTTCTTGCACCGGTTAAACTGGTTAATACCTGGGATTTCCCGACGTTTGTAGGTCCAATCAACGTCACTCTTCCAGCCCCCTCTTTAGGTAATGAAAAAGGTTCAGTTCTTCCTCCTTTGCCACCGGAAGAAGTTTCCAAATCAGACATCAAGCGAGAAAGTCGAGATCTTAGCTGAGCTTTCAAGTGGTCAGTGCCCTTATGCTTGGGCATTATCTGTAACATTTCCTGTAACGCAGCTATTTTTGCTTGGATAGTTGACGCATCACGGAAACGTTGTTCGGCATCTCTGTATTGTGGTGGAACATTTGTAGGCATAAGTCAGCCAATGATATCAGTTGATTTGAAACCTGGATTAAATGAAGGTATAAAAAACCGACATCATATGTTCACCACTGATGTCGGTTTTTATGAAACTGTGTGATATCTGCCTAGATGGCCGAATCTCCCGACTCACCAGTACGTACCCTGATTGCGTCAGATACAGCAGTTACAAATATTTTCCCGTCGCCTATTTCACCACTTCGCGTTGCAGATACGATGGCTTCTATTACAGCGTCTTTTTTGTCATCTTCTACCACCGTCACGAGTAATGTTTTGGATACAGCAGATCTTGTGGCTGTCGTGCCTCCGCGTCCGGTTAGAACTTCAATACCTGCTTGTCGACCCTGTCCTGTGACGTTTTGGTAATGGAATCCTGTGACTCCTTCTTCAACCAACGCGTCGCTGACCGCATTTACCCTTTCAGGCCTGAAAATAGCTTCGATTTTTAGCATTTTCCCACCTCTTTGATGTGATTATTTTTGCTAGATGTGTTCCAAAAATATACATGTATCTTCGGAACACATCTGATTTTTTGTCTTTAGTCAGCCCCATCTCTGACAGTGGCTTGTTCGCCATGTGATGCCAGATCCAGGCCGAGATCTTCGTCGGATTCGTCTGCGCGAAGTCCGAGTCCAGGTATCTTGTCTAGGATGAAAAGAATTATAAAACTTACTACGAAGGAATAGACTAGTGTAGCTACTACACCAACGGCTTGGATTCCCACCTGACCAGGGTTTCCCTCAATTAGGCCTTCGGTGCCACCCGTAATCACGCTTACGGTGAAGATTCCTGTCGCGATTGCCCCCCATATTCCACCTATACCGTGAACTGCGAAGACATCAAGTGCGTCATCCAAACCAGTTTTGTGGATAAGTTCTACCGCAAAGAAACAGAGTAATCCTGCGCCGAATCCAATTGCCAGTGATCCGAGAACTCCCACTGCGCCTGCGGCAGGGGTAATTGCAACGAGTCCTGCCACTGCTCCGGTGGCAACCCCAACGGCTCCCATCTTTCCAGTCCTACACATGGATATTAGTCCCCAAGTGAGGGCTGATGCAGCCGCCGCGATGTTAGTGACAAGAAAAGCATTAGCAGCGCTGTCGTTTGCTGCAAGTGCTGAGCCCGCGTTGAAACCAAACCAACCGAACCAGAGTATGGCCGCACCCAGCACAACGTAAGGGACGTTGTTGGGTTGCAGGCCCGGATTCCTGCGTTTTCCTACAATAAGAGCGGCTGCAACTGCGGCGGCTCCGGCATTGATGTGTATGACCGTTCCGCCTGCAAAATCGAGTGCCCCCAGATCAAGGAGCCATCCTCCTTCTGCCCACACCCAGTGTGTGATCGGAGAATAAACCAGGGTACTCCATAGAACCAGGAAAATAAGATATGTTTTAAATTTGAACCGCTCTGCAAATGCGCCCGTTATTAAAGCCGGCGTAATGATCGCAAACATCATTTGAAACGAAACAAACGCCAACGCAGGAACATCGTCGCCTTCTCCCGAAACGAAAGGGACTCCTGATAAACCTAAAAGACTTAAATCACCGATGTAGGCGTTACCGGGACCAAATGCAAGGCTGTAGCCCCAAAGCACCCACACGATGCTCACAACAGCAATTGACATGAAACTGAGCATCATAGTGTTTACCAGGTTCTTTGCTCTTACAAGGCCCCCATAAAAGAAAGCCAGTCCTGGCGTCATAAAGAACACGAGAGCGGTGGCCGTCAGTAACCAGGCCGTATGTCCTGAGTCCATATTTTTCCTCCTATTTGTCTTAAATTTAGTAGTGAAACTTAATTTTGGCTCACCACTGTTCTATTCGCACTCATTTGAGTTTAGTACAGGCGTGTTACTTATGTGTTGCTGCCTTGTTAAATTAATGTTTCTTGCTTGTTACATAAATGTTTCATATTTAGTTATGTAATGATCATTGGCAGCATTTACATTTCTTTGGCGGACTAAAATTTCTGCGATTAGTTTGGTAAATCCACAACATGTAGTGATCCACTCTTGCGGCATGATCCACAATATATGGTATAATTCGCTTGCATAAAATATGCGATTGTGTTTAATATGTCTCATCAGTTAGTCCTCACAAGGAGGGATGTATGGAAGCGTACTGTGTAAAGTGCAGAGCAAAGCGTGAGATAAAGAACCCAGAACAGACCACTTTAAAGAATGGCCGGCCCGCAACACGTGGGACCTGTCCTACTTGTGGCACAAACGTATTCAGGATTGGGAAGAGCTAAAAATAGCATTTAGCTCTAGACGGGTTCTTTACGATTTAAAAGATAATTAACGCCACCACGAAGTGATGGCGTTAATTATCTTTTTCCACAGGTTTTTAACTAATTATTGTGTTTGCAGTTCCGTGTTAATGTGGTATGAAACCAATTGAACTAATTGTGGGAACATACACCTATACCGATAGTCTGGGTATCTACCGACTCAGATTTGATCCAGATTCTATGTCGATAGATGGATCAGGTATAGTCACTGGGATACAAAACCCTTCATTTCTCACCGTTCATCCCAACGGTTCATATGTCTTCGCGGTTAGCGAAATATCTAAGGGGCTAGTTTATTCTTATCAGATTGGGAAGAGTGATGGGGCTGCCTTGCTGGGAGTAGAAGAAACAGGTGGGGCGGGACCTTGTCACATAGAGCTAAATAGAGATGGAACTGTAGCTGTCGTTAGTAACTACGAAGATGGCAGCGTGGCATCCTTTTTAGTTGGGGACGACGGTAATTTACAGAAAGCTAGTAGCGTTATTCAACATTCTGGATCTAGTGTAGATCCAGCAAGACAAGACAAACCTCACGCTCATTCAGCTACATACAGCCATGAAGGGGACAGAGTATTTATCGCGGATCTAGGAATAGATAAGATTGTCAGCTATGGTCTAAAAATGCCTGACGGTGTCATAGAGCCAGATCGTAAGAGAGTTAAGTCGGCTGGCACTGGGTTTGGACCGCGCCATTTTTGCTGGCATCCTTCTGGACGCTATCTCTATTGTATAAATGAGCTTGATTCGTCAATTTCTACATTTATGAATACGGCGGATGGATTTCTTACTCACCTACAGACAGTTTCGACAATACCGAGTGAATTGTCTCGTCAAAATACTTGCGCTGATATTCATATCAGCCCCGACGGTAAATATGTTTACGGGTCAAATAGGGGACATGACTCAATAGCCATTTTTGCTGTTGACAGCTTATCCAGGAAAATAACATTTAAAGTCGCTATACCTTCGGGCGGGAATACACCTCGAAACTTTGCTTTGACACCTGACGGAAGGTTTATTTTTGTAGCCAACCAGAATTCCAATAATATCGTTATTTTTGAAAGAGATTCTACGACTGGTTTAATAAACCTAACTGGTGTTGAAATACAGATACCACTGCCAGTCTGCATTAAGTTTTTGCCAGATCCAGATATTACATATTCAAATAGAGTGTTACATACTTAACCGTCGTAGGCTTTTCTCATCGACTTCTATTCCAAGACCTGGTCCGTCTGGAACGGTTAAATATCCGTCAACGAAACCGAAGTCAGTTTCGCATAAGTCGTCGCGAATGGCGCTAGGGGTTTGATCGTATTCCATCACAGGTTCTTGAACAAATGGTTCCGGATTATGACTCGGAGGGCAAGGTGGAATAGTCGATATAACCTGAAGGCTTGCAGAGATCATAATAGGGGACCCCCACACATGTGGATTTACTTGGATTCCCATAGTGTTGGCACTCATTGATACATTTCGCATTTCACTAATTCCACCAACGTTAACTACGTCGGGTTGCACGATGTCGTAGGCTCGTCTTGAGAGGAAATCTTGGAATTCATATCTCGTACGTAAATTTTCACCCCCAGATATTGCCATGGGTACGTTTGACTTTACGTGTAGATAACCCTCTACATCTTGTGCGTTTACTGGCTCTTCAAACCATAAAATGTCTTGATCGGCCAACTTATTTCCGATCGTAATGGCCGATGAAGAGTTGTAGGCCTGGTTCGCATCGATCATTAATTTGAGATCTGGTCCGATTTCTTTTCTTATCGCCTTGACTCGGGCGATGTCTTTGGCCATTGGTAGACCTCCAACTTTGGTTTTCATTCCTAAGAAACCTGAATTTGCGTAATTTTGGGCTTCAGCTAACAATCTGTGTGGGAATTCTTCCTCTGTGTAATAAAGCCCTGTAGCGTACACAGCTACCCTGTCTCGGAGACTTCCCCCAAGTAGGTCGCTTATCGGGACTCCAAGTATTTTCCCTGTGAGATCCCACAGAGCAGTGTCAATTGCACTGATAGCTGACCCACCAATGCCCACGGCCAGATTTGCGTTATACAGTGCGTGAAACATTTTCTGCCAGAGCATCTGTCGTTTGATTGGGTTTTCACCGATCAGAAGCTGGGACAGCTCCGTGTTGATTAGATGACCCGAGGATCCGGTGCATCCCTCTCCCCAACCGACTAATCCATCGTCGGTGGTGATCTTCACGATGCCCACGCTTCGACGTTTAATCCAGTCTTGGGACCAGCCAAATGGTATATCCAAGTCTGAAGATAGTTGGAACGTTTCAATGTTCGTGATTTTCAAGGTTAGAATTCTCCTCTTTCATTTTCCTGCCGCCAGAGTCTAGCAATCCCATCGTTAACCTTCAATTGGTAATTGACTTAGACCATTACTTTGAAAAATATTGGAAAGTGATACTTACATATTTATTACGGTTAAGGATGTAGAATATATGCAGAAGAATTCATGTCAAATATTTCAAGAATAGATAACGGTAGTCCACGGCGACTGCACACATTTGATGCATTTCATAGCCTCAACTATAGGCTCCTTTGGGGAACTAATAGTGCAATGTATGTATCGAGATGGATGCAGATGACTACTTTGTCTTGGTTTGTGTTAGAACAAACAGATTCTGCATTCAGCGTGGGCCTTGTTGGCTTCTTTGGAATGGTGCCTTTTCTGGTTCTAGGCATTTTCGGGGGATATCTTGCTGATGTGTTGGACCGAAAGTTGCTGATTGCCGCGACCCAGTTTCTGAACCTAATTTCTGCTGTGATTATGTGTATTTTGCTCACTTTTGGCACTGTGGAATACTGGTATGCCTATATAGCCATTGTTATTCCAGGTCTGGGTTGGTCTTTAGACATGCCATCAAGACGATCCCTTGTTATGGACATTATGGGTCCTCAGGGTTTAACCAACGGTGTTGCTCTGGATTCAGTAGGAATGCACATCAGTAAGATGATTGGGCCTGCTCTTGCCGGTGCATTGATAGCGTTTACTGGCGTCGCAGGATCTTACATACTACTTTCAAGTGTAATGGCGATTGGATGTTTTCTTTTTCTTAAGGTAAATCAACCAAAAAGACCCAATCAACTTCCGGAATCAGCCGGAATTACTTCAGTTTCTTCAGATGCAGGTAATTCACATGGAAAAAAATTGGGAAGAGAAGTATTTAACAACTTATCCGAGGGATTTAAATATGCTTTTTCTAATCAAGCCATCGTTGCTGTGATAGTAATAACGGTTTTCATGAATTTGCTGTTATTCCCGTACATGCAAATGGTTACTGTTGTTTCAAAAAATATTCTTCATGTGGGACCACTGCTAATGGGAATATTAATGGCTAGCGACGGTTTGGGAGCTCTCGTTGGATCAACGTTAATTGCATCAAGGAATAAAATACTTTACCACGGCAGATTCTTTCTTTATGGTTCAATCCTGTCTTTGATGGCTCTTACGATATTTTCGATGTCAACGTGGTATTTGGTTTCGCTTCCGTTATTGCTAATACTTGGGGTGGGTACGAGTGGGTTTGGCACAATGCAGTCGGCTATTGTCCTTCTTGTATCCCGTCCAGAGATAAGAGGTAGGGCTCTAGGTGTAGTTACTTTGGCGATTGGGGCGGGCCCAATTGGATCACTTGTTGTGGGTGCTGTATCGGAATGGATAGGACCCGCGGACGCGCTACTGTTTAATTCAATCTTAGGTCTTATACTCGTTTGTATTTCGGGGCTATTTTTTCCTTCGATTAGAGGTCAAATAATTCCAGAAACGAAGTAATGCAGGTATTTGTATCAGTGTTGGAACGTTTCAATTACTCCCTTATTATGTCGTTTCCATCTATTAGCATTAGATAAGGCTCTCCGTGCTGGTCGGTGGAATCCGTCGACCAAGGCCCTTGGGAGTTTTCCAGTCTGAGCCTGATTCCCCAATCGCCACCGTAGACTAGATGTACCACGGCTTGACCAGAATCAGATACCGGTGCATAAAGTGCCGGGCATATCGATCCAGAACCTTCACTACTCCATCCGGTAACTTCATATACTCCGGTCTTCCGGTCTGGTTCGTCCAGATACACTAGTGTCACCGGAACAGGAGCTAGGTGTGCCTCATAGACTTGTAGTGGCATCCACTCACAATTGTTATTTTCCTCAGTCTCTATCCAGATTGATTCATACATTTGAATTAAGAGTTGACCTTTCTATATACCCATCACGTGATAACCGGTGTCGACGTGGATCACTTCACCTGTAACGCCGCTTGACATGTCACTACACAGGTACAGAGCTGTAGATGCAACTTCATCATGAGTGATATTTCTTTTCATAGGGGCTCTATCCGAGTGTGCTTTCTTCATATCTCTATACCCGCTTATTACCCTGGAAGAAAGAGTGTCAAGAGGCCCAGCGGAGATCGCGTTTACTCGAATATTATCCGGTCCTAGATCATGGGCAATTTGGCGGATCTCATTTTCTAGAGCAGCCTTAGCCGTGCTCATTACGTTATAACCAGGGAAAACCTTTTCGGCAGCCATAAACGACATTGCCATCATAGAACCACCGTTAGTCATCAAAGGGGCCGCGTTTCTGGCAATTGAAACCATAGAATATGCACTTATATCTAGAGCAACTCGAAAACCTTCTCTATCGGTATCTACAAATCTTCCGCCAAGATCATCTCGTTGAGCAAATGCGATCGAGTGAACTACGACGTCGAGTGTTTCACAATTTTCCCTTACCGTCTCGAAAGCTGATTCGACGTTTCCGTCGTCACTTACATCACATTCCACAGTTACAACATCTTCCAATTGAGAGGTAAGTTTTTCCACAGAATCTTTAACTCTCTCATTTTGGTAAGCTGCTACTATTTTTGCACCTGAAGCAGAAAGAATTTTGGCAATTGACCAAGCAATGCTTCGTTGATTAGCAATTCCAAAAACAACAGCACTTTTTCCAGAAAGATCTATCTTATACATAAATTACTCCCTCCTATTTAGGAGTCGTTAGACATAGGAATTCTATGTTCTGCGTGTAATGTGATCAAGGATTACCCTATTATTAGCAGATAAGCTTAGCCTTGTTCGGTGCTATTTCGTTTGCTAGAATTTTTTTGTTGGTGGGGATTCGTCTAATGGTAGGACAGCGGACTCTGAATCCGTAAGTATAGGTTCGAATCCTATATCCCCAGCCAGCCGGCTTGATGTCGTGGCGCATTCGTTTAGCGGCCTAAGACACCGTCCCCTCAAGGCGGAAACCATCAGTGAAAATACCTTACCATCTGACACCATAGATAAACTAGGCATCGCTCAGTCACTAGATGAGTATGTCGTTTACCTCAGAAGAGGTGGGACTAGATTTGCATACCCATAGCTTTCGGCACTATTTCGCTACTAGTCTCATGGAGAAGGGCGCGAACATCAGGCAGTACAGGAGGTACTAGGGCATGCCAGTCTGAACACTACGCAAGTGTACCTATCCGTTACAGCCGACCATCTAGAGGATGCAATCGTATTACTAGATTGAGCAAACAAAAATATCAGAAATCGAGCCTAACTATATATTCAAATTCTTTTTGTTGCGTTCTAGAATACTGCCTAAATAGATTTGGTAATTTATCGAGGATTTAAAAAATAGAGGAGATGCCATGAACTCGAAAACTTTAAGTAGTTGGATGTTAATTGTTGCCCCTGTTTTGTTTTTTTTAGTTTTCTTTATTGGGTGGGAGGCGTTGGTGGGTAGTTCTGAAAATACTGCGGAGGAGCTGGCCAATATTCTGGAAAAACGAACGATCGTTGGTATATTCTCGGTAGTTGGAACGATAGTCTTAGCTTCCTTAACAACAGGTTTTGCTCTTTTAGCATGGTCTAAAGCAGATGGGTCAACGGCAGAAGGTACCCTCGCGTCTATAGCCGCTATGATTTTTGTAGGAATGACTGCAATAGTTTTTCTTTTTTTTGGGATGGGTTTCCCAGTAATCGGTGAAGGTGCGGAGAATTTGGTAGAGGCCGAATGGATATGGGTCGTGAGCGATTCGATGTTTGCAGCCCTCTTTTTGGCGTGGACGGCTGGGAATATTGTGCTGGGAGTTGCGCTTCTTATTGAGAACAAAATCAACCAAATTGCGTCAGGATTATTATTGCTTACAGGTATTGTAATGGCGCTTTTGCACCTTCTCGTAGGAATTGACGATATGCCAGAGTTTATTTGGATTATTCCATTCGTACTGGCAATAATATCGGCTGTGGTTCTTGGAATATTTAACCTGCGGTCAGAATCTTAAGTTTCCCAAGCCCTGTACCGCCTCGCTTGCCTTCGCCGAATGGCGGAGGCGAATGAGCGATTCCTCTTATCTGACTGAGGTATCAGCCGATGCAAATACTCATCTGGTGGCATCAATATCTGTCAGTATGAGGTGAGAAATGAGATAATGGTCTCTGTAGACCGTGCTTCACCATTGGTCTGCCACTGGCGAGGTGGGTTTGTCGCTCACGCTCGCCACCCCCGGTCACCCCTTTTTAAACTATCGCTTATATAACAACGACAACCCAACAAAGATGGCTATTCCAAAGGAAACAGCACCAACTATACAAAGGCCTTTATCCATACCGAAGACAGAACACATTAGCAGGTAGTAGGCGGCAGCAACTCCTACGGCTGGAACGACAGCTTTAGAGAGTGCATTTTTTGTATTTTCACTAATCATAGTTACATCATCATACACTTGGAATTGGAGTTTGTATCTCCACTTCTGGGTGCCTACTGGACTACCCAGCATTACCGTAGTAAATGTGCTCAGGCACAACAATAATCGCAGAGCGTCGGTCCTCTTTCACAGCCTGGTCGAACTCTTCCCAGTCAGGATGTTCTTTGCCACTGCCTGCCCTATAAACTTCGCGTAGGGTTAGTCTTAGTTCCTCTATAGGCGTAGTATCGGGGGACAATATCTGAGCATTGCCCTCCAGGACGGCGTAATCACGCCAGTCACTTTGAGAGACCATCAACGAGCAGCGAGGATTACGTCTTAGGTTACTTAGCTTGGCGCTGCCTGGGGAAATTGTGAAGGCAACCCCATTATTGAGGACGCCCACAGTGACGATACTCATTTGGACCGCGCCGTTCCTACGGAAGGTGGTGAATACTGCCGAATTGTTAAGTGCCACGATTTCCTCTATTTTGTCTAATTGCATGAAATCTCCTTAGTCTATTTCCCTCATTACATTTCCCTCACCTCTTCATCATAAGGACATGGTCAAGCACTCATGGATTGACAGAACACCTGTTCTGTTCTAAAGTGTTCTAAAATTCCTATCATAGGCAGAGGAAAATAAATGTCCATAAAAATTAGAATAAACCACTTAAACCCATATAAAGATTCTTTTGGGAATAGATGGAAAATATACGAATTCAGAGGCTTAACTAACGTATTAGTGTGGACATACACAAAATAATGCCCGCCTCACGGGGGACACTTATAAGTAATCTCTCATTCTGACGCAGGCTCTAAACCACCGAGCTAACAGGGTTAGTGGCAGGGGATTATCGGGCTGTCTTTCCTGCCCAAAGAGCGAAAGGTATGCTCCAGATTAACCCACCTAATAGGCCCAACATGGCAAACTGCCAGAAAGGTTCTGAACCAGACGAACCAAAGATTGCACCTAAAGTAGGTATGACGAAAGTTAGGTATGTAATAGGCAGCAAGATAATAAATCTCGTTTTAGTTGCTATGGAAAGCACAATCGCAATAAGGGCTGGCACGCTCAAGGTTACGCCAAATTCCCATAAATCTAATCTAGAGTCCCTAGTGAGAATGTCATGAACCAATATGAAAGTGGAGCTTGTGGCCGCGCCTGCGAGGCTGCCCAGTAGCATTATCTTAATCACTTTCCGCCAATTCATGCCACCACCATAATGAGCCAGGCAAGGCCGATTCACACGGTGAAGCGGACTGTCGCCTATACAGATATCTAACTGATTCTTTCTATTGAGTAGATAATATCTGTATTATTATGCGCTTTATCCCACTCAACCATTTTAGGTGACGACATAATTTCCTGAAACCGTTCCTCATCAGTAATGTTTGCTATTGTGATGATTTTACTAAGCCCTTCTTTGTTGGTGTTAACCACACCAAACTCAATATCTGAAGCCGCTGATTTAAATTCTTTGTCAAATTCCGCAACCATTGACATGAATTCTTCCACATCCCCCTCAAAGCTTGATACAACACAAATGTTCATTTAAAACCTCTTATAAGTATTACTAATTTTAATTTCCAGCCGCACCGCGAGGTCTAATATCTTTATCCCTTCGTCTCTTCCTGATTTGGCGATAACTTGGACTTTTGTTTGGCCCACTGGGCATCGGCGGCCTTCCGGGCGTTCTCGCGACTTTGGTGCAAAGCGATGTCTACACTTATTGGTTGTTCCTCGGTAACGTCACGGCTCTGGGCCACATCGAAGGTTGCGACCAGTGACCACGACACTTCCCCTCCCTTGGCCAGCGGGTCCTCCATGTGTTGGGGAAGGTTTGGGCCAATGTCCAGTCTGACCCTGTGCATGCTGTTCTCCCCTGAACGGAGTTGCGTTTCTGAGAGGAATACTGTGTCGCTGTGAGAGTAGGTTATATTGCGGGCCTGTGTTACTTGCTTGGTTCCGGGGTTAGTTACCATTCCCGACCTGGCGAGGCCCCCACGCACGGCCTTCCTCACAGGGACCCTGTAGGTCCGTTCGTAGGACTCCTGGCACATGAGGTCGAGCCGTCCCTCTCTGATGACTACGTCGCGCCTGGCACTCACGTTCAGGTCGATGTCAACCGTTTCGCCCCGCTTGTAGTTTCGGTCTCTGAATACCATAGTGACTTCCAGCGGACGCATTCTCGTAACCATGACCATCCCTCCAAACTTTCGGGTCTCTCCAGTTGCATTTGCCAACCATAGTGATTTCAGTTGCCTTTGCCAACCATAGTCATTCCCAACGGTTTCAAGTGCCCCGCCACATGAGAATCACAAGAGCGTTTAGAAGACCGACATTCTATTTACATTTTTAACTAGGACTTGATTCTACTCCCTCACACATACCTATACCTATGCCCCCACATCCGCATGAAAGGGACTTCCTCTTTCGCTCCTTCCCAAATGCAGAGCCTACTGCCCCACAAGTTTTTGAATAGTCTTTCGTAAATATCCTAGCCGGAAAAATGAGACAATCTTTCTATACGTTTTTGTTATGGGAGGGAAAAGAATGAGTAAATGGAGTAACGCTAGTACCCTACAGAAAATAAACAACCCAACTAATGAAGCATATGAAGCTAAGATTCACGCCCCTGAAATTACATTTATCGGTGCGGAAGAACAGCCCGACTTTGCTACAGCAGATATAACGTTTTATCCTGACGAAAGCGTTATAGAGTTGAAATCTCTAAAACAGTATTTTTACCAGTTCAGAAACACCCATATTTCCTATGAACGAATCATAAATACTATCTACGATGACTTAATGAATATTTACTCCCCTAAACGCATTCGCTTGGTTATGAAGTTCAATGTGCGCGGAGGAATAACGAGCCAATTGACAATCGACTCAGATTGGAAAGTTCGTGGCGGTAAGGAAGAATTCAACGACTGGACCAAATCGGAATAATAGCCTCTACTTCTTGAGAAAGGCATAGTAGTTAAAATGGACTTGGTCTTTCTCCCTTCCTACATACAAAGCTAAGTGGACCACACAATGTTGAATTATGCAGGGACAGGATTGCCTTCAAGTTCCTCATAAACTGTGTCACCTAATTCCATAAGGTCAGAAAGTTGAAATACCGTACCGACAATTATTCGGCCATTAGTCAAATAATATCGGCGCTCTCCAACTGTTCCCATCAATGTACCTAACCTTCCTTTGAAATATTCAACGTTCTTGGCATTTACACCAAGATTCCATTCGTTAATCATCTGAAGGTATAAAAGCCTCATGTAGTTAATAAATTGATGGGTTTCTTCATCGCTGGGAGCCTCTAGGCTTGCCCCGACCTTCATATAAGAATTAAGCAGCGACTTGTTAGTTAGCCTAGCCAGAAGTAATTCTTCATTTCTAGTCCGAGCAGCAAACCCTAATTCTCTGAATGAATCTTGATGGGCAATTTCAAGTTGTTTTCTTTGCAAAAACAATTGGGCTGCCAAAAACAAAGCTACCACCAGAGTGGCAATGCCTGTTGCTATTTGGGCCACTGCAACAACAAATCCCGTTTCCATAAATTCCTCCCAAGTTGTGTTGGAAGTAATAATGTCACATCCATATGAAAGGGGTCAGTCTTTTAGCTTTCGCCACACAAAAAACCTACTGACAGACAATTTTTTGAATTATTTATAATGGCGCTATGAAGTACGTGTTGTTAATAATGTTGTTAATGATTGGATGCTCCGTTAGTCAGAGCGAACGAGCATTCTTCAACGGGAATTGTGACCGATTCTTTGAAGATAGGCACTTAACTTGGAATGTTCATTTGCAACCGGGCGACTCTCTGCTTGTAACCCTTTGTTCCAACGCTACCACGGGCTTCCGATGGTCAGAGTCAGCACAGATAAAGGACGAGAGTATTCTGGAACAGAGGGGGCACACCTTCGTACCTCCAGAGAAAAGTATGCCGGGGGCTGCTGGGAAAGAAGAATGGACTTTCAATGCCCTCAAGAAAGGAACTAGTGTCGTGGTGTGGGAATATGGTCGCCCGTGGGCTGGTGGTGAAAAGGGAGAGTGGTCATTAACTGCGACCATAATTGTTGATTAGG
>CAJWWP010000036.1:0-15843 GCA_913048525.1 uncultured Chloroflexota bacterium
CTGTTACAAGACCGTTATGCCCAGCCCCTATGATTATTGCGTCATACTCAGTATTGTCCACTTGGCAGTATTCCTTGGTTACTTTTTATTCTCTTGAAAGAAAGCAGCAAAATTATCGCTACGGTTTACATAGTTTCAATGTTAGCTATATTGACTTTTGCGGGTATTTTAACTTTATTGTAGTTGATGACAGTGATGGGAGAAGTCAGCAGGCCTTGGTAAGATTTATCACAAGGATGAGTTGCTCAAGGTCAACGAACAAAGGTGAATCATGGGGAATCTAGAGTTTGGAGTTTTCGACGAGTGCAGCTATAACTGGTTCGATTCGGTACCACAGGCAGTGGACGCATATGAGCAGTCTTTCCGCGAAGTTCAGATCGAGGAGGAAGTGGGGTTCAAATACCACTTCATCATTGAACATCAAGGGCACGTTGTAGGCCAAGTCCAGACGCCTTCTGTTTACCTGGCGGCCCTGGCACAACACACAAGCACCATCCGAATCGGAGCGATGGTGTTCGTTCTCCCATTCCACAATCCTCTGCGCCTGGCCATGGACTGCGCAATGGTAGACCAGCTATCCCACGGACGACTCGAATTTGGAGCCGGTGTCGGGACATCACCTGACAGCTTCAAGAGCTGGAATGTGCCCTATTCTGAACGGCGGCTCGCAGGCCCCGAGGCCTTAGACGTCATAATGAAGGCTTGGACAGAGGACAAGTTCACATACCATGGCAAATACTACCAGTACGACGATGTAATCTCACTGCCGCACCCTTATCAGAAGCCCCACCCGCCGATGTGGTTTGCGGGTCGTTCCCAGTCTTCCTTGGAACTTTGTGTTGAGAGGGGTTATGGCGTGGGTATGTTTCTGCACCCAGACGAGGTTATCGTAGACACGCTAAATACATGGAGAAGATTGTGGAAAGACTCCGGCAAAAAAATGCCCAGGCCTCCTGCTTTTCTGACCCGCTCGGTATATGTCGCAGAGACGGACGAGCAAGCCTATGAGGAGGCGGCTCCCTATCTGGCTCAGGCGTATTCCTGGGGCGAAGAGAAATTCTCAATTCCTCAGATCGGCACGCGAGAGTCACCCAACAAAGATGAAACGTATGATCCAAAGAAAGAGATCGGGCGAGAGATGTTTACGGGCATGAGGTCCGGGATTGACTTCTGGCTCAAGCATAATCTCGCCTACATTGGTAGCCCAGATACGGTAATTAGAAAGATCGAGGAAACACAAAAAAGCATGGGCTACGACGTTTTTGGCGGACGCTTCAAGTTCGGCCCGATTCCCGATCGCCTCGTCGAGAAGTCCCTCAGGCTCTTCGGACAGCATGTCATACCCCATTTTCGAGGTAATAACGATCGCCTAGCCTAGGGCATCCAGGTGGTCACAGAGCCAGGCATAAAACTACTTCGTCTGAGTGGATGGGGATATACCTGCAAAGTTATGCTACTAAGGATACAAAGAGATGAATATACGGAGAATTTTCGAGTGCCACACTATAGAGACTCAATAAGTGACCATAAGATCTTCGACTTAGGTCAGTTTGAATTCCAATCTGGCTCAGTGCTTCCAAATGCAAAACTAGCTTACAAAACTTTAGGAAAATTGAACGAAGATAAAAGCAATGCCATTCTTATCGCTCATCCTGTTGGGGGAACACACGAAAATGCTGAAAGGATTCATTTAGAAGGGAACGGAAGGGCGATTTCTGAAGATAAACATTTCATAGTCGCCCCAAATATGTTCGGCAATGGCCTTTCTTCTTCTCCATCCAATACTTCGGCACCATTTGATGGCCCCAATTTTCCTGCTGTAACGATCTACGACAATGTTAGAGCACAACACAAACTGGTCACGGAAGAACTAGGTATTTCAAAAATCAAGCTAGTAACTGGTTTTTCGATGGGTGGTCTTCAAACTTTTCACTGGGCCGCTATGTTCCCCGATATGGTTGAAAATTTCGTACCTATCTGCGGCACAGCAAAATGTTCTGGGCACAATTGGTTATTTCTGGAAAGTCTTGCCGTTGCCATTGCAGTGGACCCCGTTTTCAATAATGGCAATTACATCCAATATCCCCATGCCGGCATGCAAGCTTTTAACACGATTTATTCCGCATGGGCCTTTTCACAAGAATTTTTCCGCCAAAACGGCCACAAAAATTTTGGTCTTGATTCCTACAAAAAAATGCCTGATGCTTTTGATGACCGGTTAGGCCCAAAAGAACCTAATGATCTTCTGATACACATACGGGCCTGGCAAAATGCCGATATTAGTAATAGTCCACTTTACAACGGAGACTTCAAAGCTGCTCTAGGGTCTATAACAGCGAAAGGCTTCATAATGCCAACTTCCACCGACCAGTATTTCTGGGCTGATGATAACCGAGATGAGGCATCACTTATTCCGAATGCCGCTTTCAGAGAAATCCCTTCTATGTGGGGACATGTCGGGGGATCATTATCCCAGCCTGATGAAAAAAAAATTGTGGATGACTCCATAAGAGAATTAATAGGTTAATACTCAGAAGAAATAATCCAAGCCACTACATGGAGTCATAAGGGGCAGCTTCAGAACGCAGGCTTGAACAAATTCATTCCCCCATCAGAGTATCGCCCCCTCCGTTTTTAGTGACAGAATTTCATCCCAATCGTACCCTAGGAGATTAATCAGTATCTCTTCTGTGTCCTCCCCATGCGCCGGTGCCATCTTTCGAGTGGATAGCGGCGTTTTGTTGTACGTCACAGGTGTCTGGAGCCACTTGGAAGGGCCAATAACTGGATGATTGAAATCTACCACATAGTCGTTGGCGATGACCTGTGGATCATTGGGCAGATCAAGGGTGCGTTGAACTCGTTCCCATATCAAGTCGCCTGCCTCTTTGAGACGCCTCTCCCACTCAGCCCTAGGCAAAGTTACAAATACCGAATCAAGAATTTGGATCAACTCCATCCTATTATCGAAACGTACCGTCATATTGTTAAATTTGGCGTTCTCAATAAGATCCCGCCTATCGATGGCCTTACAGAAGGTCGGCCAGTATCGATCTCCTTGACCCATACTAAAGGCTATCCACTCTCCATCAGCACATTTATAGTAGTTCCACAGTACCTGCCCTGCCATTTTTCGCTCGAACCTGGGCATCTCAAAGTCTTTTAAGAGCGATATGCCGTTCTGCATTCCTCGCGCCCATATCATGCTACCCAGGTGAGACACATCAACCTTCTGTCCAAAACCGAATCTCTCCCTAGAGACCACAGCACCTATTACTCCATATGACAGCATCATTCCCGCAATCTGATCCGCTATATCCAGTTCATGAGGGGTGTCGTCATCTGGGCCAAACCACCAGAGTGCACCAGCTCGGGCCTCCGCGGTCAACGCGAATGCTGGCTTGTCTGAGTCCGGTCCGTCAGGGCCGTAACCGGAAGCGGAAGCATAAATGATCTCGGGGTTATGTTCGATGAGATCCTCATATCCAACACCCAGACGCTCGGCCACTCCCTTCCGAAAGTTCTGAACGAATATATCGGATTCAGCCACGAGTTGGTGCATAATCTTCAGGCCCTTGGGATTCTTAAGGTCTAAGGCAATGCCCATCTTCTGGCGATTCATACCCTCAAAATAGGCGGACAATCCCCCCTTCGTCTCAGCAGAATGACCTCGTACTCGACCCAATTGTCGTCCGTGATCACCGTCCAGCGATTCGATCTTGATGACCTCAGCCCCCATGTCCGCTAGCATCATGGTGGAAACAGGCCCGAACTGCCACATCGTCCAGTCTATAACTCTCAACCCATCCAACGGGCCCTTAATTTCAAATTCTTTTGATTCCATTTTCACCTCAGTCAAACTTTCCCTTGATTGAATGGTTTCATTTTGGAGAAGAAAGCTCGATTATTTTGTGCATCCCACACACTACGCTTGTTAATCAGAATGGTACTATCCCAAAAATACAATTGGCATATCAGAAACCTTAGCTATGGATAATAGAGAACAAATGAGATCAATGAACATGCGGGACGCCGAAAAGGTATTACTGCAAATTAGGCAATTACTGAACGATCTCAATATTATTTTCTTTCTACGCCACGGAACCTGTTTGGGAGCAGTGAGAGATAGAGAACTGATCCCGTGGGATGATGACATAGATATCGGCTCAATTATTGGAATGAACAATCTTGACGAAGAATCTATTTATAAAACTGTTAATGATTTTAGAGCGGCGGGTTTTGAAGTAAAGATCCTACAAACCAATTTTCACATTGGTGTAGAACTCTCCAAATCTGGCATACCAATTGATTGGACCTGCTACAGAATTATTGAAGAGAATATATTTCAATACCCGGCCATCAAAATCCCAGTTCATCTCTATAAAAATTTGAAACCCGTTTGTTTGCTGGGAGAGGCTTTCTTTGTGCCTAATCCACCGGAAGAATATTTAACACTCAAATATGGGCCAGAATGGCGAGTGCCGAAGAAGATGGATTTTGAAGGCGATATTATTGATTCAATATCAGAATCGGCAATCATTGAAAGATCTGGAATATCCTCTCGCATCCTGAAATTCCTATTTCCAAATAAAAACGTTACCCGAATCCAAGTTCTCAACTGCGATATGCAGCCGATTGAAAAGATGGAAGTAACTGTTGTGGGAGTTGGTCGACAGACCACTGATCACAATGGATACGCCAAATTCTATTTGCTCAATCAAGATTACTATGCGATGACCATCGGTAGTAGAAAAGAAAGAGAAATCCTATATGAGGAAATTCTGAGACCTGGGGGAGAATATCGATATGTTCAAGACCTGAACCAAAGATCTGGCAGAATTCATGTGTTAACAGAAAGAATTAAATAAGCTCAACAAGTCCTTGAGTTATAAGTCATTAAGCCGGCATTTTGGAGAGTGGATATGACAAGAGTCTATGTCGATATGGTAGCTGATTTATTTCACTATGGGCATGCAAATTTTCTTAAGCAAGCTAGGCAATTTGGGGACTATCTCCTTGTCGGAATTCATTCTGACAAAGTTGTAGAGGGATACAAGCGCCCCCCCATAATGTCGATGCAAGAGCGAATGGATACAGTATCTTCTTGTCGCTATGTGGATCAAGTAATACCTGATGCCCCTTTGACTATTGACCAAGAATGGATCACTGTCCACAATATCGATTTAGTGGTTCATGGTGACGATTTTTCAGATGAAATGAAGCGAATTTGCTACAAAACCCCTATCGACCTGGGAATTTTTCGCCTCGTCTCATATACACCAGGAGTTTCCACAAGTGAGATTATCAAAAGAATCAAAAAAAACATTCCAGACCTGTGACTTTACCGTCTCAATTCAAGAAATAGTTTGAGGCACCCCATCCCAAATATTTGTCGTAACCTTATCGAGTAAACGAGGTGTAATAAAACCAAACATGGATGCAACATCTACCATTTTTGAAGACAACGATAGAGTGCGTATTACTGAATGGCGGTTCGCACCTGGTGAAGAGACGGGCTGGCACATACATGATCAAGACTACACAGTGATACCTGTTACGACCGGAACTCTCACAATAATAGACAGAGACGGTGTGGAAACGCTAAACGACATATCTATGGGAGTCCCATATTTCAGATATTCGGGAGCTGAGCACAATGTGATCAACCGATCGTCATCTGACGTGGCTTTCATCGAAATTGAGATTAAATAAAATAGCCCTTTAGTTGATCAACGCAAAGAAAGCTTCTGTATTTATCAGGTTCAACTTTATCTATTCAGAAAGCGCATTACGGGCAAACTCTGGCCTCACAAGCCTTTGGTAGGGATAACGACCATCAACTAGACCACCTTCGATGAGTATGTCTCGCATGGCGGTATAGCCGTCCTCACCAATCAAAGCGTTCTTAGGCCAAGTTTGCTGACTTTTATACTGTCTTATCGCCCTCCCCAAGACATCCGTGGGATTGTTCGGGAAAAAAGATGAAACTTTGTCAGCTATTTCTGAGTCCTCGTTTCCATCAATCCATTCCAATGCCTTCTGAAATCCATTAACAAACGCCTGCACTGTATCTGAGTTTTCATCTATAAAAGCGGGAGCAACAGCAAAAGAGCTATAGCAGATATATCCAAGTTCTGGCCCCAGGGAAGCAACCAAGTGTCCGATTCCATCGTCAATCAAAGACTGAGCATATGGATGAAGAATATGTAGGTAATCTGCTTCACCTTTTTTAAATATATTTATGGCATCAATAGCTGACATACCTTTAATCAGTTTGATGGCAGATAGATCAACTTCATGATTTATCAACACAGTCCTGAGAGGATTCCAGGGGACAGGGGTAAAACCAATAGGAATTAATGTAGACCCTTCCAGATCTTTCCATCCCCAATCTTCCACACGTTGTCTGGATAAAAGTAAAAATCCGTCTCTCTGGTTTATCTCGGCGATATGAAGTGGCGCGTCGTCCCTACCTTCGTCGAGATCCATGAGGCTTCGACTAATACCAGTCTGAACAATATCAACATCTCCAGACCTCAACAATTCGGTTGCAGCTATGTTATCGGGGACAGTACTAAAAACAACATCCAACCCTTGGTCGTATAAAAAACCTCCCGTTACAGCTACATATAACGGTGTATAAAACAGATTCCGATAAGTATCCATCAGGCGAATCGTCTTGCGTTCAGATAACAACTGTTACATCCTCCCTTTTCTAGTGAAAACTTCTTACCCAAAGAAGGCGTTTTCTATTGTGATTCTAAGTTATCCGGAATAGTACTATGCAATCATTTACCTGTAACATGCCGTTAATTACATCAAGATTAAAAGGAAATTATGCGATGACTAACTCTATGTCGTCTTACCGGCCTCCAGTGAGGGGCGTAACCCACATGGTGTCGGCGGGTCATTATCTGGCAGCCTCTGCCGGCTATCGGATACTTGAGCAGGGCGGCAACGCTATAGACGCTGGGGTTGCATCGGGCATTGTCATAAACGTCACACTGCCCAATGCCACAAATTTCGGTGGGGTGGCACCAATAATGGTTTATATGGCTGACGCCAATGAAGTTAAGACAATCAGTGGACTTGGTAGATGGCCAAAAGCCACGTCTTTGGATTTCTACACCGATGAGCTTGGATCAGAGATTCCAAAAGGAATTCACAGAACTATCGTACCTTCGGCTCCGGACGCGTGGCTTACGGCTCTAGAAAATTTCGGAACCTTAACCCTGAGAGAAATTTTGCAACCCGCCTTAGAGCTCGCCCGAGAAGGGTTTCCTATTTCGGGCACTACTTCTAAAGTCTTAAAAAAACTTTCTGAAACCGTAGACAAAAATTCAAAAGAATGGAAGTCAACGTTTGATATTTTTTCCCGCGACGGAAAAATTCTCGACGAGGGAGATGTGCTGGTACAACCCGATCTTGCACAAACATTCAAGAGACTCATTGAAGTGGAAGTTCAAAATGCACCTCTGGGAAGAGTAGAGGCCATTCGCGCCGCTAGAAACTTCTTCTACAGAGGTGAAATAGCAGAGGAAATAGTCAGTTTTAGCAAAAGTCTCGGGGGCAAGCTCTCTGTCAGTGATATGGCAGATTTCAGTGTTGAAATTGAAAGCCCTACATCTGCTAGATACAAGAATTATGAAGTACTCACCTGTGGTCCCTGGTCTCAAGGCCCGGTAACTGGTCAGGTACTCCAAATGCTTGAAAAAGACGACATTTCATCAATTGCTCCAAACAGTCCAGACTATATACATCTACTTTCTCAGGCTTTGAACTTATCTTTTTCTGACAGGCACCACTACTACGGAGATCCCGATTTTGTTGACGTACCAATCGCTGGACTCTTATCACCTGCTTACACATCTTCCCAAAGATCAAGGATTTCACCAGAAGCCGCATTTGCTGAAATGCCCGACCCGGGAAACCCCTGGGCGTATGAAGAAAGAGAAAAAAGTGGATCAGGAATTCGAAAGCCTGCGGGTAAACCTGACAGGCTGGAACAAGATACTTCATATACATGTGTTATTGATCGTTGGGGTAACTCATTTTCTGCAACGCCAAGCGATGCTGTCTTCGGTTCACCTATAGTCCCAGAACTAGGTCTGATGATTTCGTCACGTGGGACACAGAGCTGGATAGATCAAGACCATCCATCCTCTATCGCCCCGTGGAAACGACCAAGATTGACACCTAACCCGGCTATGGCATTTAAAAACGGGAAGTTATTCATGCCGTTTGGAACCCCAGGTGGGGATGCCCAATGCCCTGCCATGGTACAGACCTTTCTCAATATCGTTGAATTTGGCATGAATCCTCAAGAAGCCATTGAAGCCCCAAGATTTGTTCCCTGGAATTTCCCAAATTCATTCTGGCCTCATGCTTACCATCCCGGGCTATTACAGCTTGAAGGAAGAATCTCGAGGGAAGTCGGACGGGAATTATCAAGAAGAGGACATAAAATCCAATATCTTGACGACTGGTCCCCAAGTACAGGAGCAATGTCTGCTATTGTCCGCGACTACAAATCTGGCACCCTAACAGCTGGAGCGGATCCCAGAAGAGACACCTATGCCATCGGAAGATAAATACGGAAATGGAACCCTCCCTTGCAAGATAAGGTCAGGCGTTTGTAAAGGCGTTAATGGTCTTGATATCCACTATCTAGAAGCAGGATTTGAAAGCAAAAATAGGCCACTTATAGTTCTACTACATGGCTTTCCAGAGCTATCGTATAGCTGGAGAAAAATTATTTTACCGTTGTCAGAGTCTGGCTACCATGTCGTCGCCCCTGACCAAAGGGGATTTGGTGCCACCACCGGATGGGATAATTCCTACGTATCAGACCTTTCTTCTTATTATCAGAGTAATCTTGTAAGAGATATATTAGGGTTTGTATCAGCACTAGGATATGAAAGAGTAAAAAGTGTCATAGGCCACGACTCGGGTGCTGGTGTTGCCGGTTGGTCTGCTTTGATAAGACCGGATATATACGATTCGGTCGTTATGATGAGCGCCCCTTTTGCCGGTGCACCTTCTTTCCCATTCGATACTTCAAAAAATGCAGGAAGTAAAAAGGATCCAGTCGACAGTATTTCGGAGGAATTAGCTACCCTACCAAGACCCAGAAAGCACTATCAACACTACTACAGAACCCGTGATGCTAACTCAGACTTAATAGATTCAAAAGAAGGGTTGGCAGCTTTTATAAGGGCTTATTACCATCATAAGAGTGCCGATTGGAAGGACAATAATCCGCATCCTCTAGCTTCTTGGACAGCAAAAGAATTAGCCAAGATGCCCACATACTACGTTATGGACTTGGGGGATACGATGGCTGAAGCAGTGGCAAAACACATGCCAACATCTCAGGAAATAGCATCCTGCAAATGGTTAAGAGAAGACGAATTACAGGTTTATGTGTCAGAGTACGGAAGGACGGGTTTTCAGGGAGGACTGAACTGGTACAGGTCTGGAGGTAGTGAAGGGAACAGGCAGAAATTGGAACTTTTTTCAGGCATGAAAATAAGGGTCCCCGCATTGTTTGTTGCAGGAAAGCAAGATTGGGGAATCTACCAGAGGCCCGGCGCTATAGATCGGATGAAGGAAGAAGTATGCACTAGCATGGATAAAATCCACTTAGTGGACAATGCTGGTCACTGGGTACAACAAGAACAGCCCGACAAAGTCCTCAAACATTTACTGGATTTCTTAGATAAAGTTGGTTAAATACCAAAGATTCAACTTCGACAGGTCTATTCCAATCACATCGAAACATATCCATTTTTATCGTCCCAAATCAAAGAATTCTCATCACGCTTCTTTGGATCACCATATCCTCCTCCGCCAGACGATAAAGCGATTATGTGGTCCCCTGGAAAAACGGGAATTCCCGTTTCCTTAGATCCCAGAACACGCTCCTCCCCTTTGGACACTAAGCTATAGCGATGTGGCAATCCAGGAGATCCTCCAAACAACCCAAATGGAGGTACTACAACTCCATCACCTGCGGTGTTCATGGAGGCCTCTCCTTCTCCCTCATATATGATTTCACACTCAGCCCCTAGCCCCCCTCTCCACTGACCTTCACCTGCAGAGTCAGGCCGTAATTCATGATTCACCACAAATAGTGGAAACCGCTCCTCCGTAACCTCAACACTAGGGGATCGAATACCCCCGGCAACATTTACTTCACCCACACATGTCCATCCATCATTTCCTGAAGAAGCACCACCCCCACCCCGAGCCATAAAAAAGTGCCATATAAAATATCGACCAGTACGGGGATCTGTTCCAGTAATGGCGTACCGCAACCTTCTTGAGAACCCCGCATTCACAGCCTTCGGCACAGCCTTTGCCAATGCTTTAAATACCGCCTCAATTATCTCCTCCGCGCAGTGGTTAGTACTCATACAAACAGGAGCTGGCGGATTTGCATTTACAATTAGTCCTCTGGGGGCAATAACCGTCAAGGGCCCCATAGACCCTTCGTTCTTCGCTACGTCGTAAGGTGCCAGATACATTATTGCAGCATGAGCAATTGATCGAGTGTTCGCGTAAGCACTATTTATAAAACCAGTCACCTGCGGGGAAGAGTTACTGAGATCTATTTTCATCGTGTCACCTTTAATAGTGACCTCAGCGCGAATGGGAATCATCTTGGAATCAAACCCATCGTCGTCGATGTGTGACTCCCCTGTAAATACTCCGTCGGGCCAGTCGGATATGAACTGTCGAACCTGTCGCTCGGTAGCAGACAGTATTCCGTCTATGATAGCCAGTAATGTTTCCGGATCATAATGGTCCACTAACTCCAAAATACGGCGCTCTGCAGTAGAGACAGAACCTATTTGGGCATTTAGATCACCAAGAAAATTCTCGGGGAGACGTACATTCGCGGAAAGCATAGCTAGTAAATCTTCCCTTGGTTGACCCTTATCATGGATACGCAAGGGAGGGATTCGCAATCCTTCATGGTAAATCTCGCTAGCCGACGGGTTATAACCGCCATGGGTAGCCCCTCCAACATCACTATGATGAGCGCGGTTGATGGTTAGGAATAATAATTCACCATTCTTGAACACAGGCTTTATTACAGTTATATCTGGTAGATGGCTTCCCCCATTGTAGGGATCGTTCAACGCGAACATGTCACCCGGGTGAATGTCATTACCAAAAGTGTTTAAAATAGCTTCCCCGGCGATCGGCAAGGCGCTGACATGTACTGGTATCCCCTCACCCTGAGCAACAAGCCTACATTTGTTATCTAAGATAGCTGTAGAAAAATCCCGACTGGAATTAAGAATCTGAGACATGGAAGTACGAAGCATCACATCCATCATCTCAATAGCTATAGACTCTAGCCTATTCTCCACCACCGATAGAGTCACCGGATCGGATCCCGCTGCCACTCCTCCCTCTTCACCATCTGACGCAAGATCTTCTATCCCGATTATTAATGTCCCATCAGAGTTTTTCATGACCTCATTAAATGGATTCAAGACAACAGTTGTGAATTCCGACTCGATGATAGCGGGACCACGAACTTTTTGACCCATCAGTATACTGTCGGATTTGAGGACAGGAACGCTCTCCCAGCGTCCAACATAGACCTGCCTCCGTACAGAGTCATCCTGATCCAAATCAACGACTGAATTACCCGTATTAACACCGTCGTTAATTTCAGGTAGTGGTGCCGATACAGTCACCCGGAGAGTAACAAGTCGAATCTCCTGCTCAGACTGTCTGTAAGAATACAATTCCTCAAATCTTTGGTGAAAATTGTTAGACCATTCCTCTTTGAGTCGAGCTCCATGAAGATCAAGATCAGGTATTGGAACGGTGACTTCATAAATCTGGTCTAAGTAACGCATGTCAGCGCTAAACTCTATATTTATTTCCGCGTCTGCCACCCCATTTTCAATGAGTTGATCTTTCCCCTGCTTTTCCATAATTCTCAGTCGAGAAGTCATTTCCTCAAGATCCAATACACTCAATCCCGAAGGATATGATTGAGAAAAGTCGTACCGTAGCTCTGAGGTCAACATCCCAAATGCCGATAACACAGGAGCAGCCTGAGGGACTAACACTTTATGTATCCCAACTTCTCTAGCCACCTGATTCGCCAGCATTCCCGCAGCTCCTCCAAATGCCACCATACTGAACTCACGTGGGTCCAATCCCTTGCTAACAGAAGCTAGACGAATCCCTTCTGCAATTGAGTTTGATACAACTCGTAATATTCCTTCAGCCGCATCAGTTATGGACAACCCTAACGGATCAGCGACCTTAGACTTTATTGCCTCTTCAGATAAGTTCTTATCTAGACTAACCTTCCCACCAAGAAACGATGTCTCATCAAGAAAACCAAGGAATAGCGCAGCATCAGTGACAGTGGGGTCCTCTCCTCCAAGCCCATAGCATGCTGGGCCTGGCTCCGCCCCTGCACTATCTGGGCCAACCCGCAGGACACCTCCAATGTCCACTCGCGCGATACTCCCACCACCAGCTCCAAGAGTATGAATGTCTATCATCGGCACCGATATTTTCCAACCAGCCTCAAACTTTTCATTAGCAACATGGGGTCTACTACCCTCTATGATTGAGATATCTGTGCTGGTGCCCCCCATATCAAGGGCGATAACATTTTCTTCACCTAATAAAGAAGCTACCTTCGCTGCACCTTTAGCACCACCAGCAGGTCCCGAAAGAATTGATCTAACGGCGAACTTTATGGAATCCTCGATTGGAGCTGAGCCGCCATTAGACTGAATTATCAATATTTTCCTCTGATCCCCATGATCAACCATACGTTGCTGTAGATTCCCGAGATACTTACCTAATTCAGGCCCAACGTAGGCATTCAGTGCGGTTGTGCTGACTCGATCAAACTCTTTTATTTGAGGCAAAACCTCATGAGATAAGGAAACAAAGGCATCGGGAAAAACTTTTCTGATTTCTGTCTCAGCCTTTAATTCGTGATCAGGGTTCATAAAAGAAAAAAGGAAACAGACCGCTATTGAATCCACACCTTCACCCTTCAACTCCAGGAGAGCTTTTCTCAAGGATTCAACGTCCAAAGGTGTGTGAACACTGCCGTCATATTTGATTCTTTCAGATATACCCTTTCGCAAGTAACGGGGAATCAATGGTTCAACAGAGGCCATACGAAGGTTATATCGATCCTCTTTTAAGCCCTCACGCATCTCCAATAAATCTCTGAAACCATTTGTAGTTATCAGAGCTAGGTTAGCTCCCTTTCTCTCAACCAATGTGTTTGTCGCAACTGTCGTCCCATGAACAATCAGTTCCACATCATGGAGTAGTTGATCTAAACTGACACCATAGGCTTCAGATATCTCCGCCAAACCACGAAACACTCCAATCGAGGGGTCGGCGGGAGTGGAATGAGTTTTGAACTGAGCGATTCCACCTTCATCCCTAGTCACTACAAGATCGGTAAATGTTCCCCCAACGTCGATTCCGATTCTCACGTCTTATTTCCTCCCTCATAGTCGAATGTACACTTTATTTCCATCATGATAGACCTTAGGTCAATAATGTATGAGGTAGCTCCTATCAAAGAATAATCGCAGGAGCTAATGCTGATATAGAAAAACAGGGATTTTTTGTGAATTCCAGATTTTATGGAATATTTATATGACTACGTTCCTATCTGCAGAGGGTCAGAGATGCCCTGCAGTGTCCGAATGATAGACATCACCGTCAGTCTGCCCGTACGAGGGTTTTCAGTAGGAATGTTCTCTATTTCTATATGTAACCTACCGAACTCACCTTCCACTACAATATCATGACAATTTCTGTCCAATCCAGGAACAGCTATTATTCGGATTTGAGTCCTATCGGGACCAATTCCCGCAAAGCTAACAGCAGCTGAAACGTTAACGTTGGCTGGAAAACCAAGGCAAGCCTCTCTCGCCGTACCCGAGAAAATTTCCTGTTCTTCAGTCAATCCTAAAACTGATATACCTTTCTCCATTAGGTGAGGAGAGCCTTCTAATGCCTCCACAGGTTTTCGCGTGGTCATTATCACACTGTCTATTTTTCCCGACGATGCGGATTTAATACCGTCCAGCCCGGCTATCGCTCCCGAGGGGGCATAAATTTTGCAACGTCGCTCCCTAGCCATGTCTAATATCTCTGGATGTGATATTAAGGCTCCAACACTTATAGCCATGAGGTCCTTACCAGATTGAAAAGTCTCATAGGCAAGCTCAGGTATAACGTCGCCACCAGCAGCCTCAACAATAAGGTCTGATTTGGCTATAAGTTCAGTCTGTGAACAGTATTCGGGGGGATCATTGATGGTAGCGAGAAAGGCACGGGCCGATTCCTCTGTCCTACTAGAAATGCCCGTTATTGGGAGTGTAAGAGACCCAGCCTCCGAAGCTTTCAGAAGTGCCTGGCCTATCGCCCCACAGCCTACAATTCCAATTGTCATCATTGATCTGAATCATTCTCCTACAAGGGTTTGAGTATCGCATCTCCCACAGTAGCACGTATCCTCTAAGTATGCTTCTTCCAACGGATGCTATTCGGATAAAGCCTATGGAATTAAAGACTAATATTTTGCGTTGTAGTAATAATGTGTCTGGTCCGACGACGGCAAAGTCCCTTCAAGAAAATTCCCGAGGTAAGGTTCTATCTTTTCTGCCAAATCCCTTCGGTCTAATTCATCTTCGGTTGGGGAGCGAGCCATCATATTTTCAACTTCCTTGTATAGGATTTCCTCGTCAATTTGGGTTAACTTCCTCTCTCTCATAATAACCTCACCCTCAACGAGGACCGTATCTATATCTATACTCCTCCCCCGATGTACCACAGCGTCTATAATCGATACTTCTGGATTCAAATATGGCTTCTCAATGTTCTCTAGATTCATCAATACAATATCTGCCCTTTTACCCACCTTTAACGTCCCCACCCGATCACCGAAACTGCTCGCATGTGCCCCGTTAACGGTAGCCATCTGAAATATTTGGTGTGCCGTAGGAGGGGTTTTGTCCACTCCAGGAACTCTATGAATATTGAGAGCAAGTCGCATCTCCTGCACCATGTCTTTATCATCGTTAAGACCTGCTTCGTCACTACCAAGAGCAATTCTTAGACCCCTATCGAGAAAATAATTCACTGGGGCTATCCCTGACTTCAGTCTCAGATTAGAGCTAGCATTGTGGCACAAAGACACCCCGTGAGAAGCCATTGTTTCAATATCTTCATCTGTCGCCCACACACCATGACCGCATACCACGTCTGGTCCCAAAAAATCGAGATCTTCAAGGTGTTGAAGTGGCGTTTTATTCCAAGTGCGCAGTCCATACAGTTTCTGGTATATCGTCTCTTGGAGATGAATATGAATTCCTGTTTCATACTTTGAAGCGAGGTCACGCAGTCCAACAAGTAAATCGTCAGTGCACCGATGAACATTGCTAGGCGCCACTGTTACACGAATTTTTTCCTCAGGTTTTTCATAATATTTTGCGTAAAGATCCCCCACCATGGCGATTATTTCTTCAGCTGGCAAATAAGATGGAGCAGTAAGTTCCTTGAATCGTCTGGATAAGTCTTCAGGTAGATCAGCAGCGAACTCATCCTCTCCGCCTCCAGCACCTACTAGCAGGGAATCTTTGTTCGCCAGCATAGGAGCATATGAAACCCGCATCCCTGACTCTCGATATGCTTGAATTACTTTTTCCGAGTTTTCAAGATCAAACGGCCCCTTTCCTTTCGCTGGCAAATGTAGCGCTTGTACCGTGGTAGTTCCCGACTTGATCATGAGAGCAGCCCCATAAAGATGATCTAAATACGGGTCCACATCTT
>CAJWWP010000037.1:0-15692 GCA_913048525.1 uncultured Chloroflexota bacterium
CTGCCGGTGCTGCCGGTGCTGCCGGTGCTGCCGGTGCTGCCGGTGCTGCCGGTGCTGCCGGTGCAGGTTTAATTGGCTGGAGAGGCGTGATTTTTGGATAGGTTAATTCTTGAGCTGGAGCTGCTGGAGCAGCAGAAATAGGAAGTTCCGGGACTGAATTGGAACAGCCTAACCAAAAAACAATCACAATAGAAATCAAAGCGGATATCGATATGTTTTTATTTCTTTTTTTCTGCAACCGATCACCTCTCAGGCTGAAAAGGCTTTCTTAGAAGGTTACAGAGAGAATTCGGAACTTTGATCCGAGGGGTTGATTTTTGCTAGGGATAGCTACTATCAACAAACTCTTGCCTGTGGAAATTTAGGGTAGAGTAGTGGTGGGAAACGGGTTTCTTACACATCTGACACCTTTCCGCGAAGGCCTAGATGAATGGGTAGGGTGATGGACCGGACTTGTTCTGTCAGAGAACCTACCGTTGCGGGACAGTGTCGGATTTAGACCGACTTCCTCTTTATACCCTGCTGGGCACCCTTTTCCCAAACGTTTAATTTTTAATATGGTCTTTATTTATGATTTAGTACAGACACTTAGTAGGAATTTATCTCAAACTAAGAGATGGTACCCAGACTCGTCCTCTTTATTTGAGATTGGAAACCTAAATAGTTAGTCTGCTGTTGGATCCTCCATAGGCTGCTTTTCTTTACTGGTTTTAGTACCCTTATCTTTCGCCTCAATTTCGGTTACTGTGATTAAATTACCGTGCTCGTCTTCAAACTCTGGAGGTGGAGGACTCTCTGGGATTGAGTCCAGCGCCGTGAGATTTTCAAGATCGGTCAGTCCAAGCTTTTCCTTTCCTTCTGGAGTATTGTCGTATCGCGCAGGAATTAGTCGCCCGATGATGACATTTTCCTTTAGACCAGTCAATAAATCTCTTTTCCCTGAGACCGCCGACTCCGTAAGTACTCTAGTTGTTTCTTGGAAGGAGGCTGCCGCCAGGAAACTGTCCATATGCAGTGAAGCTCTAGTGATACCAAGTAATATTGGTATTGCAGTAGCCGGATCTCCTCCCTCGGCCATTATTTCTGAATTTTTCTGGGCAAATGCCTTACGATCCAAGGGGTCTCCTGGTAGGAGATCGGTATCCCCTGGTTCGTGGATCTGAACCCTTCTGAGCATTTGCCTGATGATGGCCTCGATATGTTTGTCATGGATTGGAACGCCCTGAGATCTATAAACTTTTTGTACTTCTTCAATTAGGTACGACTGAACAGCTTCACGTCCCTGAATTTCCAATATTTGCTGTGGATTCTTAGGTCCTGAGGTTATGGCTTGTCCCGCCTCGACCTCGTCACCGTCAGAAATTTCTAGGTTAGAGGCAGCAGGGATGGGATACTCTCTTTGCTCTTCGTCCGTCCAGGTTATGGTTATAGCATTTTTCTCGATACTTACCACACCAGAATTTCGAGCCTGTATATCTTCAGTATCATCTTTATCCTGAGAGGCGATCGATGTTCCAATTATTACTGTGTCTCCGTCTTCAACCATAGGTGTATATCCAGTAACGGTATATTCATCTACAAGCTCTTCCGAGTTCATAATCCTAACGGATCTGCCTTCAGGCCCTTCTAGAAGCTCAGCATGGCCAGAAATCTCAGATAGGACTGCAGCGCCCTTAGGGGAGCGAGCCTCAAATAGCTCTTCAACCCTTGGTAAACCGCTAGTGATATCTGAGCCTGCGACACCACCTGTGTGAAAAGTTCTCATTGTTAGCTGCGTGCCTGGTTCACCAATGCTCTGGGCAGCAATAATTCCCACTGCATCACCTATCATGATCGGTTTCAGGTTTGCTAATGATAGTCCGTAACATAATCTGCATAGGCCTTTTTCTGCCACACACGTTAATGGGGATCTAACCTCGGCAGTCGTAACGCCTGCATTTTTTAACAGATCAATCTCCTGGTCCCCAATAATTGAGTTTCTGTCTATCAAAACTTCACCTGTGTCTGGATGGGGAACGGGTGAGGACAGGTACCTGAATTTTACTCTTTCAAAGAAAAGATCTTTTAGTGCTTCATCTTGATACTCTGAAATCACTAGGCCTTGTTCAGCTTCACAGTCTTCTTCCATGACGATAACCTCTTGGGCCACGTCTATCAGTCGTCTTGTTAGATAGCCGCTGTCTGCGGTTCGTAGAGCTGTGTCTGCCAATCCCTTTCGGGCGCCGTGAGTCGATATAAAATATTCAAGTACTGTGAGCCCTTCACGAAAGTTGGATTTTATTGGTCTGTCGATGATTCTCCCTCTTGGGTTTGACATTAGACCACGCATACCTGCCATCTGCTTGATTTGCGCTATATTCCCTTTGGCTCCAGAGTTTGCCATCATGTAAATCCCACCGTAATTAGGCAGGTCTTCGGCAATAACTTGAGTTAATTCATCATTAGCGTCTGTCCATATTCGGACAGTAGCATTGTATTTTTCATCGTCTGTTATCAGGCCATCCATGTATTGTTCATCAAGCTGGGTAACGGCATCCTCAGCTTTAGCAACGATTTCAGATTTCTTTGATGAGACTCGGACGTCGTTAATTGCAATCGAAACACCTGATTTTGACGCATTCTTGAATCCCAAACTTTTGATATCGTCGAGGACTACAGCCGTTCCCTCATTTCCCAAGGTTTTAAAACACTGGCTTGTGAGTTCCCTTAATCTATTCCTCTCAACCTCATCGTTTTCATAGGGGATTTCGTCGGGAAAAACATCATTAAATAATATTCTTCCTACAGTGGTTTCAATCCATTCAGATTCCTTGTTTCTAACATGGATTGGGGCTCGCAGTGCAATGGCATTCACCTCATGAGCCAAAGTTGCATCTGCAAAGTTGCTAAAACGTCCGCCAGCTCCTTTTGCATTTTGGTCAATCGATGTCATGTAGTAGCAACCGAGTACCATGTCAAGTGATGGGGTGACAATAGGTTCCCCCGAACTAGGCGCGAGCATGTTGAAGGTGCTGAGCATTAGTTTTCTGGCTTCAAGAACAGATATTCTTGAAAGAGGTACGTGCACTGCCATTTGGTCTCCGTCAAAGTCCGCGTTGAAAGCTGTGCAGACCAGCGGATGTACTCTTATAGCACTTCCTTCTATAAGCACAGGCTCAAAAGCCTGAATTCCAAGTCTATGCAAAGTTGGAGCTCTGTTGAGAAGGACTGGTCTATCTTTGACTACTTCGCCCAGAATTTCCCAGACCTCTGATCGGTTTCGCTCTGCTAGCCTCTTAGCGCTTCGTATATTGTGAGCATACCCCCGAAGGACCAACTTGTGCATAACAAAAGGTTTGAATAGCTCCAGCGCCATTTTCCTAGGCAATCCGCATTGGTGGAGCTTAAGTTCGGGTCCAGCTATGATTACAGACCTTCCGCTGTAGTCAACTCTTTTCCCTAGGAGGTTTTGTCGAAATCTCCCCTGTTTACCACGGAGAAGATCAGAGAGCGATTTCAATTTGTGGTTGTGACTACCAGCTACTGCTCGTCCGCGCCTACCGTTGTCAATAAGTGCATCAACAGACTCCTGTAGCATCCTTTTCTCATTACGGACTATAATCTCAGGGGCTTGTAGCTCTACAAGTCTTCTTAGCCGATTATTCCGGTTGATAACCCTTCTGTATAAGTCATTAAGATCGCTCGTGGCGAACCTTCCCCCGTCCAGCTGGACCATGGGCCGCAAGTCGGGAGGCAGCACTGGTAGCCTTGTCAGAACCATCCATTCTGGCTTATTAGAGCTTTTGCGAAAGGACTCTACGACCCTCAGTCGTTTTATTGCTTTTTTACGCTTCTGCCCGGATGTTGATTGCATTTCTTCTTGCAGTTGATCCCGGAGATTATCAAGGTCTATATGTTCACTCTCAAGAACTTTTAGTACTGACTCAGCTCCCATTCCGGCTTCAAAAATTCCAGGAAAATTGTCCCTATGTGTCCTAAACTGTGATTCCGTTAGTAATTGGGTTACATGTAGGTTTTGAAGGTCCTTAATCATAGAACCTAAGTTTTCCAACTTGGGTTGATATTCCTCATTAATAGGTTCTTGGGCTTCAGAGATCCTTGCTGATAATCCTTCCTGAAGATTGGAGATCTTTAATTCGGCCTCTTTATACTCTTCGCTTGGCTCAGAATCACCTTCTTCTTGTATGAGGCTAGCCATTTCAGACTCAACATCATTGATTTGCGAATCTATCTCTTTTTGAAGGACATTAGATATTTCCTTGAGCTTTTCCTCATTTTCCTTCGTTAATGAGTCTAGGTCTGAATGTAAAATTTCCAGATGTTGTTCTTTGGTAGAGTCATCTACATCAGTGACTAGATATTGGGCAAAATATAATACTCTGTCGAGGTTTCTTGGAGATAGATCAAGTAGTAGTCCGAGCCGGCTCGGCGTCCCTTTTGAAAACCATATGTGGGCCACTGGGGCGGCTAGGTCTATATGACCCATTCTTTCCCGTCTTACCTTTGACCGCGCTACTTCTACCCCACATCTATCGCACGTAACTCCCCTGAACCTTATTTTCTTGTACTTTCCGCAAAAGCATTCCCAGTCTTTGGTGGGGCCAAAAATACGTTCACAAAACAGCCCCTCTTTTTCTGGCCGTAAGGTTCGGTAGTTTATAGTCTCAGGTTTAGTGACTTCACCCCATGACCATCTGGATATGGTTTCAGGAGATGCTAGTGATATTGTAATTGCATCGAAATCGTTAGCGACCTGTGCCATTTGTTATTCTCCGTTGAAATAAATATTCGACGATCCAATTTTAAAAATTGAGCTAGCTGCTAGCTATCTCCACTTGTCAGAGGTTGATCGTCTTCTGCCACGCTGGCGTCTGAAGGTTCGGGAGATTCGTCAACAGTAGCGTCATTTTCAGCTGGTACATGTGAACTTGATACGCTTTCTTCTTCGTCATTCGGAGTGGACGAGTCTTCTTCTTTGTCTTGGGCAATCGTTGCTCCTTCTAGCAATGCCAGAGGATCTTCCATCTTACTTGGTTGTCCAAAGAAATTGTCTTGCTCCGCCAAACCCATTTCATCATGGGCATTATTTTCAAGCTCTACCGATAGTCCTAGGCTTTGGAGTTCTTTCATTAGCACATGGAATGATTGCGGTATGCCAGGTTGTGCAACATCCTCACCTTTTACAATCGCTTCATAGGTTTTTACTCTACCAATCTCATCGTCTGATTTTATAGTTAGCATTTCTCGTAGATTATGGGCCGCGCTGTACGCTTCCAACGCCCAAACTTCCATTTCCCCAAATCGCTGACCACCCATTTGTGCTTTTCCACCGAGGGGTTGTTGCGTGATAAGCGAGTAAGGACCTGTTGCCCTAGCGTGAATCTTATCTTCCACCAAATGGATCAGTTTGAGCATATATATGTATCCAACTGTTATAGGCTGATCGAATGCTTCACCACTTCTGCCGTCAAAAAGCATCGACTTCCCCAAAATCGGTGCAGCTAGCTGATAGTCCCTACTTAGTTCCAGAGCTAACTCCATCATTTCCTCAACATTCAGATCTGATGAATCACGGTTTGCGACTTCGGCGAGCCATATTTTTAAACAAGCGGTACGGGCTGCATTTGGACTTTTATTGACAAATATGTCATCAAAGTCGAATCCACGCTTTTCTAGATAGTCACTTATAGAATCCAGATCAACGTTTTCGATGTTATTTTCCAAGGCGCTTGTAGCTGGGATAGCCCCTGATTGTTCGATAATCCAGGCTTTAGCCAGTTCATCCTCGATTGCCGAGTCTTCCGCTCCATCAAAAACCGGAGTTTCAGCACTAAATCCAAGTCGCTTAGCAGCCCAACCCAGGTGGGTTTCAAGAACTTGCCCAAGATTCATGCGTGAGGGTACCCCGATTGGGTTAAGAATTATGTCTATGGGCGTACCGTCAGGTAGGAAGGGCATATCTTCTTCCGGAAGTATCTTTGCT
Organism: uncultured Chloroflexota bacterium; assembly: GCA_913048525.1. Taxonomy (GTDB): domain Bacteria; phylum Chloroflexota; class Dehalococcoidia; order Lucifugimonadales; family UBA826. Next base: position 5,984 of record CAJWWP010000037.1, read on the forward strand.
ACGACTCCCTTATTACCGTGGCGCCCTGCCATCTTATCGCCCTCAGTGATTTTGCGAGTCTGTGCGATCCATACCCGAACTAATTTGTTTACGCCTGGAGGTAAATCATCGCCGTTTTCTCTTTCAAGAATCTTAACCTCGATAATCTTTCCACCTTGACCATGTGGCACATACAGTGAGGAATCCTTAACGTCTCGGGCTTTCTCACCAAATATGGCTCTTAACAGCTTTTCCTCTGCACTGAGCTCGGTTTCACCCTTAGGAGTGATTTTCCCCACCAGTATGTCTCTATTACTCACCTCAGCCCCAATACGTATTATCCCGTCCTCATCAAGGTTTCGAAGACTTTCTTCTCCAATATTTGGAATATCCCTGGTTATTTCTTCTGGGCCTAATTTTGTATCCCGTGCCTCAATTTCGTGTTTTTCTACGTGTATGGACGTGAACTTATCGTCCTTTATAAGCCTATTGCTTATGATAATGGCATCTTCAAAGTTGTACCCTTCCCACGTCATGAACGCGCATAGTACGTTTTGACCAAGCGCGAGTTTCCCTGCGTCTGTAGATGACCCATCAGCCAGCACGTCTCCTTCCTTTACAGGGGTGAACTTATCAACTATGGGTCGTTGATTGATGCAGGTGCCTTGGTTACTTCTATGAAATTTTATGAGCTTATGGTCATGAATTTTGTCTTTTTCATCCGTTATTTCAATGTTTGTACCGGTGACACTCGTAACCATCCCGTCCACCTTAGCTAACACAACTTGCCCACTATCTTTAGCTACCCTTTCCTCCATTCCTGTTCCTACCAACGGGAATTCAGGTTTCAAGAGAGGAACTGCCTGTCTTTGCATGTTTGACCCCATTAAGGCCCTGTTAGCATCGTCATGTTCAAGAAAAGGAATTAAAGAAGTGGATACGCTGACCAGTTGAAGTGGCGAAACATCCATATAGGCAACGTCCTCTGTTGACTCCATACTTACATCTTCGCCATTTCTAGTTTCTACTCTATCTTCGATAAATTGACCGGCATCATTAATAGCTGAGTTCGCCTGCGCGATGAAGTAATTTTCCTCTTCATCGGCCGTGAGATGGACTATATCCTTAATTGACTTGGACACAAACGGCCTCACCTCAATGCGGTTGAGGTGTGATTGACCAGAAATTCTACCCGCAGTTCTAACTGTGATTTCAGTGCCAGACCTGACTATGGTTCTACCGTCATCAGCTTTCAGATCTGCCGTAGGAGTATGACCAATGAGAGACTCCGGAGCCCCGTTGTAAATTTCAGTCAACACTTTCCTGTATGGGGTTTCTATAAAACCAAAAGCATTAGTTTTGGCGTATGTTGCGAGGGAAACTAGCAGCCCGATGTTTGGGCCCTCTGGGGTCTCGATAGGACAAATTCGGCCGTAATGAGAGTGGTGCACATCCCTCACATCAAATCCTGCACGTTCTCTAGATAATCCTCCAGGACCCAATGCTGACAACCTTCTTTTGTGTGTAAGTTCTGCTAGTGGGTTAGCTTGATCCATGAATTGTGAGAGTTGAGATCCGCCAAAAAATTCTCGAACAGCAGCTACAACAGGCCTAACATTTATCAAGGCGGCAGGAGTAGTGCTAGCCGGGTCGGCCTGGATGGTCATTCTTTCTTTAATAACTCTCTCCATCCTAAGTAGCCCAACTCTGACCTGGTTTTGAATGAGTTCACCGACGGCACGGACTCTCCTATTGCCCAAGTGATCAATATCGTTTGCCCTTCTCTCCTCGTTGTTGATCTGGATAAGGCGCCGAAGGAGGTTAACAATGTCTTCTTTGTTCAATATCCTGTCATCGGGGTCGCCGTCTCTGTCGGCATTTTCTGGGCCCTTTAATACGCTATCGAGTTTATATCGGCCGACCTTGCCGAGATCATACCTCCGGGAGTCAAAAAACAAGGTGTTTATGAGATTGCGAGCGTTCTCTGCATTTGGTGGTTCGCCTGGTCGTAATCTTCTGTAGAATTCGATCAACGCCTCTTCGGTGTCAGTAACTGCAGAGTCTTTATCGATCGTGGTTTTCATGAATTGGTGATCGATATTGGTATCTACATCCTCAAATATTTCAAGTATTTCTTCATTTGTCTCGTATCCTAGTGCCCTTAGCAAGGTTGTAACTGGCGTTTTTCTTTTTCTATCTACTTTTACGTAGATGACATCACGATTACTCGTTTCAAATTCCATCCATGCGCCACGATAAGGAATTAATTTTGCTGCTGAAAGTGGACGACCTGATCCTGGATCTCTGTCTTCACTGAAATAAACGCCGGGGGAACGAACTAATTGGCTGACTACAACTCTCTCTGCACCGTTGATGATGAACGTGCCTGCAGAGGTCATCATAGGTATATTTCCAACATATAATCTTTGTTCTTTAACTTCACCCTGCCCGGGACCAGCAGCATTAATTTGAAGTTCAACCGTTACATACATAGAAGCATCAAAGGTTTTTTCTTGTGACCTACAGTCCTCCTCACTAAAGTTAGGGGCTTCAAAGTCGTGGTCAATAAACTTAAGCGAGAAACGTGAGTTTTGACCCTGATTGTCTTCTATCGGGGATATTTCTTCGAATAAGTCGGTCAAGGCCTGTTTTGTGAACCAGTCAAAGGAGTCTTTTTGCACATCAATGAGGTCGGGTACATCTAGCACCTTAGCGATTTTGGAAAAAGACTTAGTTAGGGGAAATATTTCAACATTGTTTCTGGTAGCGGAAGATGTCATCAGACCTCACACTCCTTTAGGAAGTGATTATGGGGTTTTTTTGAAACAAAAAAACCTCATTACTTGAATGGTTGCGATGAAAATAAAAAAAGACGCCCGAAGGCGCTATAGTTTTAAGACGATAATATATGGACGGCAGGCGCATTTCGACCACGTTAGAAAGTCTATAGGGGAACCCTAGAATAGTCAACAGTTGTGATGAGGTGGTAAGTGTCATGCTCAGTCTCACATTTGCACAAGTGCGCGGTTTTGTTGGTATATGGGGTGTCATTCAGATGGGGCGGAGGCGTTTCATTAATGACGTATGTTTGCTCACCATAAGGCAAATCAAGTTGTTGCAAGTGAATTTTTCAGTAGTTCAAAATAGGGCGGACTAATTAAACAAGTCCGCAGTATTGCTGCGTATTACTTATTTGGTTGAATAGTACTTATTTCTGATATACATTACGCTACGTTCGGACCGCACATAGATGACCTAATTGATTACAAGGTTCGGCTGCGGCTAGTAAAGTGTTTGACGTTGCCAGCGACTCAACCCTGTCAACTACTAGGGAGTATGGAAGCATAAGAAAAATTTTGTGATTCAGGAGAGGTGAATTCCATGACCACTGCGGCATTTGGTAGGGCATTAAAAAGGAAAGAAGACCCCCGTCTAATAAGAGGTCAAGGGACATATGTAGAGGATGTAACTTTGACTGGTATGCTCCATATGGTGTTGGTTCGTAGCCCACTAGCGCATGCATTGATTAAATCCATCGACACTTCTGAAGCTTTGAAATTTCCTGGAGTAGCCGCCGTATTTACAGGTGAAGATCTTAAAGAAGAACTTGGATCTTTGCCCTGTGGATGGGTGGTACCAGATACAAAAGAAGTTCCTCATCCTCCCCTGGCTGTTGATCGTGTTAGATACGTTGGAGACGCAGTGGTAGCTGTTTTAGCAGAGTCTGCTGCGCAAGCTTCAGATGCCGCCTCATTGGTTGATGTGGAATATGAGGAACTGGATGCAGTTATTGAGATGAACGATGCTTTGGCGGATGGCGCTGTACAGCTTCATGAAGATGCACCGAATAACACTGCGTTTGAATGGGAAGTCGACGCCGGGAGTATTTCGGAAGCTAAATCATCTTCCGATGTCGTTGTAACCCAAAGATTTGTAAATCAGCGACTAATTCCGACCGCGATGGAAAATCGTGGTGTTGTGGTTGACTATAACTCAGGAACTAATCAAATAACGATGTGGACTTCCACGCAAATACCTCACTTGGTAAGAGTGTTGTTGGCCTTAGTTACCGGCCATCCTGAACACTTGATTAGGGTAATAGCTCCTGATGTTGGAGGGGCATTTGGAAGTAAACTATATCTTTACGCGGAGGAGGTGATAGCACCGATAATTGCCAGGAACCTCAGGAGCCCTGTCAAATGGGTTGAATCTCGATCTGAAGGTTATCTGGCTACTACCCACGGACGTGATCACATTACCGATATTGAAATTGCCGGTAATAAGGATGGGACGATAACAGGCCTAGACGTTAGGACGTTAGCTAATATGGGAGCCTACCTATCTACGTTTGCTCCTTTAGTTCCAACGTGGCTATATGGGCTTATGCTGTCAGGACCCTACAAAATACCCAACATTTATTGCAAAGTGATCGCTCCATTTACAAATACCACCCCGGTTGATGCCTACAGAGGAGCCGGTAGGCCCGAGGCTACCTATGCAGTTGAGAGAGCGGTTGATCTTTTTGCACAAGAAATTGGTATGGACCCTGCCGAAGTAAGAAAGATAAATTTTATTCCTCCATTTGAGGACGGATATGAGGTAGCTACTACGGTTAGCTACGACAGCGGAAATTACATCGCCTCTTTTGAGAGAGCACTCGAAATGGTTGGATACTCTGATTTTAGGAAAGAGCAGCAAGCAGCAAGAGAGCAGGGAAAACTTCTCGGGATAGGTCTATCAGCCTACGTGGAAATTTGTGGTGCAGCTCCTTCTGCAGTAGCTGGTACATTGGGGGCAAGAGCTGGGCTATGGGAAAGCGCTAATGTGAGGATACACATGACCGGTAAAGTGTCCGTATTTACGGGTTCTTCGTCCAGTGGCCAAGGCCATGAGACGGCCTTCGCTCAGTTAGTTTCTTCTGAGCTGGGCATACCTGTGGAGGATATAGACGTAATTCACGGTGACACATCCCAGATCCAAATGGGTACAGGGTCATTTGGTAGCAGAAGCGCTGCTGTGGGTGGAGGAGCCATCCACATGAGTGCCCAGAAAATAAAAGAAAAAGCTAAGAAACTTGCTGCCCATATTCTTGAAGCTTCGGAAGAAGACATTGAATTTGAGGATGGGAAATTATTTGTGAGGGGCGCCCCCTCTGAAGGCAAAACTATCCAGGAAATTGCCTTGGCATCCTATTACTACACCGAGGATATACCTGAAGATATGGAACCGGGACTAGAGGCGATGAGCTTTTTTGATCCAAAGAATTTTACGTGGCCTGGTGGTACGCATATAGCAGTGGTAGAAATTGATAAATCTACTGGGGAGGTTACGTTGCTTCGATATGTTGCTGTTGACGATGTAGGGAACGTAATAAACCCTTTAATTGTGGATGGGATGGTCCATGGTGGGGCAGCACAGGGAATAGGCCAGGCACTTCAAGAAGAGGCGATTTATGATGGAACCGGACAGCTTTTGACAGGAAGCATGATGGACTATGCAGTACCTAGAGCCTCCGATTTACCTATGTATGAACTTGATCGCACGGTTACACCTTCCCCTGTTAACCCCATGGGGGTAAAGGGAGCTGGTGAAACCGCTACTATTGCTGGTTCTCCTGCGGTAATAAATGCTGTGGTAGACGCGCTTGAGCCATACGGCGTAAAGCATATTGATATGCCTGCGAAGGCTGAGAAAGTTTGGAGACTTATCCGAGATTCCAGCTTGTAGAATTGTTTATAAACGCATCTAATAAATCACCGTCTTCCCTGCATCTGGCCATCTGGTTAGGGTAGAGCGGACGGTGATTTAAGGAAAGATCATATTATGACTATCGGGTACAACAACTCGGACGCAGTTACTGATCTGGTTGAGAATTTGAATAACCTTGACTATGTAGCCGATCCAGCGATAGCTACTTCTCTCCACTTGGCTCGAGTCCTTGAGAGACCTCTGCTCATAGAAGGTAGGGCTGGCGTAGGCAAAACCCAAATTGCCGCCACCATGTCAGAATTACTTGATACCGAACTAATAAGGCTTCAATGCTATGAAGGCTTGGATGTAAATGCTGCCCTATACGAATGGAATTACCCAAAACAACTCCTATGGATCCGAATGAACGAAAGTGGAAATCTATCTCCTAGTGAAATGGAGACAGAAATATTCGGAAGACAATTTTTACTTGAAAGACCTCTTTTAGCGGCTCTGACTAAGGAAAAAGCACCTGTATTACTGATTGATGAAGTAGATCGGGCTGATGAAGAATTTGAGGCATTCTTGTTAGAAATCCTTTCTGAGTTTCAGGTAACAATACCAGAGCTTGGCACTATCAAAGCATCTAATAAACCGCTCGTGATACTTACTTCCAACAGAACCCGTGATTTATCAGATGCTTTGAGAAGAAGGTGTCTCTATTTGTGGGTGGATTACCCTGAGCTACAAAAGGAGCTTCAAATAGTTCGAAAAAAAGTAGAGGGGGTTTCTGAACAACTTGCTCGCCAGGTATGCGAATTTGTTCAGGCAACTCGAACAGAGGGGCTTGGAAGAAATCCAGGAGTCTCTGAAACGTTAGATTGGACCACCGCTATGGTTGCTCTACATATGGATTATTTGGACCCTGAAGTTGTAACTCAAACAGTCGGTACCCTGATCAAAGACGCTGATGACTTAAACAATTTTAAGAAGACAACCATTGAAAGAATTATTCAGTCGATTGGCTAAACTTGGCACATGCCTACTGACGACTCACGCTATCCTGAACACTACAGAGCGATAATTCATGCAGACTTCGATGCGTTTTATGCTTCGGTGGAACAGAGAGACTACCCAGAATTAATTGGTAAACCTGTTGTGGTAGGAGGTAAGGCTGAAAGTAGAGGGGTAGTGGCGTCTGCTTCTTACGAAGCCAGGACATTTGGAATACGCTCTGCAATTCCTATGAGCAGGGCTTATAGGCTTTGTCCTCAACTTGTTCGGAGGCCTGCCAGATTTGAAATTTACCGATCTGTTTCCAGAAAGGTTATGGACATATTCCGCAGCATAACTCCAATAGTTGAGTCCCTTTCCTTAGACGAGGCATATTTGGATGTTACTGAATACGAAACTAATGAAATAACTCCACCTTTGATGGCTCGGGTGCTTAAGGAGAAGGTTTGGGATGAGCTCTCTTTGACTATATCTGTAGGGGTGGGGACATCAAAATGTGTGTCTAAAATTGCCTCTGATATGAATAAACCTAATGGTATAACTGTCGTGAGACCTGGGACAGAAAGACAATTTTTATCTCCATTACCTGTCCAATCTATTTGGGGCATAGGGCCCAAAACCACGGAGCGATTGAATTCCTATGGGATTAATACGATCGGAGAACTGGCAACAAGAGATATATCGTGGTTTGAATCTAATTTTGGTTCAAACGGTAGGTCGGTAAGAGATATGTGTCTCGGAGAGGACCTGAGACCTGTGATTACACACCGTCAGCGAAAATCATTTAGTTCAGAAACCACTTTAGTCGATGACTCAGATGATCCAGAGATATTGCGAGAAATCGTGATCCGACTTAGTAATGATGTTGGTGCATCCTTGTTATCTCGAGGGACGAGAGGGAAAACAGTTAAACTCAAGTTGAGATCTTCAGATTTCGTCACCTTTACCAGACAGCGTTCGGTGATGGAACCAATTCAACTTTCTTCAGAAATAGCAGATATTGCTGTTACCCTACTCAATCAGGAATTAGATCTGAAAAACTCCTATAGGTTGATAGGTGTTGGGGTGTCAGGATTTGACTCACTTGAAAATTCTCAGGACGCTATGCAACTAAAACTGGAAGGATTTTGAAAAGTTTTCAGTCGAGGCCATCTATTTTTACAGGTTTGATTTTCCCTGCCGCTTTAAAGCCAAAAACCTTGGAGTAAAAATATAGTTCGGCTTCCAATGTACGTTGAATGTTTTCAGATATTCTGAACCCATGTTGCTCTCCTTCAAATGGGAGATAGGCGACCGGTATGCCTTTTTCTTTGAGAGATGCAACCATCATCTCCGCTTGATTTGGAAGTACTATTTTGTCTTCAAGACCCTGGAATAAAATTACTGGGCATGAGAGTTTTTCTGTGTGAAATATTGGTGATCTATCCATGTAAACAGTTCTATCTTTAGGATAAGGTCCGACCATCGAATCCATATATCGAGATTCGAATTTATGGGTTTCCTTTGCGAGAGCCTCTAGATCACTTACTCCGTAGTAGCTTGCGCCTGCTTTAAAAACATCCCTGAATGTCAAAGCCGCCAATGTGGTATAGCCACCGGCACTACCGCCCCGTATGCTCATTTTTTCTTTGTCTATGTCTCCTCTTTTTGCCAAATATAGGGCTCCGTTGACACAATCATCCATATCTACGATGCCCCATTTTCCGTTTAGGCGTTTTCTATAAGTCGTCCCATATCCCGTGCTTCCTCCATAGTTAACATCCAAAACACCAAAACCCCGACTGGTCCAAAATTGAATTGAAAGGTCCAGCGTGGTGCTTGTCGCTCCTGTCGGTCCGCCATGGCTAAGCACAAGAAGAGGTGGTAGTTGGTCCAGCTTTTCTTGATCGTAGTCAGGATTGTGTGGAGGATAGAAAAAACCATGTGAAATCAGATCTTCTGAGGTTGGGAATGATATTGATTCTGGAAGTGAGAAATACACGTCCTCAATGTTCGGTCGAATCGTGCTCTTCACCTCAGTAACCTTCTTATCGAGGTATAGGTAAACTGAGAATGCCTTCACTGGGGACCCTGCGCCCAAAACAGTTAATCCGTTCCTTGACTCTAGCCCAGATCTATTAAATTCAGTGAAAGTCGTGTGGATGTCTTCAAGTTTGGAAGTATTTACGTCTAGTTCCGCAAGACTCCATTTTCCATTTATGTTGTAGGCACATATTATGTGGTCCTTGGACAGGAAACCGTAATAACGGGAGCCAAGTCCCCATTGAGCCTGTGTAAATTCGGCTTGCATAGGAGTCAAATTCGTTGATCTCGTCAAATGATTGTCTGGGTACCGGTATATATTCCACCAGCCTGAGGCGTCCGAAACGAAATACAATAAGCCGTCGGGAGACCACCGGGGATGGCAGATAGATTCTCCCTGTGCACCTTTCAACTTTCTTTGGTTTTCAAAGGTTCCAGTTTCTGAGATGTCTGCTACCCAGAGTTCTGTGGAATCCCAGGGCATATTAGGATGGTTCCACTGTATCCACGCAACTGACGATCCATCTGGGCTCAATGATGGTGATGAGTAAAAATCAGCACCTTCTGTGAGTATTGTTCCTTCTGCTTCATCGTCCATATCTAGAGCCACCAAGGTGTTAACGGCTTCACCCTCTTGAGAGTGATCTTCTCTGACGTAGATAATCCTATTTCTTAATCCGTCTACAAAGCCATCTGCAAATCTAATATCCAATCCTTCTCGAGTGATAGGAATTGGATTACCGCTTTCGGTTTTTACCTTGTACACTCGCTGGTCTGAATAGTTGGAGAAGAATACAGTTCCTTGGTAGGCTAGGTAAGATCCGCCTCCGTATTCATGTACCGATGTTCTAGCACTGAATCCGACTGGAGTCACGTCGTTTATCAGACCTTCAGAAGTTTTTCGTACCACAACGTATCTTCCAGCCTCTGCTGGTCGTGTTTCTAGCCAGTATATGTCAGTTCCATCTATGTCCATATCCCCAAGGCCTACAGCTTCAGACACTAT
>CAJWWP010000038.1:0-15479 GCA_913048525.1 uncultured Chloroflexota bacterium
TGTCTGGAAAACTTCACCTTGCGTGAAGCTGTGATTACGAACGGAATCGAGAACATAAACCCTGAATTCTTACTCACCACTGAACAAACATCGGCATAACAACGTGGGTGTAACCATCCTTGTTAACAGACCTGACTACCCCAGGACTCGAGGCAGTACTCATGTCAAAGGCTATTTCACCATCTCCCAGTACATCTAACACCTCAGACAGGTATTTATTGTTAAAAGCTATCCTGGAGTCCTCATCAACTTCCCCATCCACTGAACCGTCAATTTCACTTCGGTTATCACCCATTTCTTCTGCACGGGACGAAATGGAAATCCCGCCTCCCTCTTCACCGTTCAGTATCTGAAGGCGGACTATTCCACTACCATCACGAGCGAATATCGCCGCAGAGCGGACAGCTCTCATAAAATCTTCCTGCTTTACAACTACACTACTCCTGTTTTCTTCAGGAATTAATGATCTGAAGTTAGGAAATGAACCGGGCATCAATTGGGACACAATTTCCACTGTTCCAATATTAAATAACGCATGAGTACCTGTAGGAGTAATGGTGAATTCCACCTCTGTGTCGTCGCTGCCAATTAGCCGACCTACTTCCTGCATAGACTTTGCCGGAATGATGAATTCCATGTCTTCTGGCAAAGGTTCTGCAAGCTTTCCTTCAAAAACGGCCAGCCGAAATCCATCAGCGGCAGCAAAAGTGAAATCGTCTCCTTTGACTTCCACTTTAATGCCAGTAAGAACAGGTCGCGAGTCCTCGGTGGCAGCAGCAAATGCAACATGAGCAATGGTTTCACGAAGAACTTGAGGATCCATCTTTATAGTGGCACCCTCATCCACAGTAGGAATGGGTGGAAATTCTTCTGAATCTGTCCCATTTATATTGGCTTCAAAGCGCTGACAGGTAAGGCCAACCATAAGAGGGTCGGGCTCCGTTTTTATGTCGATACGATCATCGGGGAGGGAATTTACGAAGTCGGTCAGCAACCGGGCAGGTATAGTAATTTCACCATCTTCTTCCACCTGAGCACCGATACGGGTTGTAATAGCAATATCAAGATTTGTTGCCGTTAAGACAAGCATATTATCTTCGGTAGAAATCTTCACATTTTGTAACACCGGCAAATTGCTGCGGGATGCAACAGCTCTCCCAACTATTGAGAGACCACGACTCAGGTTTTGTTGAAGACAAGATACACGCATCAATAAACCCCCTATTGGTTTCAGCTAAAGTATATTGGGGACTGTTTTTGCCGTCAACGATAACACCATATATTGTGTGCGTGCATTTTCACTCCACAAGTTAAAGGGTTGTATTTCAGGGAACAGATTTTTAAGGTGCTTTTAACACCAATCACCAACACCATCATTTCTAAATCATTTTCCCGAATCCATAAGACGGATAAAAATCCGACGGTGCTGAATTACTCAAAAATTAACCGCCGCAATTACCCTTCTTGGAAAAGCAAAAAGGGCGGTTGACATTCAGCGTCAACCGCCCTTTTTGGTTGGTAATTTATTTAATTTCTACTGAACTATTATCTTACCCACCATGCCAAGAGACTCATGAGGTATGCATATCAAGTCGTAAGAGCCAGGCTCATCAAAAGTAAATGTTATTGATTGTGTGTCGCCGGCTTCAACCTCTAAATCTATGCCAAGATCGTCAACTGTAAAGGTATGAAATTCCTCCTGGGCGGTTAGTGTGAATTTAACCGTCTTGCCTGTACTCACCGTTATTTCACCCGGGTTGTAGGCGTAATCTCCGTTTTCATCCTGAAGTGTTATTGCTAATTCAACATCCGCCGCTGCAGATGAAGCCGCAGAACTGGAAGAACTGCTGGAACTGGTGACTGGGGCCGCTGAAGGGGGCGCCGATGAAGGCTGCTGGGCAGCAGGAACTGCCGCCGGTTTCACTGGTTCATGACTACCTTTGGGTGGAGTGTTTTCACCACAGGCAATCACGACCGAAAATGTACTTAAGATGGCAACAGTAGCTAGTAACTTCTTTAGCACTTTTTATACTTTTCTCCTAGTTTGATTTTCAATGGAAATAAAACCCGCAATCAGGGTCTCCCATAAGACGATCACCAGTTGGTGATAACTTTCACTAAATTAATCGTAGCACCCGCTATTTCGACCGGTCAACGTAAAGACAGTAACAAAACGACCTCGAATAAAGACATCTATTGAAGTTTGATCTCAAGTCTGATTGACATCGCACAATTGTTCTGATAATTTGTTCGGAACATTAGTACGCATTTTCGAATCTTTAGGCCATTACATAATCGTCAAGGTGAATTTTATGAAACGTTCTCTTTCCAAAAGACAGCAATCGATGCTTAAATTCATCACGACTTTCATGAAGGAAAACAATTACCCGCCTACAGTACGAGATATCCAAGGCGGCTGTGAGATCAGTTCAACATCAGTTGTAGATTACAACCTTCAGATTTTACAAAGGGAAGGATACCTGCAACGCAGAAGGGAAGTTTCCCGGGGCATAGAGCTCCTAGGGGAAGCTGCTGAGGCAATAAACCGGGCGATGAGCGTTATTTCAGTCCCAGTTTTGGGAAACATCGCAGCAGGTGAACCTCTTCCTATAGAGGGCAGCGGACCGTGGAACAACGAAGATTTTGACAATGTTGACTTACCTCCATTTTTGACTCAAGGGAAGGAAAATATTTTCGGTCTTAGAGTTAAAGGAGAATCAATGATTGATGCACTGGTTGCGGACGGCGATCTTGTCTTACTGGAACCTGTAACCAACCCGGACAACGGAGATATGGTAGCTGCATGGCTGCCAGAAAAAGAAGAAGCAACATTAAAGCGCTTTTTTTTAGAGGGTGATACTGTCCGCCTAGTACCAGAAAATTCCCAGATGAGTCCAATAACACTCTCAGCCGCAAACGTAGCAGTCAGAGGACGAGTGGTTGGGGTTGTCAGAACCATGTAGTTACATAGAAAGGTTGGAGTCCACAGAAATTTAAGAGGGTTTTCATAAGGGAAACCCTCTTTTTTCATTAGCTTATAATGACACTTGGTCAATTCAGTTATGGCGGTGGATACTAATGACGCAGGTGGCAAATAGCAAAAATGTCGTTTTCCCGGTGACGGGTATGACATGCGCCGCATGCACTAACCACGTTGGAAACGCTCTCCAGGACCTCAACGAAGTAGAGGATGTTTTTGTTAATCTGGCAACAGAAAAAGCGACTATACAGGTATCTGGCGATCTCCCCTCATTAGAGGCCATCAATAAATCATTGAAAAATGCAGGGTACGGTCTGGGATCAGATTCTATAACTCTGGCTATAGACGGTATGACCTGCACAGCCTGCGTCTCCCACGTGGAGTCAGCTTTGAGGTCGTTGGGTGGAGTTACAGAGGCGAATGTAAATCTCGTCACCGAGAGAGGTAGTATTCGCTACGTGCCTGGACTCACCTCCATCTCGGAAATGAGGGCTGCTGTTACTGAAGCTGGGTATAAGTCTCAACACGTGCAAGACGGACCTTACGACTACGGGTCCACTGACAGAGACACTATAATCCTCGTCAGTAAAGCTAGTATCAGTATTATTGCCGCCGCTCTGATCATGTCAGCAATGGTGTTCCCCTACCCAGACAGAGTATTCGGCCTATCGTTGAATCTGATTTTTCTCGCTATAGCAAGTCCGATCCAGATTTGGGCGGCAAGCCAGTTCTATGTCAGTGCATGGAGTGCATTACGACATGGCACAACTAATATGAACACATTAATAGCTATAGGCACTTCTGTTGCATACTGCTACAGCGCAGTTCAAGTCATTCTTGAACTAATTGGTGTATCGGAACCCCCCGACCACATTTATTTTGATGCATCCTGTGCAATCGTTGGCCTCGTGCTTCTCGGAAGAATGTTGGAATCCAGGGCTAGGAGGCTTGCATCAGGTTCAATCAGAGCTCTGCTGGACCTGCATCCTGATGTAGCAACGATAATCAAGGATGGAAAAGAAACTCGTGTTCCGACAGAAGATGTAGTAATCGGCGATCAAATATTCGTAAGAAGCGGTGAGAGATTTCCTGTGGATGGAAATATAATCGATGGCACCACGTCTGCTAATGAATCTATGCTCACTGGGGAGAGTATGCCAGTAGCAAAAGGTGCCGATGACAAAGTGTTCGCCGCTACCGTGAATGGAGAGGGTAGCGTGACTTACCAGGCAACAGGTATAGGCAAAGATACTGTCCATTCCCAAATAATCCAACTAGTTGAGGAAGCACAGGGCTCGAAAGCCCCAATTCAGCGACTAGCAGATCATATATCGGCATATTTTGTGCCCACGATAGTCATACTGGCAGCAATAACTTTTTGTATTTGGTTAACACTGGGACCAGAACCGTCCTTCTACAACGCCGTAAAAGTTTCCGTAGCCGTACTCGTTATAGCCTGCCCATGTGCTATGGGTTTAGCAACTCCGACAGCGGTAGTAGTTGGGACAGGAAAGGCCGCATCCTCAGGAATACTGTTTAGAAATGCTGAGTCTCTGGAAGTGTCTGGGAAAGTGGATCTTGTGGTCTTCGACAAAACTGGGACGCTAACTATGGGTGAGCCTATCGTCTCGGTAATAACCCCCTCTCCCAATATAAGTGAGCAGGAATTGTTAAGGGTCGCAGCATCAGTCGAATATCAATCTGGACATCCGTTGGGAAAAGCAATAGTAAACCGATTCAACGAACTGGATATACCTTATGGAAAAGTAAAACAGTTCACGTCAGTTCCTGGTATGGGTGCCTCAGGAACCATCGATGACGAAAATACCTTAGTGGCTGTAGGAAACCGAAGATATCTATCTTCTATAGGGGTAAATGTCCCCACACAAAATAGCCCAATTCAAGAGATACATGGATCGGAAGCACACATCTCCATAGATGGAAGTTACGCCGGTAAGATTGACTTTGAAGATCGGCCTAGGCCTGATGCCAGAGATGCTGTATCTGACATAAAGGCTATGGGAATAGAGGTGGCTTTATTAAGTGGAGATAATAGGTATGCCACGCAAAATGTCGCCAAAGAAATAGGTATCGAAAAAGTTCAATCAGAGGTTTCTCCCGAGGAAAAAATGGACTTTATTAAAGAGTTTCAATCTCAAGGAAAAATAGTAGCGATGGTAGGAGACGGAGTTAATGATGCACCCGCACTTGAAACTTCTGATCTTGGAATTGCACTAGGTGAAGGATCTGAAGTGGCAATACAATCTGCTGATGTAACAGTCATCACAAACGATATTAAGTCAATTGCAAAGGTAATTGAATTGAGCCAGTCTTCTATGCGCACGATACGCCAGAACTTGGGATGGGCATTCGGATATAACATTTTCCTGATTCCCATTGCTGCAGGCATAGTATATCCATTCATACACCTGTTGGGAGGAGAAATTCCTACCATCTTGAAACCGCTGCTAGGAAATCAAGGATTCCTTAATCCCATAGCTGCTGCAGGAGCTATGGCGTTAAGTTCAATAAGTGTAGTGTTAAACTCACTTCGCCTAAAATACATGTAAGTACTAAACTAATATTAATATGTTGGCCATAGCCTAAGCAGAAGAAATAATATGAAAATTCCATTATTTAGAAAAAACCGCATCGACTGGGAGAAAGATCCGGTCTGTCATATGGACGTCGATATGGGAAATCCAAATGGAGGCACTTGGGTCTATCAAGAAACCACCTATTATTTCTGTGGTCCTGGCTGTAACAAAGCTTTCCAGAAAGAACCTCAAGCCTACCTTTCAGGTGATAAAAAGATAGAAATGTAAAACGTTTCGCACTATGTGGTTTTAGCTAGAGTATCCTTCTACTGTTCTCGGCATCTACAACCTTTCTATTAGCATCAGCATATTTTATTTAGCCAACAACTATAATAGTGACTTCAATTTGCCGAAGTGGCGGAACGGTAGACGCGGCGGTCTCAAAAACCGTTGGGGTAAAACCCGTGTGAGTTCGAATCTCTCCTTCGGCACCAACCCTTTTTAGGCACAAAACCTAAGATAAAAGAGTGAACCTAACGATTTGGACGCAACGGAATATATCCAGCTTTTGTCGACTATTGTCCACAGCCTGACACCCCTCTCTACTTACCCACACTTTCTTCCACATCCATGACAATTCCTTTCGCATCTTTCGCACCTCGTGGTAGTCAAAATGTTACTATCGGGCTGATGTGGAGGCATATAATATGCACATGAAATTGCTACTTTCCTCAGCGATCATGTCTGTGGTCCTAGCTTGTGGTGGTGCTAGTGAGACTGTAGTTTCGGCTCCAGAACCTCAAAATCAACTCTCTATGGCTGTTTCCCCTCCTCCTGTGACCAGAGTTCCGCCCTCAGCAACACCGTTACCAACAACTACAGCTACCACATGGACATCAGTCCCAACTCAGACACAAGTGCCACAAGCTAAAAATGAAGTAGCACAACCAACGAAATCACCTCCAACTGCAACCCCATTTCCTACAATACCTGCGCCAGCAACACGCAATACTCCACCTGCGCCAGCGACTCCCGAAACTCGGCCGAGAGATACGCGGGTTGAAATCACCATTCCTACACCTAGTTCCGCTTTTGCTCCAGCGGTAACTGGTATCCAATCGGGGCTCCCTCTCCCATCCACCGAAACTTGTCCAGAGGCCATGTCCTCTCTATCGGAACAGACGAACCCCGATTGGCAGGAACGACCTATATCCTCTGGCGATGCCGCTGCCATTCGCTTTTCGCCGTCCAACCCTGACATCGTGTACCTCGGTATCGAAGTCAACATGCACAGCCTTTATCGCTCGGAGGATGGGGGTCGCTCATGGAATTTGCATCACCTGTTTGACCATGCGAAGGACATCGCGGTCCATCCGAAAGATCCTGATATCGTGTTCTTGAACGAATCGGGTTATGTTTGGCGAACGAACACGGGAGAGAAACTTCTGTCCGATCGGCTGATTCTCGAGAGCTCCCCTATGGCGATGGTGCTGGAGAGTCCCTATGGGTTTGGACCTCCAGATACCTCTTGGTCGTCCGTCGTAATTTCGTTGAGCGACCCCAACGTGGTGTATGTCGCAAGGAAGGGTGGAGGACAGGGCGATCCTCGAAAGGACAGACAGGAAGACAGCTCAAAAGGATCTTCAGCTCAGGACAAACTCCTCGATCAACTTAAGCGTGCTCAAACAAAGACTGACCAAAAGCAGGCTCTCTTCCGCTCGGAGGATGGCGGAGTGTCTTTCGAGGAGATTAACGACGAGTTTCCAGTAATCAATGTCCTTTTCGTGCACCCGTCTGAGCCCAACACGATACTGGTGGGAAGCGAAGATGGTCTTTACCGATCAACAGATTCTGGTAGGTTGTTGGAGCAAGTGTCTAACCACCGAGACGTAGTCGACATAAATAGCGTCGACGGCGGGCTGTTGCTAGCTGCGACTTCCGCCGGCATCGTCCGGTCGGACGATGCCGGCATAACTTGGAGTCAGTCGGGCGATGTTATGGCCGGTCATACTGTTTTACGCGTGCAAATTGCTCCATCTGAACAGAGCGTTGTTTGGGCTACGACCATAGAAGGAATTTACCGTTCCAATGACGGTGGTAGGACTTGGAATCAGGCATTTGGAAATTTACCTGCAAAGAATTTTCAAGCTTTGGCCGTGCATCCTCTCAACCCAGAATCTGTTCTTGTTTCTACTGAGACTTTTAATTTCTCGGCGCGCTCAGATCAGCTGTACGCACCAGGCCAATACTATGGGCAAGGTATCTACCGTACGGACGATGGTGGTTCAACCTGGCTAAGATCAGATTCTGGTATATTCGAAAACCGGGTCACGATCCTGACGGCTCATCCAAGTCGACCTCACGAGGTTTGGAGTGGCGCCCACGCTTCGCGGGGATTATACCGGTCGAGAGATGCCGGTCAGAGTTGGTCCCTATCGCCCAGCTTGCTCACCCACTATCCGATGCAGATGGCGTTCTTTCCTAGTCGTCCAGACGCGTTTGTCTTTACCGGTTCACACACCGGTCAGGACTTCGGGGTCACCATCGATTCAGGAATCAATTGGTTCGTCCTTTCAGAATGGCCTTTTCTCGATGCCATCAGGTTCGACAAGGAGCGCTTCGTCCAAGGTGATGCTCGCGGAGGAAGCGTCCATCTCCATGCAGTGACCGTCGATCCATCAAACCCTCTCGTCGTATATGCCGGATCAATCCACGACCCAAGTATCTTCTCGGACCGTTTGCTCACAGGTTCTCACATATTCAAATCACGGGACGCTGGTGTTACGTGGAACGAGATAGGTGAAAATTACCCTAGAGAAATCCAAACCTCGATCAGAGTCATCACTGTGGACCCATCCGACTCTGATGTGATTTATCTCGGTACCTCTAAACAAGAATCGATTGTCGGTAATGGGCTTTGGAAATCGCTTGATGCAGGACGGACATGGCGTCGATCGACCGGCACATTACCGCCGGATGCTAGCATCAACGCGATCGTCGTAAACCCCTCTAACCCTCGATGGTTGTTGGTTGGGACAGAACACGGTGTATATCGGTCTTCTGACGCCGCCGATACATGGCATAGAGTCAGCGATTGGGGTGTTTGGGACATCGAAACTGACCCGCAGCATCCCAACAATATCTATGCTGGAACTGAGGCGGGCCTTCAGTTCAGTTCCGATTTCGGCGAAACATGGAGACGAATCTCCCCCGACCAATTGAGCCGCCCTATAATAGCGATCGCCGTCAATTGCAACGGTACTGCTGTTTATGTCTCAGACGGCGAGCACGGGGTGAAGGCGGCATTCACTGGACCGGCAGCGTCTATTCCGGTTGATGAGACCACGGGGGTGGAGTATGGGAAATTCACCTCCACAAACAGCGAGATGAATAATTTGGGAGCTTCCAATGGGCCAAACAGGTGACGTTCCAAACAGCGTCACAGATATGACCAATTATCTTCAGGCCTAATAAACTACACCCGTCGAAAATAACCAGGACCCTGTCTCCTCTAAAGTGGCTGCACAGGGGTGGAGAGTTTACAGAATAGAATCCTGAAGCTCTGAGAAATAGTCTGAGCCACTCCTTAATCATATAAGGGGCCACCCCACCCCAACAGGTTCATTTCTGCCGACATTTTACCGACCAAATTGCCGACACGGGCTGATATCAGTCAGAAAATATGGCATTAGGAACAGGGTTCCAGTGTACAACCAGTCACGAAAAGGTATTCGCTGACATAATGCAACAGAGCGTGACCAGAATCTCTCATTCGGCACCAAAACCGCGGCCATGGGTTGGTTGAACACCTCGGCTCGCAGTGCTCTGGACATGGTAAAATTACCCCATATTGACCATCGAGACCCCGACTACAACACCCTCCCGACATCGGACCCTTGTCATGTTTACCGTTGCGGTAGGAACGTTTGTTTCTGTCCTGGATCAGACCGGCGTCAGCCTAGCCCTGCCCGAGCTTGCCATTCACTTCGGCGCGACTATTCCGGCTGTGCAGTGGGTGGCGTTAGGATTCATCTTGGTCACCGGTTCCCTACTGATGCCAATGGGCCGCCTCTCGGACCTCATAGGGCGAAAGCGGGTGTATGCCCTGGGGTTCATAATATTCATCCTAGGAGCGCTACTATCCGGGTTTTCGCCGTCCCTCAGTGGGGTCATAGCGTCTCGCATATTTCAGGGTGCGGGAGCCGCGATGATCCAGGCCACTGGCATGGCTATCGCCATTTCAAATTTCCCTTCCAGCGAGCGTGGCAAGGTCGTCGGTCTGTTCATGACTATGGTCGGCATCGGAGCCGTTGGAGGCCCTGTCGTCAGTGGAGTGGTTGTGGACCTCTTGGGATGGCGGTCTGTGTTCCTCATGGGCGCTCCGCTCGGCAGCATCTCTCTCATCGCCGCTGTCCTGGTACTTAACCACGACCGCCCTGTTGCATCCAACGACACGTCAACGTCTAAAGGATTCGATTGGCTGGGCGCATTCCTATCCTCTGCCTCCCTCGTGGTATTCCTGCTGGTGATGACCAACGCCTACCAGCTCGGATGGACATCACCTATTGTGCTTTCCGCTTTTGTAGCTGCATTCACGCTGTTCGCCACTTTCCTATATTGGGAAACCCGAACGTCGGCGCCGATGTTGGAACTTGACCTGTTCAAGAACAGGTTGTTTTCCCTAGGTTCCGCCTCCAGCTTCTTCATATTCCTAGCAGGCACCGCCGTATTTTCCCTAATGCCTTTCTATCTCCAGGGAGTGGCAGGCCTAAGCCCGGGTCAAACTGGGCTGCTGATAGCACCCACAATGGTGATGTTCGCAATTATAGGTCCCATCTCGGGTCGGCTTTCGGACAGGCATGGCCCAAAGCGTTTCGAGTATCTTGGGCTCGCCATGTTGGCCACAGGGATGTTGATTCTCGGGACAATCTCAGAGTCCTCGCAACTCTACGTGATATTACTCGGGTTGATTTTTCAGGGCGCCGGTATGGGCACCTTCAACCCTCCTAATCAGAGTTCGATTCTGGGGACCGTGGACCTCAGCAGAATCGGCGTCGCCACGGCCTTCACCAACATGGTCCGCAACACTGCCAACGTCACAGGAATTGGGCTGGCCATAACCATCGTGACCATGAGAATGGGAGCGTTAGGATTCGAGCCAAGCCTCGACGCGGTAACGGCAGGCGGCGAGGGAGTCGGGGCGGCGTTCAGCCAGGGGCTTCGCATAGCCTTCTTGACCCTGGGAGCGTTCATCGTGTTCGCCATAGTGTCAACGTGGCTAAAGCGCACTGGAAAGTCAGCATCCCGGGGCATCGCCGAAACATAAGTTGAAATCCCCTATTCACTTACCCCCATTATCTTATCTCGCCAGTGCTATTTCCATTCGCACCGTGTAGCAGTCAAAATGTTACTATCCGAGCACATACGCTTTTTGGATGACGAGATATATCAAAGGAGGAATCCATGGGTAGGCTGGAAGGCAAGGTTGCTCTAATATCCGGGGGTGCCAGGGGACAGGGTGAAGCCGAGGCAAGGTTGTTCGCCAATGAGGGAGCCAGAGTTGTTTTCGGGGATATCCTTGACACGGAAGGTGAGAAAGTCGAGGCCGAGATAAATGAGACTGGCGGAGAAGCGAAATATATTCATTTGGATGTGACAAGTGAATCTGAATGGGCTGCAGCGGTAAAAGAATCTGTCAACAGTTATGGCAAGCTGAACATACTGGTCAACAATGCTGGCATAGGCGTTAGAAAAAATGTTGAAGAGACAACCTCAGAGGAATGGGACCGTGTTCAGGACGTAAACTCGAAAGGGGTGTTCCTCGGCACTAAAGCTGCAATACCAGCCATGAGGGCGTCAGGCGGTGGCTCCATCGTAAACATCTCTTCGATAGCAGGCCTGATTGGTATGTCATCAGCAGCCTATGTTGCAAGCAAAGGAGCCGTGAGGCTCCTGACCAAGTCTACGGCGGTTCAATACGGGCCAGAGAAAATCAGGTGTAATTCGGTTCACCCAGGGTTCATAGAAACCGAAATGACACGTGAGATGATGTCTGACAGCGAAGAAAGAGCAAAACGGTTGGCTATTACACCCCTGGGAATATTCGCAACTGCCCATGACGTAGCTTTATCAGTTCTATTCCTGGCATCTGACGAATCGCGGTATATGACAGGCTCCGAGTTGGTTATTGACGGAGGGATAACGGCTCAATAGCACCCACTAGCCGAGAAATAGTCTGAACCACTACATAGTCATATAAAGGTACTACCCCACTCGAACCGGTTTTGTTCTGCCGACATTTTGCCGACTCTGACTCATATCAGTCAGTAAATATGGCATTAGGAACGGAGTTTCAGTGTACAGACAGTAACGAAAAGGTATTCACTGACATAATGAAACAGAGCGTGGCTAGAATCTCTCCTTCAGCACCAACCCACTAAAATTACCCTGTTTCACTCTCCTCTTTTATGAGTAATTTAAGTCCGATAGAATTGTGACAATATACATTTTCACGTCACACCAAAGTGATTGCAGCAAAAAATGCAAATTTAAAACTGGGGTACACATTTTTGAGCAAGCCGATCCTATTCATGGGCTTAGCTGACTTCTTAGTCAGATCAGCTTATCAAATGGGAAAGACACCCCTCCTACCTATCTTCGCAGCCTCACTGGGGGCAAGTGACTCGTTCGTAGGGCTGATAATTTCTGTTTCTACCCTAACAGGCATGATTTTCAAGCCTGTAATAGGTTTTCTATCTGATACGTGGGGACGGAAATCCTGGCTGCTTGTTGGCACTGCCTTTTTTACCTTCATGCCATTTGTTTATTCATTCGTAGATTCTACTCAAACTCTCTTCACGGTTAGGCTCATTCATGGTTTTGCGACAGCTATATACGGGCCTGTCTCCCTAGCATATGTTGCTGAACGTGCAAAGGACAAAAAAGGTGAGTTGCTGGGGTGGTTTGGAATAGCCAAAACATCCGGATATGTAATTGGGCCATTATCTGCCGGCTTGCTATTGCTATATTTGAATCCTGAAGAAGTGTTTACAATAATTGGGATTTTAAGCTCCGCAGCATTTCTCCCGATCTTACTTTTACCTGAGAATAAACTTCCGGCACAAAATCCCAAAGTTTTCTCCCTGCTTAAGAAATTTCTATCAGCCATCCGATCTGGGGTTGGCAGCTCAGTTGTTTGGATATCAGGTAGTCTGGAAGGGTGGGTGTATATGACCGTCTATGCCGTTAAGGCATTTTTACCAATTTATGGCATTGCCGAAGGATTTAACGTTCTACAAGTGGGGATCTTTTTTGCCGTGCAAGAACTAGTTCATGTAATGATGAACCCTTTAGGAGGCAGGCTGGGAGACAAGTTCGGATATCTATTGACCGTAGTGGCAGGGATGGTTGTTATTGCAGGTGCGATATCTTATATACCTTCAGCGAAGCACTTGGTTACCCTCTTGACGACGGCCTCAGTAATTGGCTTGGCCCAGGCGTTGATATTCCCTTCAACATTAGCCATGATAAGCATTCGCTTCACTGGGCAAGGCATCGCCACAGGAATGGCGATTAGCGGCTCCCTTAAAAATGCGGGAAAGGTATCCGGCCCTATAATTGCCGGTCTGCTCATAACAATGTTTGATTACGAGTCGACCTTACGGGGAATGGGATTGCTTCTCGCCTCATCAGCGTTAGTTTTGTTCGTCTCACTTAGGCTGGGGTACGATCCAACCAGGATCCGGATGTAGTTTGAACCCGGACCCTGATAAATGTGGCCTACTGTGGTCTTACAACTACTGCAGGTAGTCCCAGTTCTTGTACAAGGTTGTCAAAGTCCTTTACATCTTCATCAATTGTGTCTTGCAATGTGACGAGGTGAGGTTCGATCTCATTCGAAACTGCTTGAAATACTTCATAGGATTGTCTGGTTGGGGCAAAGTCCCCGGCGGAAACTACACTGGTAATTTCGGACAACTTGCTATTCAACCTCGTAGGCAAATTTAGCCGATCCCTAGCCCCTTGGTATTCAGTCTGGATCAATTCAGCCTCTATCGCAGATAACTTCCCCGTTATCTTTTCTGCAGCTTCAGTTACCAATGTTTCCGATGAATGGCCAATTGCTCTCTGAGTCCACTCATGTACCTGAGAACAAACGCTCCTAATTCGATTAATCGAATCGTGTGTTTCAGATAACCTGTCTCTGATTAACAAAAGTAAGTTGAATTGGTCCTCAAGTTCCTTCTGGCTGGCTTCGACTCTCGGGTCCTTTATGATCTCAAACGTCTTTGACTTCTCAGTACCTGCACACTTCAACACGACCGTATATCTTCCTGGAGGCGCTACGGGACCAGAAACTACTCGGTCTTCAGTGGTTTTATCTCCTGGTACCTTATTTGCTGGTGGATATCTCATGTCCCAGATAAATCGGTTCATACCAATATTTGAAGCAATAGAAAGTTGATCACTTTCCTCTTCTGAACTACTGTTCGCTGCAACTCCATTAGAGTACGTAACTATCACAATTCCAGACTGGTCAAGGAAGGTTAATGACAGTTCTTCGTTTATTTCTTCGGGCAGAAAATAGTTGATAAGGACCCCCGCCGGTGGATTCTGTCCCGCGTCAAGGAAAGAACGTTCCACTTCGCCATACGTATTCTTATCCTCCGTGTATGTGACTGCGGCTCCAAGTGAGAGTTGGTAATTCTTTCCCTCAGATACTTTACGACTCCTGAGAGGGGCAGTTATTCGGATGGTGTTCCTTGGTTGAAGGATATGTGGAGAATCAATCCCTTCTATTTCAGGCACCTGCCTGAGTTGTGAAAGATCATCGAGTATCCAAAATGATCTTCCATGGGTTGCCACGATCATGTCATCTTCCTTTATCGCTATGTCGTAAATGGGAACGACGGGCAAGGAACTCTTCCCGACACTCCCGTTGCCCTTCAACTCCCTCCAACGTATCCCGTCGTCAAATGAGACATAGAGTGTGGTTTCTGTCCCTGCATATAGCATTCCAGGCTTGACGGGATCCTCCCGAATACACCTGGTGAAATCATCTCCCGGTAAGTTTCCATTAATGACCTTCCATTGCTCACCGTAATCATCTGTCTTAAAGAGCATCGGTGAATTATCACCTAGTTTGTACCTGGTCGCAGCCATATATGCTGTGCCAGCTGAATGTGATGACGGTTCTATCATGCTGATCAGGGACCACTCAGGCAATTCTGCAGGGGTGATATCTTGCCATGAATCCCCCTCATCTTTGGATACGTGAACCAATCCATCATCCGAACCTGCCCAGAAAACCCCCTTTTCAATAGGTGATTCGGCGAATGAGAATATGGTCGAATAGGTTTCTGCCCCCGAAGTGTCGAGTGTTACAGGCCCTCCCGATGGCCTTAACTTCTCCTCATCGTGCCGTGTGAGATCGGGGCTAATAGGAGTCCAATTACTTCCTTGATCCAGGGACCTAAATACAAGGTTGCCGGCTGTGTACAACACCGTTGAATCGTGAGGGGAAAATGAAATCGGATAGGTCCATTGGAACCTGTATTTCATATTGTAGGCGCCATAACCAATATTTACTTCAGGCCAGACAGTTATTATTCTCACCTGGCCAGTGTTATGGTCGTATCGGAGCATATTCCCGCCACCGCCCGGCGAGCTTCCAACTGCTCCTGATATAACGATATCGGGGTTGTTGGGATCTACCGCGATATATCCGCTTTCAGAGCTACCTACGAAATAACAGTCTCCCCACGGTATCGCCCCTTTTCCGGTTTGTGAAGGGACGCTGATAGCAGAATTGTCTTGCTGGGTACCATAGACTCGATATGGATGTCTATTATCCGTGGTGAGATGATAAAACTGAGAGGTGAGCTGATTGTAGATGCTTGAAAACGACTCTCCACCGTTGAAAGAAACGCAGGCGCCCCCGTCGTTTCCTTCGATCAATCGAT
>CAJWWP010000039.1:0-14810 GCA_913048525.1 uncultured Chloroflexota bacterium
GATTGAGGGGATGCAACGAGATAATTACAGAGTTCTTCCACTCAATCTGAAACAGGTTGGAGAAGTTCCTGAAGACACAGCGGTGCTGATAATAGCTGGGCCTGACAAAGACATTGATGACACTGAATTTGAGGCCCTCTCAAAGTATGTGACCTCTGGAGGTCATATTCTAGCGATGTATGATCCGGGAGTGCCTGAAGGATTTAACGTGATTTTGGCGACCTATGGTCTAGCAATAGGAGAGCAACCAGTAGCTGACGCTGTTAGCAATGTTGGGGGCGAAATGCTTACTCCTATGTTGCAAAAGGCTAACGGCCAACTAGCCGGTAGTAGTATCAGTGGAATTGGTATAGTTGATGAGATAAGCGTAAGTTTCTTTCCTGAAGTAGGCTCGATAATTTCCTTGGTACACAAAGACGATCTGCCAGCTCACATTAGATTCACTGAAATAGGAATAACTACTCCTGCAAGCTGGCTAGAGACCGACTCAGATTCCCCGGGATTCTCGAATGAAGAAATACCTGGGCCATTTGTTGTGGCTGGAATACTGGAAACTCAGGGCTTGATTAGTGAAGATCCGTCCCAGGTATCTTTCAGAAAACCTGCCAAAATGGTCATATTTGCTGACTCTGACTTCGCTACCAACAAATACTTCCATAGTAGTGACAATGCCGACCTTTTCTTGAATTCTGTAAACTGGCTTGCTGATGATTATGAACTAATTTCAATAAGACCAAAATTGGTGCCATACCGAGAACTGGTCGTAAACTCTAGAGAACGTGACTTCATAAAATGGTCCAGTTGGGTATTCCCCCCTACTCTAGTGCTCATACTAGGCATTTTCGTTTGGTGGAGAAGACGTTAGGAGCGTTTCAGATTGAACTTTAAGGTAACGTTGGCACTTATAGCGGTTGCTGCCATAGCGGGCGCAGTTTATTTTCTAAATCCCTTTGAAAAGGAAGAGGAGAAAGCACTGCCTCGTCCCTGGTTCTATCAAGTTTCAGTTGAAGACATGACCTCAATTGGAGTTCAATCTGAGGGTTATGATGTGCTTTTCAACAAAACTACGGAAGGGACCTGGGCATTCGACATCGAAGGAGACATACCCCCCGACCATATGAGATGGGGAGGAATTGCGTACCTACTCGGAGGGCCTCAGACCAAACGAGATCTTACCGAAACAAAAGTAATCATCGAGAACCCTGCCGAATACGGATTAGCAGACCCACATACTATCGTTGATATAGGTTTAACTTTTGATAGATATCTACAGTTCAGGCTTGGTGACAAAACAACAGACGGAGACCATCATTACGGACAGATATCGGGATTTCCTCAATTGTTTTTAATTGCGGATACTTGGGGAGAGGTGATCTCTCGCCTCGCTAAAGACCCCCCATACCCTAAATACTATGTAATCCGAAACCCGAAATCTATAGAAGAATTTAACCTATTCCCTCGTACTGACGATCCTACAAGTGACCCGGCTCAACTTAGTTTCACCAAAAAAAATGGTGAGTGGGTAGTCACAGACTATCTCGTAAGTGCTGAACCACACCTCGTTGATATGTCAAAGTGGGAAAAAATATTGCCCCTGTTGTCCAGGCCAGAAGGAATGAAGGTACATAGGCATAAAGTTAAAGATCGAGATTACTCGGAATGGGGAATTGGAGACAATTCACTGTCTATAGAAATGAGATTTAGGGGAGTGAGTGAAACTGGTACCAATTACGTTGATGGTGTCCTTCTCTTAATTGGGAACAAATCAGAAGAAGGCGATTACTACTACGCTTTAAACAGCCAAGAAGGGTCGATGCAACCTGTCCTGCTACTGCCTACTCTCTGGATAGACACCCTGGCAGGCCTGTACGATGATGCTCCTTATGCCAATAAATAAAATCAGCTAAAATGCCAGGTAGCTCTGGGAGAGGCAGTCCAAAAAATTCCTGAATCCTCATTGTTAAGGAAATCTTTTCGGAACTATTCGTCTGAATTCCCTATACCATCAGTGTCTGCCATGTTAATAGCCAATAACCCCACTTTCCACAGTCCCTTACGGCAAGGAAATATTGGGAGTTATCGAAAGGAAAATAATTTTTTCTCTTGCTGTAAAGTTCAGATCAGCTATTCTTCCATACCATTTTCAGCAATTTTGTGACTGTATTTTCTCGATTCACGGTGAATACAATCTATCACCATACAATTTGCTACCTATTTCACGAAGCTTGTTTTTCTACATAACCCTGCGAAATTCTATCAATTATGACAGCCAGTATAACGATCGCACAGCCTGCGACGACCGCTTCCCCTTCTCTCAATTGCCCCATCGCCCTTAATACCTCAATACCTAGTCCTCCGGCACCAACCATGGCAGCAATCGTGGACATAGCTAACGCCATCATAACCGTTTGGTTTATTCCAGCCATAATGGTAGGAATTGCCATTGGTATTTGTATTTTGAAGAGCAATTGCATATTACTCGAACCAAAAGATCTTCCGGCCTCTACTACAGAAGCATCCACTTGTCTGATACCTAAATTGGTGAGTCGTATACAAGGAGGTAGAGCGTAGAGTACGGTCGCAAATATAGCGGCGACGTTTCCAAGACCGAAAAGCATAATTCCAGGGACTAGATAGACAAAACTCGGCATGGTTTGCATAGTATCTAAAACCGGTCGTATTCCAGTATCAACAGAATCGCTTCTAGCTGCTAAAATTCCTACGGGAACGCCAATAATTATAGATAAGAAAACAGCTACTATCATTATCGCAACTGTCACCATAGTGGGTTCCCATAAATTGACTATCGCCAGGACAACCAAGCCTGTAACCGACATTATTGCAATTTTTAAAGAAGCAATTTTCCATCCGATTATAAAAACAAGGGACATCATTATCGGCCATGGAGTCCATAGCAATAGATCTCTGAGTTTTCCCAACACTACCTTGATAGCATCACTGATGGCATCAAAAAAATCGCCGAATGTGATTACAATCCAGTCGATAGAAACATCTATGGATCCTTCAATTTCCCTGCTAATGTCAAACGGAAAATCCAGAGCAAACTTAAAGCCTGACCCATGTATCATCAATGACAAAATAATTGAACCCAGTATCACTACAGATGGGAAATAGAATTTCTTCAAGTTGTAATTGAATCGGCGAGACGTATCTCTCCTTGAATTCGCCATTTCTTTATCTGATACTGACATGAAGTTTGGTACTCCAACAATTTATGTTAGTTAAGATTTTCCTACTTAGCGAGAGCAGTCAAAATAGAAGTCTGGGTTATTACACCAAGTACAACCCTATCAGAATCAACCACTGGTATAGGGGTCTCTGAGTCCGCCATTCTGGCAATTGCTGGTTTAACATTGCTGGAATATTTTATCGAAACGGGGGATTCTCCCAGCTTACGTTCTAGTTCCTCTGTAGAGCCCGTCTGCTCTATGTCATCTCTCATCAAGATCCCAAGGTAGCTTCCCGATTCATTCACAAAAACCACATACCGAGCTTCAACTTTACTTACGTGGTCCTTTAATTTATTTAAATCAGAAGGGCAGGTCCAAATTAGATCGGGAGTGACTGAAATAGACGAAGCGTTAAGAACCTTGTCCTTGGAAACATCCTCAGTGAATTCGCTGACAAAGTCATCTACTGGGTTCAGAATTATCTCCTCCGGTGTGCCCATCTGGATGATCTCCCCGTCCCGCATAATAGCTATCCTGTCCCCCACGGCTACGGCTTCATCCAAATCATGCGTGATAAAGACCATGGTCTTCCTTATCTCTTTTTGCAATTCCGCAAGTTCAGACCTCATCTGGCGTCTAATCAGAGGGTCCAACCCACTGAATGGTTCATCCATGAGCAATATCTCTGGCTCCACTGCCATCGCCCTCGCCAGTCCAACTCTTTGCTGCATACCCCCACTAAGCTGGCTTACTTTGGAAGATTCCCAGCCATTCAATCCGACCATATCAAGCATCGTTTGTGCCTTTTGATAACGCTCATACTTGGACACTCCTTTAATTTCCAATCCATAGCAGGCATTATCCATAACATTTCGATGGGGAAGGAGTCCGAAGTTCTGAAATACCATGGAGACCTTGGTCCGCCTAAAATCCCTCAGAGCTTTCTCGTCCAGTGAGGTAACATCCTCGCTGTCAACATATATATGCCCAGAAGTGGCCTCAATCAAACGAATTAGACATCTCACCAGTGTAGATTTTCCACTACCAGATAATCCCATAACAACAAACGTTTCCCCTTTTTCCACATGAAAGGAAACATTCCTAAGGGCAACAACTTGACCAAATTCAGATTGAAGTTCTGCTCGAGATTTTCCCAAATTCTCAGGTTTTAAGGCAGTAGAGGGATCATTTCCGAACACTTTCCAAAGGTTGTCGATTACAATCTGATGGCTAACCTGTTCAGCTTTACCAGTCATAAATCACAGTATTCCCGTACAAAGAGAGGACCGGCCTGAACAGACCGGTCCTCATGTTGCACTCCAGTCAGCAGAATTAATATTTCAAACTAACTGAAATCATTAATTGGCCAAAGCTGCCAATACATTTTCGAGCACGTCTCCAGGTACCCAACTCTGCCAAGCATCATTATTGCTTAGATACCAGACAGCCGTCGCCTCAAAGGCTTCCTCTGAGGAGCCGTAATTCCCAGAATTTTCACCGTACCACCCATCGGCGGCTAATTGATTTCCTGCCGACCAATCCCAGTTGTTGAAAAACTCAATCAAGTAGGGAGCATCTTTAACCAATTCTGTGTTCATCGCGATCATTACTTCAGCCGGTGGGAAAGCACAACCGTTTACAGGGTCATTGTTAGCACAAGTACTTGGATCTGGCTGAGCAAGGTCAATAACCTTCTCAGGATACCCAAGATCAAGCATCAGCTTTGTTGGCCCCCAGTAGTAGAAAAGAATAGCTTCCTCTTTCTTAAATGCGCCTTCTACAGCAGCCGCAAGTGCGCCAGAGGTTCCAGGATCTCTAAGTTCAACATGGTCGGTTAGGCCGTATGCCACCATCTGTCCCGGACCATCATCAGTTCCTTCTTGGACTCCCCTACACGCCCATCCCGCAATACAACCGTAAAGCACAGCTTTTCCACCGCTATCTGCCTCTGCAAACAACGCTTTGTACTTGTCGTCTTTAAGGTCTTCTACAGAATCCAAATCTGGATTAGCTTCCTGAATGTAGGCAGGGATAAGAAAGGTACTCTGCCAGTTATCCTCAAGGCTTTTACCGACAGGAATCACTTCGCCAGCTTTCACCGCTTCATTCCAAACCACATTTTGGTTAGGAAGCCAGATTTCCATTGTGATATCTATGTCCCCTTTCCTCAAACCTTGGAATAGTGGGACGGTTGCACCTTCTATCTGGGAGGTCTCATGGCCGTATCCGTGTTCAACTATATATCTGGCTATGCCATTTTGGACTAGTGCACTATCCCAGTTAAGTCCTCCGAAGACTATTTCTCTTTTGGGTCCTTCGGGCGCAGGCACTTCCACTTCTACTTGTTGGATAACAACCTTCTCCACAACCTTCTCAACCGGGACCTCTTTAATGATTGTCTCGCTACAAGCGAATGAAAACATAGTAAACGCTGCGATTAATAGAACTACGAACCCACTCATAGTTCGACCATCGGTAACACTTTTTAACATATAAATCTCTCCTTACTTTTTTTGACAAATTAACGGGTGGAAATCTTCTAGAGGTATTCATTCCGCAGTCTGTAACCAAGCTATGGTTCGGATTGTGTTCCGAAATTTACAAGATCCTATTCAGGCGTAGTCTCCAAAGATTTTACAGATACACGACTTGGTCCATTGGCAGTAGAACAGGTGCCCTACAAATATGCGATTGTTTGAAGTTATCTCCCTATTTTGGGTTTATTGATGACTCACCCGAAGATCCAAATATATCCAAACATTTATTAGCGGTCAACTTTTGAAGAGTTAATATAGGTCTTTAATTTGGAAAAATAGGCTAACGATTCTCAAAATAAAAAGCCGTTTCTAATCACAAAAACGTGGTCGGGGAGACAGGATTCGAACCTGCGACCCCCTGCACCCCATGCAGATGCGCTACCAAGCTGCGCTACTCCCCGACCTGAGTAAAAAGAATAGCATAGCGTCAAATAATCCTTCAACGAAATACAAAGGCGAAAACAGGCTGAGACATAAGTCGAGGCTTTGGGGGTAGAATAATGAAAGAAAGTGAATATAGTAATATCGACTTAATATCACTGCTGGGCACTTATAAGCAAAGAATTACAAGAGGAATTTAAATTATGCTTAGAGAACTAGACTTAATTAATTCGCCTTCGGAAATTCGAAATGCCTTTAGGAATAATGAGTTAACAAGGCCTACTTCAGGATTAGCACCCGGGTACGTTCAGGCGAATCTGGCCATTCTTCCACGCGAAAACGCTTTTGATTTTCTACTGTTTTGTCAGCGTAATCCAAAACCATGCCCACTAATTGAAGTCCTAGAGCCTGGGCAAATTGAGGCTAGGCTCACTGCGCCAGGTAGTGACGTCAGAAACGATGTCCCTCTGTACCGCGTTTATAAAAATGGTGTCCTAGAAGAAGAAATTAAATCGTTAACCGATGTTTGGAGAAAAGATTTTGTGACCTTCCTGTTGGGTTGCAGTTTCTCGTTTGAATCCGCACTGCAAAACAATGGGATAAGACTGCCTCATTTTGAAAAAGGAACAAACGTATCCATGTATATAACCAACATAGAAACTTCTTCTGCGGGAGAATTTTCTGGCCCTATGGTGGTTTCAATGAGGTCTATAGCTCAAGAAAAAGTTGTTAGAGCTGTTCAGGTCACATCACGTTTCCCTAGCGTACATGGCTCGCCGATACATGTCGGGTCACCTGAAACTATAGGAATTGAGGACATTTCAAAGCCAGACTTCGGGGATCAAACCGAAATAAAGGAAGGTGAAGTACCTGTGTTTTGGGCATGTGGTGTCACCCCTCAAAGTGTAGCCATGAGCTCAAAGCCAAAGATAATGATCACCCATGCCCCAGGCTACATGTTCATTACAGATAAGAAAGATGAGGACTACTCGGTGTTATAGATGGGTTCAGGTTTGACAATAGAAGACATTATCCTTTCAAACGATCAGAGAGGTATATCGGAATTACGTGATCTGGTTCCTGCAGACTACTGCACCAGAGCTGCCGAGTTGATCCTAGCCAACACCGGAACAATTTTGATCACCACCGGCTTTTACATTCTAAGCGCTGGAGCAGCGGAAACTGATGGTCCACCAGGGGCAATTGCCATTGGAGTTGGATTAGAACGGCTTGGCTATAAAGTTAAGTACGTAGCCGATGAACATTCCAGTAACCTTTTACGTCCTTATGTTGCAGAAAGTAGTGATGTTATCGATTTTCCAATAACTACCCTTCCAAAAAGCGTCCAATACGCAGAAGACATATTGAATACTGAGAATCCTTCCGTGTTGATATCAATAGAACGTTGCGCGGCAGCAGCCGACGGCCTATATCGCAACATGCGTGATCTGGACATAAGCGATCAGACGGCAAAAGTTGATTTGCTATTTGATATGCACTCTAAAACTATCGGAATCGGTGATGGTGGAAATGAAATTGGACTGGGAAACGTTATAGATGGAGTAGCGAAATCTGAAACATTGGTCTCATACCCAACTGTTTCCAAGGTTACTGAATTGATAATCGCCAGCGTCTCCAATTGGGGGGGATACGGGCTGCTCGCTGCGTTGTCAATATCCACTGGCAAAAACGTTCTTCCTACAGTTGAAGAAGACACCGAAAGAATTTCCAAAATGGTTGATCTAGGAGCTGTGGATGGTTTTTCGGGAGAGGAAATTTACAAGGTTGATGGATTCGATTTAACAGAAAATGCAGCTTTACTGGAAAAACTCCACGAACTGGTTAACGGGCACTAACACACTCGTCCACTAGGTACGGCAAAGATGGAATCCCTAGGATTCCCAACCGGACCAAATCAGAATCTTCTCTTAATAAACCTTAGGCTGATATTTTGCTTCCATTTGAAGGTGGTGCTTTTTCTGCCTGTAGTGTGTCGATTCCTCTTCTCACCTGACCAAGAACATCTGCTAATTTTTCTTCAAGTCCTGAAAGGACCTCACGTGAATATCTATCTGCCCCTTCCCTCTGAAAGGATACTGAATTCTCGGCATCACCTATGATGGCATAGGCCTTCCGTTGAGCGTCTTGAATTATGCTCTGCGCCTCAGTTGCAGCGCTGGTAGTTATTACGTCTCCTCTATTGCTTGCCTCTTTCATTACTTCAGAATCAGAAACCTTAAAATCATGGGTTTCTGTGGCAGCACTTTTAAGGGAATCAGCGGTATTTTCCGCTTCATCTCTCACCCTTTTTGCTTCAAGGTTAGCCTGACTTATTATGCTGTCCCTTTGCATAATAATAGCTTGAGCCTCTTCTATGTCAGCTGGCATACCAGATTCAATAGCTTGAGCAAGTTGAGCAAGTTTATTTGACTCAATCATAACCTTACCCCTAAATCCTGGGACTTTGGTTCCTGAATTTCTCAGGGACTCTAATTCACTCAAAATCTCTTTTGTGTCCATCGAAACTGCCCTCCCATGGCTATATATCCAATATGTCTAATCGAGCCGCTCTAATATCGCAGCGTTTATGTGCTTGGGTACGAGGTTATCTATTCGGCCACCTAGTCGTGCTACTTCTTTGATCCTACTCGAGTAGATAAACTGATGTTCCAAAGCGCTCATCATGCAAATGACGTCCACATCCGGAGAAAGATTTCTCCACATAAGTGACATTTCAAATTCTTGCTCAAAATCGTAGGCCGCTCTCAATCCTCTGAGAATTACTTCAGCTCCTACCTCTTTGGCCACATTTGGGGCCAGCCCAGTAAATGGCGTCACCACAATATTACTAATGTCACCTAAAGCCTTTTCAAATAATGCAACTCTTTCATGAGTATCAAACATTAATGTTTTAGGTGGGGCGTCATAAACACCTACAACGACTTCGTCAAAAAGCTTTGCAGCTCTCGTAGCCACATCAATATGACCATTATGAGCTGGATCGAAACTACCTGGATAGAAAGCTTTAGCCACTTACAACCTCGTAAAAAGAAACTTTTGAATCTCCATATCGTTTTTCTGAAAATCTATTAATTCCACCATACGATTGCTCCAGAACAGAAGAAGCCTTATGTTCAGCAACAACAACACCACCTTGAGCAATAAATCTTTCACGCCCCAAAGAATTCATTAACTTATCCCAATTAGCTTCCTCAAAGGGGGGATCTAAAAAAACCAGCTCAAAATCTTCTTTCTCTCTTTCAAGAAACTTTAAACAGTCAGATTTCTCCACCATTCCAAGGTCACCGATACCTAGCCTAGTAAGGTTGTCTCTAATCAAACTACAGTTCCTCTGCACTTTCTCCACAAAATACGCACTTTGCGCTCCCCTACTTATAGCATCTATGCCCAGAGCCCCTGTACATGCAAATAAATCCAACACTTTTTTCCCTTGGACAGCATCAGCACCAATAATGGAAAATATAGCTAGCTTGACCCTATCAGTAGTAGGTCTAATCCCTGGTCCGCCTTTCGGCGACCTAATTCGTCTGCCCTTATGAATTCCACCCGTGACTCGAATAGCCAAACTGAATCATCAACCCTCCATAGCGATAGTAACAATAAGATCCGATCAGTCAAAGAAGATTTTGGTCACTTTTCGGAGCAATATTAAAGGAACAAAAACCTAATACCAGTACCCCCACCGTAAGCAGAGTTGAAATGGTGAATATGCATACGCCCAGTTTTACAAGGTTACCAGTCGAATATAAAATATTCGTCATAATACCGAGGGCAATAAACCCGAATGGAAGATGAAGTCTAAATTCAGACTCTCCTAAAGGTTTCAATCCTCAATATCAGGTTCATATAACAAAAAACCTGGTCATACACGGGGGCCAAGTTGACCCAATCTGAAAGCGAATTTTTCAGGGTGCGCCTTGAAAAAGTAAAAAAACTCCGAGATATGGGAATAGATCCGTATCCGGCAAAATTCAATAGGACCCATACTAGCTATCAAGCTATAACTGAATACGAAAATTCGACCGACCCATCTGAAAAAATCGAAGTCACATTGGCCGGACGAGTTGTCGCCAGACGAGGTATGGGAAAAGCTACCTTTCTTGATATCTCAGACGGTGAGGGAACCATCCAAATACTCCTACGCCAAAACCAGATGGGAGAACAATATGATATTTTGGAACAACTAGATATCGGGGATTGGATCGGTATCCATGGGGCGATGTTTCGCACACGAACAGGCCAAATATCCGCCCAGGCATCTGAATTCCACATTATTTGTAAAGCCTTACGCCCCCTTCCTGAAAAGTGGCATGGACTTACAGATACTGAAACAAGATTCAGACAAAGATATCTGGATTTAATCGCAAATGAAGCCGCTATGAAGTCTGCTAAATCTAGAAGCAAATTGGTATCTTCTATCAGACACTTTATGGACGAGAACGGATTTATTGAAGTAGAAACTCCTATGCTTGTTCCCATCGCGGCAGGAGGAATGGCAACACCATTTTCTACCCATCATAATGCACTCAACCGAGATTTATACCTAAGAATCGCTACGGAACTTCACCTCAAAAGACTTATAGTAGGTGGCTTTGAAAAAGTATATGAAATAGGACGTGTATTTAGGAACGAAGGTGTCGATCAACAGCACAACCCAGAATTCACGACTATGGAGAGTTACGAAGCTTTTGCTGATTACAACGATGTTATGTCAATGGTCGAAAATATGGTTTCACACTGTGCGAAAGAACTAACAGGTTCAGCGAAGGTCAAGTTTGGAGAAGAAGATTTAGACTTCACTCCTCCTTGGCCAAGAATCAACCTTCATCAAAAAATAATAGAAACCAGCGGCATAGATTTCTTCGAATATGACACCGCAAAGTCTTTGGGTACCGCGATGAAAGATATTGGAATTGATATCGACCAGCAAGTTAGCTGGGGTGGCCTATTAGACAAACTCATATCTGAAAAAGTTGAACCCTCATTGAGAGAACCATGCTTTCTAGTCGACTACCCGTTAGCAATGTCACCCCTAGCAAAGAAATCATCCAAGGACCCCAGGATCGTAGAGAGGTTCGAGGGATTCGTTCACGGAATGGAAATTTGTAACGCATTTTCGGAGTTAAATGACCCTGTTGATCAACGTCAAAGATTTGAGGAACAAGAACGTCTCCACCAAGAATTCCAACAGGAAGATATGGATCGACTGGATGAGGATTTTCTCATAGCCATCGAACATGGTATGCCCCCCACTGGTGGATTGGGTATTGGAATTGACCGACTCGCAATGATTCTCACTAACAATGCGTCAATAAGGGAAGTCATACTCTTCCCACAACTACGCAACTAGAATCAGATTCTTTAAGGATAGGAATCCCCGCTCCGAGCAGGAGCTATATATCAGGATGGAAACTTAATGAGTGACCACATAGCAGATCTCATTGTAAAAAATTCGAACATTCTAACGGTCGATAACCAAAATACCGTTGCAGAAAGCTTCGCAGTGAAAAATGGCCGTTTCATTTCCGTAGGAACAGATAACGATATGGAAATGCTATCGAACCACAGCACAAAAGTTATCGACCTTCAAGGTATGACAATCGTGCCAGGGTTTATCGATGCTCATATACACGTTTTAAGTAGCGGGGCAATGCACGTGATGGCAGCTGACTGCGACAAACGAACCATTAAAGAAATTATACAAATATTGAGAACCCGGGCAAAAAAAACGAAATCAAATGGATGGATTCAAGGATTCAAGTTTGACGACACCAAGACAGTTGAAAATAGATTTTTAACTAGAATCGATCTAGATCTCGTATCGCAAGAGCTCCCCGTTTTCGTTATACACAGGGCAGGACACGTATATTTCCTTAATAGCAAAGCCTTAGAAATATCAGGTTATACCGATGATTCCATCGACCCTCCAGGAGGAAGATTAGGTCGGGATGCTGATTCGGGACGTCTAGACGGGGTCCTTTATGAAAGAGCGGTTGAACCTGTAATGAGATTGCTTCCAAGTGTAACAACTGAAGACCGTCGGTCAGGGTTAAAATTTATAGGAGGCATGCTGTCTGAATCAGGTTTGACCAGTGTTCACGATGCCGCAGTGTCATCAGATGAATTAGCTGTCTACCAGGAAAGCTTAGACAGGGACGAGTTAGCTCTAAGAGTGTATATGTTAATGAAGCGGGAACACTTCCATAATCTAAGGGACTCCGGGATAAAAAGCGGATTTGGTAACGACCGTTTGAAAATAGGTGGGATAAAAATGGTGGCGGATGGGGCCATAGCGGCCCGCACTGCCCTTATATCAGGTTCCTACATCGATTCAGAAAATGGTCACTCGGGGATACAAGCGATGGATAAGGAAGAGACGGAAGAAGCAGTTGCCGAGATACACAAGTCCGGGTTCCAGGTCTGTATACACGCCAATGGTGATATGGCAATAGATATGGTTCTTTCGGCCTACGAAAAAGCTCTCAAAAATCATCCCAGAAATAACCCTAGGCATCGTATCGAACATTGCACTCTAGTTAATCCCCAACTTCTAAAGCGCATGCATAAAACGGGTACGATAGCTACTCCATTTTGTACCTATGTTTACTACCATGGTGAAAAAATGAAGTACTACGGTAATGACAGATTGGAATGGATGTTCGCTCA
Organism: uncultured Chloroflexota bacterium; assembly: GCA_913048525.1. Classification (GTDB taxonomy): domain Bacteria; phylum Chloroflexota; class Dehalococcoidia; order Lucifugimonadales; family UBA826. The sequence goes on from CAJWWP010000039.1 coordinate 12,797, forward strand.
AAAATCATTCATGGATTATGGGGTGATTAGCACTGGTGCTACAGATTATCCACCTGGACCATTCGAACCATTACTAGGAATACAAAGTTGTGTCACTCGGACTGATATACATGGACAAGTGTGGGGTCCCAGTCAAAGAATTTCCGTGTTAGATGCCCTCAGGATCTATACTTTAAACGGTGCCTACGCTTCTTTTGAAGAAAATGAAAAAGGCTCGATCGAACCTGGCAAGCTCGCCGATTTTGTTGTGCTAGAAAAAGACCCGACAAAAACGGACCCGTCCGCCATCAAAGACATCCCCATTAATAAGACGGTAGTAGGAGGTAAAATCACCTACGAGGCATGACGTGATTTGTCAGCCCAATGACGATTCTCAGTTCTTCTTTATGGAGATTGTCATATGCTCTCCATTAATATCGTGATCTTCTGTAAATGATTCGGCCCCAGTTAAATCTTGATTAAGACTGTCAGCCAGGATTTCTTGGGCGACATATTCAGAGTATTCACCGAGTACGCTGACGATCTGACTAGAATCTCTAACACATAGTAGTATGCGATCCGATATCTCAAAACCAGCAGACTTCCTCATGTTTTGTACCCTATGGACAAATTCCCTGGCTATACCTTCTTTCTCAAGCTCTTCGGATACTTCGGATGATATACCCACTGCGTAACCGCCATCGGTAGAAGAAGATACACCGTCAAGCTCAGTAGCTGTGATAAGAATATCTGATGGCTCTAAAGAAAATTCTCCGATTTGAACATGTGCACCAGCTTCAACTGATTTTCTTATACCGTCAGGATCACTCGCTTCAAGTAATCTCCGAATCTCACCAATTTTTCTGCCGTATTTTGGGCCCAATACCGGCAAGTTTGGTTGAATTCTAAAACTTACAATATCTGAGGCATCTGCGACTGGAACGATTTTTTTCACATTGAGTTCATCCAGTATTTGGTCTTCAATCATCGTCAGCATCTGCGACTCAGATGGTGTGCGGGTGTGAACAAAGAGACTCTCAAGTGGTTGTCTAACTTTTATTCCTGCTTTACTGCGAGCAGATCTACCCATACTAGACAACCTCATAGCCAGTCGAGTCCTATCTGACAAATCTGAATCTACAAGGGCTTCATCCGAAATTGGATAATCCTCTAAATGTACACTTTCCTTTGACCAATTCTGTCGACTCGTCAAATTTTGATAAATAGACTCGGTCACAAACGGCATTACAGGAGCTAATAACTTAGTGAGTGTCAGAAGAACTTCGTAAAGAGTGGCATATGCTGATAATTTATCCTGATCCGAATTTCCTGCACTATCGTCACTAAGTAACCCTTCCTTCCAGAATCTTCTTCTACTACGCCGTACATACCAATTGGACAAATACTCAGAAAACAACTCCACTTCTCTAGTGACTCTCTCCGGTTCAAATGATTCCAATCCCCTGGTTACGGTAGCGACCAAAGAGTTAATTTCACTTAAAATCCATCTATCCAGTTCCGTTCTTTTTTCAACTTCTGGAAATTCCGTAGATGGATCAAATTCATCTATATTTGCGTATGTAGTGAAAAAGGAATACACATTCCATAAGGGAATTAGAAATTGTCTGCGGATCTCGTCGGATGTACCAAATCCAAAATTCAAGTTTGAAGCTGGGTTTTGCCGAGCAAACTGCCAACGCATGGCGTCAACTCCCATCTTCTCAGCAGCGTCTTCAAACCAGATCGCATTTCCTTTGCTCTTGTGCATGTCCTCACCGTTTTCATCCCTCATAAGAGCGTAGCTGAAAATGTTTTCACATGGCTCCGAATCGGCTAAAACAGTACTCATCACTAACAATGAATAAAACCAGTTACGATACTGTCCGGGAAAACTCTCAGAGATCCAATCTGCAGGAAACCACTTTTTCCAATAGTCTTTGTCATGCCTATATTGCAGGGTAGAGAAAGATACAATCCCAGCATCTAACCACGGATTTCCTACGTCCATAATCCTATCGACCTTTGATCCACATGA
>CAJWWP010000040.1:0-14719 GCA_913048525.1 uncultured Chloroflexota bacterium
AGGTGCTGTTGTTTTTACTGTAGAAGCTTGGGTTGGGGCTATCACGGCAGGAGATGTTTGCTCTCCAGAACAAGCTGACATTAAAAAATTAATGACATAGAAAAAACGACAAAACGCTTCATTGGTTCTCCATATATTGGTTAGTCAAAAGAGCAAAATTCTCTAGAAGAATTAATGTTAATTTAGCAAGTTTACTGCTCTGAATATTTGGTCGAAAATTTTTCGATGTGGATGCAATATTTCAAATCTATCCAAGTTTAAAAACTAAGCAAAGATTTTAACATGGAGTTCTTGATAGGTGGCTAAATTCTTGCGAATTTTTGTAATCCTTTTGTGGTTCCAACCTCTGATATGTAGATATCTCCCTGGTTGTCTATCCAGATACCGTGCGGGAAACCTCTAAAGTTTCCAGCGTCTTCGCCTCGGCTTCCCCAGCGTCCAATGACCTCTCCTTCCAGGGTAGTTATTAAAACAGAACCTACTCCTTCCGCAATGTGCATTATTTCGTCGTCGTCTATAACAGCGTCATTGGGACCTCTAACATCTAGCCACTGATTAATAAAATTGCCATCAGCATCAAAAATTTGGCATCGATTATTTTCACGATCCATAATGTAAACGTTGTTGTTTGAATCCACAGTTACATCATGAGGCAGATTAAATTCTCCTGGTCCCGTTCCGGGATTTCCGGTTGCATTTGGGTTGTCTTCCTTCTTATACAGATTCCAGGCTTCCTGGTTAAATACCGGTTCTCCTTCTCCCCATGAGCATATGAGGTCACCATTATTAGTAAATTTGTGAACTCTGTTTTGCCAGTATCCGTCTGAGACAAATATTTCACCGCTAGCTGACTGAACGGCGCGTGTAGGGGACCTGAAAGGCTCCCCCTGCGGTCCGAGTTCGTCTTTAACACCTATCGACATCAGCAATTCTCCGTCAGAGTTAAAGCGTGTCACGGTGTGGTTGCCTGAGTCGGCATGGAATATTTCGTCATCAGGACTAATCCATAATCCATGAGGTGTAGCAAAGTATTCTTCACCCCATTGGGTTAGGAAGGTGCCATCTTTGTCGAAGACAACAATGACTCCAGCATTTGGGTTGTTTCCTTCAGTCGTGTATAGCCCTGCATAGGATGTACGAACAGCGACGTAAACATTTCCATTTGACGTGGTTGCGATATCGGATGCAACTCCGTCAATAGGCCACTGCCCCCAGCCTTCGACAAGTTCGTATTGATAGTCACCAGTTCCAAATGTTTTTGTCATATGTAAATCTCCATTGATTTGTTAAGGATTCATACAAATTAAAGGATGACACCTTCACTTTGCAAAGAAGAGATGTCGTCCCATGAATAATCTAGCCGTTCAATTAATATTTCCTCAGTATTTTCCCCCAGAGAAGGGGCCATTTTTTTTGTGTCTACTGGTGTTTTATCAAATGTCAGAGGTAGCTGATGCCACATCGACTCCCCGATTACTGCGTGATCGAAAGGAACTAAGTATTTGTTTTCTAAAACTTGAGGATCATTAGGTAGATCCAACGTTGCCTGAACCCTTTCCCAAATGAGGTCTGACTTAGTAAGAATAGTTTCCCATTCACCCAAGGTTTTTTCTTCAAAAATTTCATCGAGTGTTGATATCACAATATGTTTGTTTTTTTGGCGCGCCTCAGATGTAGAAAACTTCGGGTCTGATTTCAACTCCGGCCTCTCCAAAACGTCACAAAAAATGGGCCAGTATCTCTCTCCTTGGCTCATTGAAAAAGCTATCCATTTCTCGTCTTTAGTTTTATATGTGTTCCATAAGGGATTATTCATGTTACTTCTGTGTTGTCTCTTAAGTTCCTGTCCCTCGAGTAGTCCAATCCCATCCCTCATCATTCCCAACCACATCATGCTACCAAGGTGGGAAGTTTCCACCTTTTGACCCATATTGGTTCTCTCTTTATATACGAGGCCGGCCAGTATCCCATGGCTGAGCATAATGCCTGCAATTTGATCGGCGACACCATGTAGGTTATAGGGGGTTTCGTCTTCGGGCCCGCCCCACCAGAGAGAGCCTGATCGGGCTTCTCCTGTTAAAGCAAAAGCTGGCTTATTGGAGTCATCTCCTTTAGGGCCATATCCGGTTGCAGACCCATATATCAACTGAGGGTTGATCTCCTTAAGTTTTTCCCACCCAAGTCCTAATCTTTCAGCTACCCCTTGTCTAAAGTTCTGTACGAATACGTCTGACTGTTTTACGAGGGCTTGGACAATCTCTTGTCCTTTATCATGCTTCAAGTTGATGGCAATTCCCAATTTTTGGCGGTTTAAAACCTCAAAATAATTCGACGATAGACCATCGTATGCATCACTTCCCACTCCACTAACCTGTCCAAACTGTCTTCCATGATCCCCGTCAAGAGATTCGATTTTTATTACTTCAGCACCTAAGTCTGCCAGCATCATCGTTGAAACTGGGCCGAACTGCCACATTGTCCAGTCGAGAACCTTGATTCCACTTAGGGGTCCCTGGTGGTTTTTTTGCATGGCCAAATATCCCTTCTATCTACCGGAAAATTAACTCCGAAACTAGATCTCCAATAAAGTCAGGGCACAACTCTTTTGGAAATTCGCATGTTACAAAATCTGCTAAAAAGTAATACCAGAAGGTTTGTCACCCTGTCAGATCACTCAACCTCGGCATCACCTTTTCAGCTAGAAGTCTCATGGAGGTTTCGTAATTTTCGCTATCCTCTGAATGATCGAATGTGAGCCAGAGCAGATGTCCAAACCCTCCAACCGTTGAGTACAAGTTCCGGATTTTCTCTGTCACCGTATCTGGAGATCCGACTATCCATAAATTGTCCAGCATATACTCGATAGTAACATCTTCGTTAGACATAGATTCATCATGTTTCATGTATTCAACAAAAGGGTAGGCACCGAATGAAAACAAAGGATGTAGATATTCTCTCCACGCCCTTCCAAGCATGCCGTTTAGAGCGCCCTCTCTGGCTTCTTCATCGGTCTCCGCGACCCATATGTCCCTCACGATTCTCCATTCGCTTCTCGAAGGTGGAGTTTTACCCTTAGACTTTGCTCCTTCTTCAACTGCGTCCCAATGACTTGCGACGTATACCTCGTTGAGACCCAAACTCATTGGAATATAGCCTCTTTCACCGGCCAATTTTAAGGAGTCTGAACCAGGGCTTGCACCAGCGACTCCTATCGGCGGATGGGGTTTCTGGAATGGGGTTATATGTGTTCGAAGGTTGGCAAATGCATAATCTTTCGGATCGGGAATATTAACCTGCCAAAATTTACCTTCATAATTAAAAGAGCCGTCCACGTGGTCCCAGAGGCCCAAGATTATATCCAGTGATTCTCTTGTCCTTTCTCTGTGCTCCCCATTCTCCATATCTATTCCAAATAATTCATGGTCGGATTGTAGCCCTCCTGAACCAATCCCGAACATATATCTGCCTTGGGCGAGATGATCCAGATAGGCCACTCTGGATGCCAACTCCACTGGGTGGTGAAAGGGCAGCAGGTGAGCTCCTGTTCCAAGCTTTATTTTCTTGGTTTGCATCAACGCCTGTGCGATAAGGATGTCTGGGGAGGGGACTGGCTCCCAGGGAGCCGTAAAATGTTCTCCTATCCATGCTTCTTCAAGTGAATAGCTGTCAGCAAGTTTGAGGCAATGAAGGTCCCAGTTTTGTGCGTCAATAGGAGCTCTCTCAGGTGGATGTGATGGCATTAAAAAGAGACCTAGTTTCATATTACGCTACCTCACTGGTTATGGGTTTTGCCTATTGTTACTCTATTGCCATCTGGCCTGATGTCAGTGTTAATCTTTCAAAAGATTTCTTGCGATCACCATTCGCTGTATTTCCGATGTGCCTTCATAAATCTCCGTAACCCTAGCGTCCCTAAAATATCTTTCAACAGGTGTTGGGGAAAAATATCCAGCTCCTCCATGTATTTGCAAAGCAGTGTGGGCGGCCTTCATTGCCGTCGTAGATGCAAAGAGCTTCGCCATTGAGGCTTCAGTGTGGTAGGAAAGCCCTGCATCCTTGAGGGATGCCGAATGCATCACCAGCTGGCGAGCCGCTTCCGTATCAGTTGCAATATCAGCGATCATATTTTGTATAGCTTGCTTGTCTGACAGCGGCCCGCCAAATGCTGATCTATTTTTCGCATAATCAACTGCGGCCTCCAGTGATGCTTGGGCTATTCCCACGCTTTGAGCTGCTATTGAAATTCTGCTGGCATTTAGTACTTCCATTGTCTGTCTAAAGCCAAGATTATCTTCATTGATCAGATTAGTGGACGGCACGTGGCAGTTATTGAAAACTACTTCACCTACGGTTGACGCCCTGATTCCCATTTTCCCCTGAAGTTTGTTAACGGTTTTTCCATCAGAGTCACCGTCGACGATGATGGCATCAATTCCCTTGTATCCTAGTTTTCTATCGTGCGTTGCCAAGGTTACAATCACGCCTGCATCTGGTGAGTTACTTATATATGTTTTGGTTCCGTTTAGGACCAGGTGGCCATTGGCTGGAACAGCAGTAGTTTGAATTGCGGCAGCGTCGCTCCCTGCTCCTGGCTCTGTCAGTGCAAAGGCGCCTATTTTCTTTCCGGAAACGAGATCGGGTACATATTTGTTTTTTTGGGACTCGTTGCCATAGTGACTTATGAAATGGGTACAGAGAGTTAAGTGAACTATGTAAATTAGGGAAGTTGCAGCGCACCCTCGAGCTATTTCCTCGGAGACTATGGCAACTTGTTTGGTGGTACCGCCAGCACCACCATATTCTTCGTCTACCATCAGCCCTAAAAGTCCTAAGTCAGCTATATCTCTAAAATTGTCATGAGGAAATTCTTCTAACTCATCGTGTTTGGCGGCCCTAGGTGCGAGAACCTGATCTGAAAATTCTCTTACAGTGTTCCTAAGTAATAGTTCTTCTTCGGACAGAAGACTCGTAGTCATACTTTCTCCACTCCCTTCCAAAATGTTTGTGAATCAGAAGTCTGTGTGCACCGTATTACACGTTTCCGAGCAGCTGAATCTCACCTTTCAGCTCTAAAGTTGTCCCTTGACGTTAAACTTATCCCAAGGAATCTGACGCACCCTCATAAGTCTGGCCAATAGTACGCATATTTCTTTTGCAATGCCACTCAGTTAAATGGGGAATATTGCATTACACTGGGAATCACGTAATTGTGCGTATAGAAATCTCTATATAGCTTTTGACTTCCTTAAAATGGAATAATAAGCCTGATATACAAGTATTTTTTTGTTGATTTGATGGAGGATATTTCACATGGTTAGGGTTGGATCTGACGAAAGATCATTTACAGTAGATTCCAATTGGGAAAAATTACCATCTGGTTGGGAAGCGCCTATGGCGGCAGTGGCGGTGGATTCGAGAGATAGGGTTTATGGTTTTAACAGAGGCCCCAATAAGGTGATCATTTTTGACAAGGAAGGCAATTACTTGGATCACTGGGAGGATTCTGATTTTATATTTCCTCATGCTATATACGCAGATCATGCAGACAACATATGGATAGTTGACAGAGATGCTGGGCAGGTTCTGAAATACACGCCAGAGGGTGAATTGTTGTTGTCCATTGGTGAAAAGGGTTACCGATCCGATACTGGTGCCGATAACTCAGTGTTCACTTCCGACGGTTTCAAAGATGTAACTCATGCTGGGGAACCATTCAATTTGCCCGCCGGGGTGGCAGTAGCACCATCAGGAGACGTGTTTGTCGCCGATGGATATGCTAATTGTCGAGTACATCGGTTTGATTCCCACGGGAATCATATTTTGTCGTGGGGAGAGCCTGGTAATGGAGAGGGACAGTTTATGTTGCCGCATGGCGTTTCTATAGCTTCTGATGGAACGGTCTTAGTATCAGACAGGGAAAACGATAGGATACAAGCCTTTGATCAAACAGGAAATTTTTTGTCTGAATGGGCTACAGACCTTATTGGTCCAGCTTTGGTATGGCAGGATTCAGTTGGGCAAGGATTTGTTCCTGAACATAACGGGGGTAATTTTAGTGTTTTGTCATCTGAAGGGGGTCGAATCGCTCGTTGGGGGGGCGAACAATATATTTCTTGCCATGGAGCTGCAGGGGATTCTGAAGGCGGGATCTACTTTGTCCAACCGGTTACAGGCCTGATCGGTCGCCATATAGTGAAATATATTCCTGAGTAGATCGTTTAAGTATAGTTGCTTCTCAGGTTTTACGACCAAATTGAATATGGCATGTAGGCCTTTTGGATGTCATTAATTGCATCCCATGGTTTGATGAAAAGTGGAGCAGAATTACTCCAAAAATCAGTGGAAGAGTAGCCAAGAAAATCTTCACTCAATGATTGGCATCGTTTTAGAGGGCGTTCGATGAAATATTTGATTAGAGATTCGACTATTGTTACAGGAAACTTAAACCGATTGGTTCTGTATAAATCAGCAATGCTTACGCAGAACGGAATTATTCAAGATATCGGTGAAACTGGCTTGCTTGAAGAAAAATATCCTTCCGCAACTAGAATCGAAGGGTCAGGAAAAGTGATTTTCCCCGGCCTGATTAATTGCCATACACATCTTTTGGCCACAGCTGATAAAGGGATTTTAGAAGATTTTGGCTTCCCCACAACTTTAAAATTTCCAACAACCGGTCGCGGGTTGCTGGATCAAGACGAACGTAATGTGTTTGCGAGGCTAGCCTGTATAGAGGCAATTAAAAGCGGCACTACGACCCTGCTCGAGATATCAGATGATATTTCAGAATACGCTCAAACTTTGGATTCGACAGGGTTACGCGTTTTTCTCGGCGAGAACATGAATGATATAGATGATTCAAAGTCGCAAGAAGGGGTATATGAATATTCATCTCATAAGCGTGACATGGCCATCGGAAAAGCAACCGACTTAATCAATGACTGGCATGGGAAATCAAACGGCAGAATCAAGGGTTTTGTGGCTCCCCATGCTCCAGAGACCGTTTCCCCAGAGCTTTTGAGGGCTTCAAGAGATTTGGCAGAGAAATATGAACTCGGATATACGATTCATTTGTCTCAGAGTTATAAAGAGATTGAAGTGATAAAACGTACTAGAGGGGTTTTACCAACTCATTATCTTTTTTCCAACGAATTTTTAAGTAATCGCCTAGTTGCCGCTCACTGCAGGTATGTGAACAGCTCTGAAATAGCGTTGCTGGGCCAAAAAAACACTGGTATATCTCATAATTCAGCTATAGGGGCTCGTAGAGGGGCAGCGGCACCTGTGGCTGAGCTAGTATCGTCTGGGTGTTCAGTTGGTATGGGGTCCGACAACATGGCGGAAGATATGGTGGAGGTGATGAGAGCTGCTCTTTTTCATGAAAGGGTTCGGAGAAATGACGAAATGAATCCTCAACCTGAGGATGTTCTGGAGTGGGGGACGATGGGAGGCGCGAGAACACTAGGCATCGCTGATGAATTAGGATCACTTGAAATAGGGAAGAAGGCCGATCTATTTATGATAGATTTCAGAAAAGCTCATCTGGTACCAAGCCTCCGAATTGTTTCATCGTTTATTCATAATGGGATTTCTTCAGATGTAACAGATGTCATGGTTGATGGGGAATGGGTTATGCAAAATTCTTCCATTGAAAACATCGATGAAACTGGGGTCATTGAACAGGCTGAAGAAATAGGACACCGAGTTTGGAACCAGTTGGTTAAAGAACACCCCAACGTGCCATTCCCAATTAATTTACCACCTGGACCGTTATGACCTAGAGCAGGGTCAATTGTCGTTTTATTGGAAAATCAAATGACCATATTAAATGATGTGCAATCGCAACTAAATCATACCCCCGTTGCAAGAATCGAAAGACCTTCTTCTCCAACAGAAGTTAGAGCATTGTTGAATGCGGCGAGGTCTGCTGGCGAATCAATTTGTCCCGCGGGAGCGCTTCATTCTATGGGCGGTCAGCAGTTTCTTACCAACGGTGTCTCACTAAGTTCTGACGACTTGAATACCATAGGACCATTGGATGAGGAATCTAAAACCGTTACGGTTCAATCTGGAGCCAGATGGCCCGCATTAGTCCACTGGTTGTCTAGTGAGCAGTGTGGGAACTCCCGACCTTTGACAATTATTCAGAAGCAAACCGGAGCTGATGAGTTGAGCTTGGGTGGAGCGTTGTCTTCCAATATTCACAGCCGAGTACTTGGACGAAAGCCAATTGTTGAAGATATTGAGTCTTTTTACATTACCACTTCAGATGGGGCTAGGCTGAAGTGTAGTAGGGAAGAGAACATTGATCTGTTCCAATGTGCAATTGGTGGATATGGCCTCTTTGGGTTCGTTGATTCTATAAATCTTAAATTGACAAAAAGACAACTACTCAAGAGAAAGGTCACAGAAAACTCCCTGGATGAAGTAATTCCTCTTCTAGAAAATTATGCTGAGCAAGGTGCTACCTATGGAGACTTTCAATATATGACGGACGAGACATCTCAAGACTTTTTGTCTAAGGGAATTCTTTCCGTATATATTCCAACTTGTAAGGAATCCGAATGTCCAGAGCAGCGTAATGAATTAACCATTGATGACTGGAAGAAACTATTCGTACTAGCTCACACGAACAAAAAGACGGCCTATAACGAATATTTAAATCATTATCTGAAAACTAACGGACAGTGTTATTGGTCGGATGATCACCAGTTCAGTCCATATTTACCTGAAGCTGGTACTTTATTGAGCGAAAAATTAGGGTGGCCTATACCTCGCTCGCTTGTAATAACCGAGCTGTATGTACCCAGATCAAAATTCGTTGATTTTATGAGAAGTGCCAAAACAGTACTTGAAAAAACAGAAGCTAATCTTGTCTACGGGACCGTTAGATTAATTGAAGAAGAGAATGAGACGTTCCTCAGGTGGGCCTCACAGGATTTCGCGTGTGTAATATTCAATTTGTTGGTGGAACATTCCTCTGAGGGTAAGCGTAAGGCAGCGCAACAGTTTCAGATGTTGATTGACTGTGCGTTGAATGAGGGAGGTTCCTTTTATCTGACTTATCACAGATGGGCTCGAAGAGACCAAGTAGAAACTGCTTACCCGCAATTTAGGGCATTTTTGGAGAAAAAATCACGCTGGGATCCAGATAACTTATTTATTAGTGACTGGTACAACCACTACTCCAATCTATTTGTCCAAAAATGAAGGTTACTTCTAAAGAGATCCCCAGAGGCGTTAAAAGTAATGCCACCGGGGACCTCCCTGTTTAATTTGGCTATGGACGTTTGGAGTAGGTAATTCTTCCCAAGGAATGAACACCAGGTCTTTCTATCAGGCTTTGTTGCTCTGACAGTCGGTTGTCTGAAATTATATTGTCGTGAAGTTCTTGCATTAGAGCAAAACTTTCTGTTATATGAGTAATTCGTACACTGGTTATTTGTCCTCCAACCGGTGTGCTAATGCTATATGCAAAGTTGAGGTCCACATCAGCCATCCAGTCAGACATTAAGTTAATAAAAGCTTGTAACTTTCCCATCTTTGGCTGGAAGAACCGTCTCATGATGTATTTGGGATCAAACTCTTCCATTGAATTGACGACATTGCTTGCCCTAACTCTTGATAGAGACATGTTTTCTTGTCTCGATAATTCTGAAAGCCCACTTCTTTCTTTTAGTGCCGCCATATTGTTTCCGAATATAGCATCCATAAGGGCGTCTACGCCGTTGGCATCAGGTATCGGAACTACGGCGGTGACTTTCGTGGACTCCAGATGAGCATTGGGAGGAGAGATAGTGACGCTGACCAGTCCTGGGACCCCGAGAGACTCCATGGATTTTTGTACCCCTTCAACAACCTCTGCTTCTTTCCCCGGATTGGGTGTGCGAAAAGTGTTTAGAAAGTAGGACATTTATGACCTCCATGTAACCGAAATTAATTGATTTGGGCAATATTACGATAAAAAGTAATAGATAGTAACCAACAATGTGATTTTGGTGAGACTATGAGATTATCGGAATGGACATGCTATTAAAGTCTGTTAATCTTGGACAATCCACTGTCCTCTACAAGCTCTTTTACTGCCTCTTCCCACCTGTAGGCCATGATATGTATACCTGCAACCCCTTGAATAGATTTGAGGTCATCTATTGCCTCTTTAGAAATCTCCAAGCCAATTTGGGCTTGCTCTTTTTCGGGATAATGGTCCATGCGTTCAATAATTCGGTCAGGAATAGAAACACCAGCAATATTATCTCTGAGCCATTTCGCCATCTTTGAGGATTTCAATGGCCCGAGACCTACCAACACAGGGGGTGGGTTTCCGTCGCTAAGCTCAACTAGTTTTTCCGAGAAACGCTTCATTGCTCCTATGTCAAAACAAAATTGAGTTTGGAAGAAAGATGCTCCAGCCTTCCATTTTTTGATAGTTCTGTGAGGCCTATAGCTGTGAGGAGGTGCAAATGGGTTCACTGCAGCGCCGAGAAATAGTCTCGGTTTAGGGGTGATTTTTCTCCCGCTCATGAAACTGCCAGTCTTGTCCATGTTATTTAACGCAGCCAGCATGCTTATGGAATCTAGATCGAAGACCGGTTTGGCGTCGGGGTGATCCCCGGCTGCCACTCCATCTCCAGTAATACAAAAAATATTACGAACACCCAGAGAATGAGCCCCCAGCACATCCCCTTGTATAGCTATTCGATTTCGATCTCTGGCTGAGATCTGCATGACAGGTTCAATTTCGTTATCCAAGAGAATATATGCTGCTGCGAGGCTTGAGAAGTGAGGAATGGCACTGGTTGCATCAGTCACGTTTAAAGCGTCGCAATAGGGTGATAGTTTTAAAGCTGTTTCTACTAATTCATCTTTTTCTGAAGAATCGGGTAACGTAAGTTCTGCTGTTACTGCAAAAGAGCCAGAATCCAGGGTTCTATGAAGTTGAGAAATCATATTCATAGGTTATCAACGTGATTGATTAATCCAGGCGGAACTGCCTTTAAGGCGACGATCCAGCGGTTTTTGAATGATTTCTATTTCATGTGAAAAAACACGCATTTTATTGGAGTTTTCCCAGGCAGTAACCCATACGCATGTCATTTTGGGGTCAAGCTCACATGAACCATCAGTTCTGACTCCTCCGCAAGGTCCGTTTCGTATTTCCTTTGGACAGCCCATGGGGCAAGACATTCCAGTTTCATGGAGAATACATTGACCACACATTTGGCAGCCGAAGATGGGCTTTTTGGTTACCCATTCAAATTTCACAAACAGTAGCCTCATGACCCTGTTGTCACCGTATTTTCCAGCTATCCCACCCAAAACCTTGGAGGAGATTAGATAAAGTACTTCGAGTAGTTTGACCAATTTGACGCTCTCAGACTCTGAAAAACAATATACTTCGATTTGTTCCAACATTTTCGCATAAAATGAATTTGTGAAATGAAACCTCTTTTAGACAGAAGAGAATATGTGTAGATTTAGGGAGTATTGTTGCGAGTATCAAAAGGTTGATCTGTTTTAAGATCAGTAGAGAGCGAATTTGTATCAGGATTTTTTCTGATGCTCTCTATATAAATGTTGGAGGAGGCGTAGTATGGCTAGCAAAACCGATTCAGTGAGCGGGGATTACACAGTAATAGGTACGAGGCCAGTTAGACACGATGGTGTCGATAAGGTGACAGGCCATGCCTTGTACGGTGCCGATTTTTCGCTAGCTGGGCAGCTATACGGAAAAGTTTTAAGAAGTCCTCATGCTCATGCAAGAATCCTTTCGATAGATTTATCAAATGTTTTGAAGCATCCCGAGGCTAAAGCGGTTGTTACCTTCGAAGATTTTGCGGATTCTCCACGCCCTGCGAGAGCTTATGCTCAGGGAGCGCCGGTAACAGAAAATATTCTTGCTAGAGATAAAGTTTTTTACAAAGGACATCCGGTAGTCGCTATTGCTGCGACATCCCCACATGTTGCAGAGCAATTATTGGGTTTAATCGATGTTGAATATGAGGTTCTACCTGCAGTTTTTAGGCCACAGGAAGCTATAAGTCCGGAGGCTCCAATATTACACGACCACTGGGCAAATGAAGCTATGCCCGATGGCACAGAAGGAATGGGTGCAAATGTTGCTGCCCATGAGGTATACCAGCAAGGAAATGTCGAAAAGGGATTCGAAACTGCTGCACATGTAGTTGAAAGAGAATTTAATACCAAGTCTGTGCATCAAGGTTACATAGAGCCTCAAAACGCCACCGCTTATTGGACACCTGAGGGAAGATTAACTTTGTGGTGCAGCAGCCAAGGGCACTTTGCAGTGCGTGATAATACGGCGGAAATTCTTGGGATTCCAATTTCAGATATCAAGGTAGTTCCTATGGAGATAGGGGGTGGGTTTGGTGGAAAAATACCTCCTTACCTAGAGCCCCTGGCAGCTGTTCTATCTAAAAAAAGTGGCTTACCAGTGAAGATGTATATGGATCGGACTGAGGTCATACAGGCTACGGGCCCTACGTCAGGTAGCCATGTAAAGGTAAAAATCGGAGTAAGCAGTAACGGTAATATTGAGGCCGCCACAGCCAATTTCATATTTGAATCCGGAGCCTATCCGGGAGCTCCTTTAGCCGGAGCTGCAGCCGCAGTTTTCGCGCCGTATGCTATCGATAATGTACGTATAGATGGGTTTGATGTGGTTGATAACAAGCCTAAAACGCAGGCATACAGAGCTCCAGGTGCTCCTATCGTTGCCTTTGCTGTTGAATCCGTTTTAGATGATGTAGCCTCTGATTTGAATATGGATCCGATGGATCTGAGGATTCTTAACTCAGCACATGAAGGTCAAAGAAGGGCAGATGGTGTAATCAATTTACGTATCGGTGCTGAAGAAACAATGACAGCTGTCAAGAATCATGCACATTACAATTCACCACTGGGTGATGCATCACCAGGTAAAAAAAGGGGGCGCGGTGTGGGAATGGGTTTCTGCCGGAATAATACTGGCATGGCTTGTGCGATAGCGAATGTGTTGCCGGATGGGAAGGTCAGCCTCATAGAGGGGTCTGTGGACATCGGTGGAAGTAGAACGGCAATTGCGCAGCAGTTTGCTGAAGTTTTGGGAATCGATGTCACCGAAGTTCATCCATACGTTGGTGATACTGATGCCGTTGGATATACCTCTGTTACTGGTGGTAGTGGCGTAACTTTTAAAAGTGGTTGGGCCGCTTACACTGCCGCTATGGACGTGAAAACTCAAATGATCGAACGTGCTGCCCTGTTATGGGATTGTTCAATCGACCAAGTGGATTATAAAAATGGGCGAGTGTTTCACATTTCTGATCCAGAGTTATCATTGAGTTTCAAGGAAGTAGCAGGGAAGATGCCTGAAACAGGAGGCCCAATAGTAGGCAGCGCGAACATGAATCCAGGGGGATCTGGAGGATCATATTCAGCTAACATCATCGATGTAGAAGTGGATATGGAGACTGGGAAGATTGATATCTTGAGGGTAACGGCTTTCCAAGATGCTGGGACTGCAATTCATCCCGACTACGTGGAAGGGCAGATGCAAGGGGGAACGGTTCAGGGGATAGGATGGGCACTTAACGAAGAATTTTTTATGGGTTCCGATGGGGCGATATTAAATACGAGTTTGTTAGATTACCGCATGCCGACTAGCTTGGATCTACCTATGATTGATCCGGTAATAGTGGAAGTGCCTAATCCCGGCCATCCTTTTGGTGTTAGAGGTGTCGGTGAGGCAAATCTTTCTGCTCCTTTAGCTGCGGTTTCGAATGCTGCTTTTAGAGCTACAGGGATCAGAATATTAGACTTGCCGATGAGCCCGGATTCTGTTCATTCTGCGATTGATAAAACCTCTTGATAGGGGAGAGTATATCTAGCGGCGTCGAACAAATGTTGCCCGTTATTATTCGAGTCTAGGGAGAGATAAGTTCAGGGTTAAATGTAATTAAATTTGGTGGGGTAGTGGGACGTTCCAAAATCTAGGAAATTTCGGGAATGTCTCCTACCACTTTTACCCTGATTCGTATTGCGTTGCTGGGCAAATAAGTGAGAGGGATTTCCTCTACGTCGACCACCATTAAAGTTTTCGGGTTTGCTCCAGCTGATATGGCTCTTTTTTTAGCTTCCTCCGTGGCCGCGGATAGGGCTTCTTCTCTACTCATTTCAGCTAGGGAATATACGCTTTCTGACTGTCCTCCAACCTGAGCTATTGCCGCCCCTATAGCGTTGGCTATCTCTCCATTTTCGGGACGTAAAACTTCGGATGCCCCTTTTAAATCATCACCGATGAGAAAATGTCCTCCTCCCACTAAAATAACCGGTATATCATCCGCATTAAATTTAAGTCGGTCAATAACGTCTTCAGTCATTACGTTCATCATATTAAGGCTGCTTTTAATGTCCTCTTCAGATATTTCGGATAGAAGAGACTTATTGCCTATATTTACTAGTCCAGCTGCGGCGGCGATATCGGTTGCTGTCCTTATTGATCCACCGAACAGAAGGCTTCGCTCCGTCAGTTGTAGCCCAACGCTTTCTGGCCCTATGACAATTGGTGAAGTAGTTACTATGCTTCCTCCTCCCAATGCGATAGATAATACATCCGGCATTCTAAAATTGGTCCTTACTCCTCCGACTTCAATAGCAACTGTCGATTCTCTTGGAAATCCGTTTCGTAAGATCCCCACGTCAGTTGAGGTGCCGCCGA
>CAJWWP010000041.1:0-14267 GCA_913048525.1 uncultured Chloroflexota bacterium
TCTACGGAAATAATTTTCCCGATCTCTGAAGGATCAATATCTACATGAATTTTTTTGGATTTAGAAGAAAACTTTTCAACATTTCCAGTAATTCTGTCATCAAATCTCATACCCAACGCAATTATCAAATCTGCCTCATCCAATGCTAGGCTAGAATAAGCCATTCCATGCATACCGGGCCATCCTGTCCAGAGAACATGATCTTCAGGAAAACAACTAATGCCAAGTAAAGTTGTTATTACAGGGATTTGAGCTTTTTCAGCCAATTCCTTCAATTCATCATAGGCTCGGGATATGATGACACCATGACCAGCCAGAATCACAGGTTTTTTAGCTGACTGTATGAGGTTTGCTGCTTTCTTTATCTGGCGATTGTTTCCCGAAACTGTTGGCTTGTATCCAGGCAGATCGAGTTCCAGAGGTTCTTCATACTCCACTTCTTCAACAAACACATCTCTGGGAATATCCACCAGCACTGGACCAGGTCTCCCACTATTAGCAATAAAGAAAGCCTCTTTTATTACTCTAGCTATGTCATTTGCATCCATTACGAGATAATTATGTTTGGTAATCGGTAGGGTAATCCCAGTAATATCGGTTTCTTGAAAGGCGTCGGTTCCGATAGAGGGACGTCCTACTTGACCCGTCACGATCACCATGGGCACAGAATCCATTTGAGCTGCAGCAATTCCAGTGACAAGGTTTGTTGCCCCGGGGCCTGATGTCGCAAAAGCCACGCCGGGTTTTCCAGTTACTCTTGCATAGCCATCAGCTGCATGTGCAGCACCCTGCTCATGTCTAACCAATATGTGGCGCAGATCAGGAAATTCAGGCAGTGTTTGGTATAGAGGCAATATAGCCCCACCTGGAATACCGAACACAACATCACAGCCCTCACGGAGAAGGCTTTTGCAGACTATCTGTGCTCCTCTCATCTTCATAGTATTTTCCTTTTCTTTTTGGCGTTAAATCAAAATGCCAATAACCAAAAAATCCCGCCCAATAAACGGGACGGGATTGCATTTGTAATTCCCGTGGTACCACCCACGTTGCCTCACGGAAATCTTTCCTCAAGGCCACTCATTAAGCTATAACGTAACTATCGCCCGTCCCCTATTTCGTCTGGGTCATACAGTACCTTCTGCGAAGGTCAGGTTATATTTCCTAACGTTCCGCATAAGGCTCAGACCTCAACTTCCTTTTTCAGGGTAGGTGCTCCGGGGCGAGTTCACTAGCGATTCCGATATCAGGCTTTCAGCTATTGCCCAACTCTCTAAAGCGGTTACTAACTAGTTACTACTCCCCTTCCCAGCATCTGTGAAATATTTTAATAAACTCAGGCGACAAATTTTACCATTGGAATTACGATTCAGTCAATTAATAATCTATCTGACAATGCTGAAACATTCAGCCAGAGAATATTTAAATTAAGATTGTTAGCCAGACACCCCTATGCTATCGTTCCCTGTTGAGTTGTTTGACCTTTGGAGGAGAACATAAATATGTTTGATCACGACGTTCTTATTATTGGTGCCGGCCTTGCCGGCATGAGAGCCGCTCTAGCAGCTACAGAGGCTGGTGTTGATGTTGCTGTTGTTTCCAAAGTTCATCCCGTGCGCAGCCACTCTAATGCGGCCCAGGGGGGAATAAATGCAGCATTGACAGATCGCGGTGATGACTGGCGAGACCATGCCTATGACACCATTAAAGGAAGCGACTTCTTGGGTGACCAAGATGCCATAGAGATTATGTGTCGAGAAGCAGGTGACGAAGTAATAGCCATGGAACACATGGGAGCAATTTTTAACAGGGACGAAGAGGGCAAACTAGGAACTAGAAACTTCGGGGGACAACGCCAAGCCAGAACATTTTTTGTGGCCGACTTTACAGGCCAAGCCTTACTCCATGTCCTATACGAGCAAATCATAAAGGCAGGAGCCCTTGTTTACGAGGAATGGTTTGTGCTTTCTCTTATAGAAAGAAACGGTGAGTGCGGTGGCGCTGTGATGATGGACATAAGAACTGGAAATATTGAAGTAGTAAGGGCTAAGGCAGTAATTTTGGCAGCTGGAGGTCTGGGTCGGGTATTTGAACCTAGTACCAACGCCATGATTTGCACTGGGGACGGAATGAGTTTGGCCTATAGGGTCGGAGCTTCCCTTATGGACATGGAAATGGTCCAGTATCATCCAACCACCCTAAAAGGAAGTGGAGTCTTAATAAGCGAAGCGGCTAGGGGAGAAGGTGCATATCTTTTAAATTCGGAGAATGATAGATTCATGCTCAAATACGCTCCAGAATTTAAGGAATTGGCATCGCGTGACGTTGTTTCCAGATGTGAACAAACGGAGATTAATGAGGGAAGAGGAATCGATGGTTGCGTCCTTCTTGACGTAAGGCATTTGGGAGAAAAATACATTAGTGAACGCCTCTCTCAAATCAGAGACCTCGCAATGGACTTTGCCAATGTAGACATGGCTAAAGAACCAGTTCCTATCATGCCTGGAATGCACTATCAGATGGGAGGAGTCAAAGCCAACGTGGATGGAGAAACTGGAGTTCCAGGACTATATGCCGCGGGCGAAGTTGCCTGCGTAAGCGTTCATGGCGGGAACAGGCTTGGAGCCAACTCACTTTTGGATACCCTAGTATTTGGCAGGAGATCGGGAGTGCATGCTGCTGAGAGGGCAAAAAATGCTTCACATTTATCCATAGATGACTCAGCCGCTAAACCCGATAGGGAAAACATCCAAAAACTGCTGTCAAATGATAAAAATGAATCCTATGGAAAAATTAGGTTCGACATGGGAACGGCCATGAAAGAGCACTTTGGCGTTTTCAGAGAAAAAACTAGTATGGCGGAAGGTATTAGCAAACTTAATATAATTAAGCAACGCGCAGAATCTGTTTACGTCGCTGATAAAACTAAGACATTCAATACCAACTTATTATTCACCCTAGAGCTTGGGTTTATGATCGAGTGTGCAGAAACGATAGCTTCTAGCGCATTTGACAGAACGGAAAGCAGGGGAGCCCATACTAGAACGGATATGCCAGATAGAGATGATGAAAACTGGCTGAAACACATCGTTGTTTCCAACGAGTATGGCAAGCCCACTATATCCTATGAGGATGTAGTGATAACGGATTGGACCCCCACCGTGAGACAGTATTAAACGGAGCATCAAAGGAACCAACGATATGGAAATAAAACTTAGCGTAAGGAGATACGATCCTGAATCTACAAATACTGTTCCCCATTTCCAAGAATATCAAATGGAGATGGACAACGCCGCGACAGTTCTAGACGCTCTCATCCAGATTCGGGAGGATGTAGACGGTACACTCAGCCTGAGATGTTCTTGCAGAAGTGCGATTTGCGGTTCCTGCGCGATGAGAGTAAACGGGGAAGCGGGATTAGCATGTAATACGAAGATCATAGACGTCATTCCTTCAGATGGAACACCGATTTTGATAGAGCCGGCCGGCAATCTTCCTGTGATCAAAGATTTGATTGTAGATTTTCAGCCTTTCTGGGATCAAGTGAAATCCGTTGAGCCCTGGCTCCAACCTGCGGGAGAAAAACCTGAAGGGGAATATCTAGCACCAGATGAAGACATGCTTCATCTAGCTGGAGTGGTTTCATGCATACTTTGTGGCGCATGTGTATCCGACTGCACCGTTTTAGAGGTAGATTCCAATTTCCTCGGACCTGCTGCTCTGGCTAAAGCCTATAGATTCGTTGGGGATCCAAGGGACGATTCTAATGAAAAGAGGCTCAAGGCTTTAAACGAGGAGGGAGGAGTATGGGATTGCACGAGGTGCATGAAATGTGTGGAGGTATGTCCCAAAGGGGTGGCCCCTATGGATAGAATTATGTCACTCAGGGAAAAAATAATGGATGCAGGGCATACAAATACAAATGGTGCGAGGCATGCAACCGCGTTCGTTGATTCAGTTAGGCATAGTGGCTGGCTAGATGAGCTTAAACTCCCAATAAAAAGTTTTGGGATCTTCAATTTGAAAGCCATGATAAGTCTAATCCCACTTGCTATAAGATCTCAAAGGGTAGGTAAGGTCCCTCCATTAATTCACAAAAACATCCCTAATGTTGAAAACATACGCAGGATTTTCGATAAAGTTGAGAGTAAAAAATGAAATACGCCTTTTATCCCGGATGTGTATCGAGAGGGGCATGTCCAGAGCTTTATACAGCCACTCTTGAAGTTTGCAACATACTCGGAATAGAGCTCGATGAAGATTCCTTGAGGTCAGCGTCATGCACTGGTGCTGGAGTCTTGCAAGAGAAAAATCTTCGACTTGGCGACACCCTTAATGCTCGCACTTTTGCAATGGCTGAAAGAGCTGGCCTACCTTTGATGACGATTTGTAGTACATGTCAGGGGGTCATGTCGCAAGCCAACCAACGCCTTATATCAGATCCTGAATATCTCGCCTCAATCAATGAAGATCTCAAAGAAGAAGGACTTGAATACAAGGGAACAATAGACCCAAAACATTTGCTTTGGATTATCGTTGAAGATCTTGGAATGGAATTTTTCCGTTCCAAGGTTGTAAGAAAACTCGAAGGATTAAAATTAGCGCCTTTCTATGGTTGCTATATCGTTAGACCCACAGATGCTTTGGGGTTCGATAAAAATCCTGAACGAGAAACGTCATTAGAAGCAGTTATTGAAGCTGTAGGTGCTGAAGTTGTTGATTTTCCCGGCAAGACCCTCTGTTGCGGCTTCCCTATATTGACAATAAATCCTAAAAACTCGGTTAAGATGGTAGCCAATCACACTATTGATGCTAAGGATAGAGGGGCTGACGCAATGGTCACTCCGTGCCCTCTGTGCCATCTGAACTTAGACGGATATCAACCAAACGCATCATCAGCAGCCAAAAGAGATATTGATTTACCAATCATCCATCTACCTCAGTTGGTTGGGTTATCTCTTGGTATAGCACCAGAAAAAATGCGTCTAAACAAACATATAGTTTCCACAAAAAAACTTCTTTCAGAACTAGCAGTGGCCCCGTAGTCTAAAGAATTTATTGCATAACTAAATCACAGATCTAGATAGTTCTCCATTGTTTAAACACGGAAATAAATCCTAAAGCTATAAGGGCGCAAATTGCCAACGTTGCCATAGCTGCTGGCTGACCAAAACCCAAGGTTGTTGACACCATTCCCCAGGAGAAAGGAGCCACTATAGCTGCTAACCTGCCAGACATAGTGAACATGGCAAAATACTCGCTCCTTCTATCCAAGGGAGCCATCGCTAACACAATCGGTCTTTCTGCAACGTAGAGACCAGATAAAATTGTTCCGCTAAAAGACCCTACAAACCACCAGACATTTGACGGCCATGTCATGAGCGGAATAGCAGCTGCAACTGCAAGTAATAAAACCCATCCCAAAACATTCATTTTGAGAACGTGTAAAGCACCAATCTTATCGACCAACCAACCCCAAAACGCTCCCATCGGAATGCCTGTAAGAATTCCGATTACAAGGATCATTTGCACTTCGGTTTCAGACATCTTAACGGTTTGAACTGCATATAAAACCGCAAACGACGAGGCTGCATTGACCGCCCACAGATACCAGAAACGAGATACTAGAAATCTCATCCAATTTGAATTAGTTACGGACCGTTGAAATGAGCTCTTCATCAGTCGAAGTGTTTCAGTGAATACTTCAGCAAATAACGATCCATGGTCATGCTAATCCGATATCTGCCTGCAACAAGTAACGGTGTAGTGAAAACAAGTGAACAAAAACCCATCAGCCGAAAAAGATTTACATGGCCGTCATCCTCCAAAAGTAAAATTGACATACCAACTGCAGTGATTGCACCTATGTACCCCAACCCAACTCCCATTCCGCCAATTAGTCCGGCATTACCGTTCGTAGAAAGATCACCTAATAATCCGTTATAAAAAATATTGGCTAATTGAATAAAAACTAGAGCTGTAACGACAAGTAAAAGTGACAGTTTTAGTCCCCATGTCCCTATCAACACTGTACTTACTATCCAACACAGCGTTAACACTAAGAGAAACGGCATTCTTCTTTTGAGTCTGTCAGACAAAAATCCAACTAATGGTGAAAGGAAAAAAACGAGTGTCATAGCAACGGTCAAGGTGTAGCCTACCGTTGCGTCATCTCCTCCAGAATGACTTATAACCCATAGAGGAAATACCAAACCCACTACCCCTGCTGAGAACATGGTATTAGCCATGTCGTAAATAACCCAGGAGCTTATTGTGGTCGGATTACGTTCAAGCTCAAGTCTAGCCATATTCAGACACCATTAACGTCCCCGTCTAAATTAAACTACCTTTACACACCAACACAAAACTCTTAAACGTTGGAAGAAGGATGTAATCCCATAACAGTGGGCAAATCGGGGCGACTGGACTCGAACCAGCGACCTCCACGTCCCGAACGTGGCGCGCTACCAACTGCGCTACGCCCCGATGCTACTACTATTATGGACTACCCTAGGTCAACGAACTACCCAAACAAGGTCAATTTCCTTACTTCGTACCCGCATTTTAAATCACTCCCACCTCAGCCTGGAGAGTCTCATAAATTATTTTGACCTAGATACCCCCCTATAGTAAAATTCATTAGTGAAAAAATGCACACAGTGAAAATTTTGGAAAGCCGATGTGAACGTGTGAGGCACCCCGTACTCTGTTACAAGCAAGGAGCCCCAAAATGGCCATAACTTATAAAGTGGTTGCACTTTTAAGTTTGGCTGTTTCCTTTATTCAAATCACCCTTGGTGGCTTTGTTAGGGCATCTGAGTCCGGTCTTGGCTGCCCCGATTGGCCTTTGTGCCACGGAAAAATTATTCCCCCTTTCGAATTCCATACATTGATTGAATATTCTCATCGATTAAATGGATCAATTCTAGGAATATTGGTAATCGTTCTTTTGACTGTTTGCTTAATGCGTTACAGACATAACAAGCAACTTACTATTGCGAATTTCACTGCCTTCGGTTTGGTTGTGTTTGCGGGAATCCTAGGAGGGATCACCGTAATTACGGAACTAGCATGGTGGATACGGCTTATTCATTTGGGAATAGCCCAAATTTTAGCTGCTTGTCTCATGTTTATCGCTTGGAAGTTTCTTTTCGATAAGGTCTCAAATGGTTTTGTCGACCTGAGTCCAATCAGGGCCTGGAAATGGAAAATAGTATTGTGTGTGACCTTAGTGTTTTTGCTGATTTTAAGTGGATCATACATGGTGGGAATTGGTGCCAGTTCCTCCTGCAGTAGTTGGCCATTATGTAAAGGTCTTTCCATTCCTGAAGGATTAGCATATCAGGTACACATGGGACACAGGTACGTTTCGGCTCTGTCTTTAGGCTTTGTGGGATACGTGGCGATAGAGCTAATACTCCACGCTAAAGGTAACCGATTAATCAAAAGAACCGCCCACTGCGCACTTGGCTTAATAGGGATTCAAATTATCGTTGGAGCTATCACGGTTTGGTCAGGGTTTTCACCACACATGAAAGTGACACACCTCAGTCTAGCAACGTTGGTTTGGTTGTCCGTTATTTTGATGAGTATCGTAGTTGAAAAATCATTTTCCAAAATTGCCTCCCATAATAATGTTATCGTAGAAGAAGTCTAAACACATGATCAATGGATACATAGCACTAACCAAGCCTAGGATCATATCCTTACTCCTAATAACAGCCTTGGGAGGGCTATTTCTCGCCTCCGAAGGATTCCCAGATCCAATAACTACCCTAGTGGTTCTAGTTGGAGGAAGTCTTGCCGCGGGAGGAGCCAACGCAATCAACCATTTTCTCGACCGCGACATCGACAGTAAAATGAGTAGAACCAGCCAAAGACCCTTGGTCTCTGGTCAGATCACCCCCATACCTGCACTACTATTTGGTATTTCCCTAAACATCTTGGCTTTTGCACTCCTTTGGCAAATGGCCAACCTACTTAGTGCTCTTTTAGCTCTAACAGCAACACTGTTTTACGTTTTCGTTTACACAATTGCACTTAAAAGGACAACCCCGCAAAACATCGTCATCGGCGGAGCTGCAGGAGCCATACCACCTATGGTTGGCTGGGCGGCCGTGACCGGAAATATATTAGATCCTTCCCCTTTCCTACTATTTGCCATTATATTTTTCTGGACTCCCCCGCACTTTTGGGCTCTATCTCTGATACTAAAAGATGACTACGAAAAGGCTGGAGTTCCAATGCTACCTGTAGTGGCTGGGGTGCACAGCACAAAAAAACAGATATTTGCCTACACATGGATATTACTAGTATTGATGATTGCCACGGTCTTACTGGCACCTGGTTTGGGCGTGATTTATGGGATAATATCCCTCTCATTAACATTTATTTTCATTGGATTTACGTGGCGACTCCTGAAACAAGATGGGATTGGCTTCGCCAAGGCTACTTATCTGTTTTCATTAGCATACCTAGCAATACTATTTCTTGCGATAATCATCGAAGGAAGCCTCCAATGAGCTGTATCCATTGCACTACCCTCGACGATGAATCAGGAGATTTTCGCCTTGACGTTATCACTGATGGTTTGATAGATTTTGCAACTGATGCCAGATATGGTAACTATGAAAGATAGAGGTGTACTCGGGAGCGTGTTTATAAATTCTTCCCAAACCCAAAAAATTCTCCTGTTGTTAATGTCCTTGGCCCTAGCAGTCTTAGCAACCGGATGCTTTATCATCGACCCAAATGCTAACCAGTCCACTTTTGAACCATTAGGTCCTGTTGCTGACAGGCAACTGACGATATTTTGGTGGATTCTTATTGGTGGGGCCGTGGTTTTCGTTCTTGTAGAGGCTGCACTCATATATGCCCTAATTAAGTTCAGGCGGAGAGATGAGGATGAGTTACCTAAACAGGTGCACGGCAATAAAAGATTGGAGATTTTATGGACCATAATCCCGGCAATCGTGGTTATCGGATTTTCAATAGCATCTATAGACGCTCTGTTCTATTCAGCCGACGTACCAAAGGACAGTGATAAAACTGTAACTTTAGAAGCCATCGGCCACCAGTGGTGGTTTGAGTTCAGGTATCCGTCACCAAATGACCCTGAAAATGAAGTAATAACAGCTAATGAGGTGTATATACCTGTCGGGATTCCAGTCAGGATAAACCTGGAATCAGTAGACGTTATTCACAGCTTTTGGGTCCCTAAACTGGCCGGGAAGGTCGATATGGTTCCTTCGGAAGGAAATTACATGTGGTTCCAGGCTGACGTACCGGGTGAATTCTTCGGTCAGTGTGCTGAATATTGTGGCACGTCCCATGCGAACATGAAGTTCAAGGTCGTTGCAGTCTCACCTCCTGAGTTTGATAAGTGGCTTTCGGATCAAATGGCTCCGGCTGTGGAGTCTGGAGATCCACTGGCACTTGAGGGTGCTGGGGTCTTCAAGAGTGCGGGTTGCTCAGGTTGCCATTCTTTAAAAACTGTCGCCAAATCAGGTTCAAAAGGCCGGGTGGGGCCCAACCTAGCCCATCTTGCATCTAGAAGACATCTGGCTGCGGGAATGATGGATAGCTCTGATGGTGCTGGCAACGTGAATGATGCATACCTCCAAGAGAATCTACGCAAATGGCTTGAGAACCCCTCTGAAATTAAGCCTGGCAACATAATGTCTAGTCAAGCCGCTGTATATACGGATCCTGACAAATCTCTAACAGAGCGACAGATATCTGCACTTGTCGCATATTTAACGAGTCTTAAGTGAGTTAGTGTATTTATACATGACAATTTTCCTAAACCCGGAGGCGCTTAAGTGAGCACATTACCAATAGCTATACCAAGACCAGTACATCCCACTGGATTGTGGAATTGGCTAACCACCATAGACCACAAAAAAATTGGGGTGCTTTACGGTGTGACTGCCTTCATTATGTTCATATCAGGCGGTATTGAGGCAACCCTGATGCGTATACAGTTGTCTCAACCTGAGCTAGACATAGTGAGCGCTGCTGTGTTTAACCAACTTTTTACAATGCATGGAACAACGATGATATTCCTGGCTATAATGCCACTCGGAGCTGCATTTTTTAACTTCGTTATCCCATTACAGATAGGAGCTCGGGATGTTGCATTTCCAAGACTGAATGCGTTCAGCTACTGGGTCTTTCTCGCCGGCGCATTAATGCTAAAATTGAGCTGGATTGGAGGAGCAACAGACGCGGGCTGGTTTGGATACGCCCCACTAACATCCATAGACCAAAACCCAGGAAAAGGAATCGATTTCTGGATAATAAGCCTCCAAGTTCTTGGAATCGCTTCATTGGCTGCATCATTCAACTTCATAGTCACTATAATAAATATGCGCGCTCCAGGAATGACAATGATGAGGCTCCCCCTATTCACATGGATGACGTTCATCACTGCTATTTTGCTCATACTGGCCTTTCCAGTGATCACGGTTGCGTTGATAGAACTAACTTTTGACCGCTATTTTGGTTTCAACTTCTTTAATGTATCAAGAGGAGGAAGTGTCGTACTTTGGCAGCACTTGTTCTGGGTTTTTGGCCATCCAGAGGTATATATATTGATACTACCAGGCATGGGGATTGTGTCTGAGGTACTACCAGTTTTTTCAAGAAAGCCATTGTTTGGATATACAACCGTCGTTTTAGCCGGAATAATCATTGCTGTCATGGGATGGATGGTTTGGAGCCACCACATGTTTACAGTAGGCTTAGGGCCACTAGCAAATGCTGTGTTCACCATAACGACTATGCTCATAGCCGTTCCAACTGGAATTAAAGTTTTCAACTGGATAGGAACTATCTGGGGTGGGTCCATTAAGATTACAACTCCAATGGCGTTTTCATTGGGATTCATAGCTATGTTCCTCATAGGAGGAATTAGCGGTGTAATGCACGCCGTATCTGCCTCAGACGCCCAGCAGCAAGATACGTATTTTATACCGGCACACCTGCACTATGTACTGTTTGGTGGAGCAATTATGGCGTTGACTTCCGGGATCTATTATTGGTTCCCCAAATTTTCAGGAAAGATGTTTAATGAGAAAATGGGAATGCTTCATTTCTGGCTGATGATGATAGGGCAAAATGTTACGTTCTTCCCTATGCACTTTGTGGGTATGGACGGAATGCCCAGGCGTATTTACACATATACCGAGGGAATGGGATGGGACCTGTGGAATCTTGTGTCAACCTTGGGGGTCTTTATACTCATTGCTGGGTTCGTAGTGTTCATACTGAACATGGTGAAAAGTTGGAAGAGTGGGCCAGAGGCTCCCGGAGATCCTTGGGACGGGAGAACTTTAGAGTGGTCAATACCTTCTCCACCTCCAGAATATAATTTTAAGGAGATACCTGTGGTCAGATCTCTAGACGATTGGTGGAATACCAAGCAGGGTGGAAACTTTAAAGAGATTCCTGTTGCAGGTGGATCAGGTGATGAAGAACACAGTATCCATCTCCCTCAACCTTCATACTGGCCCTTCGTAACGGCTCTTGGGTTATTTATCGCCGCATATGGTGTTGTTTTTAACCAATTGTTCGTTCCCTGGGCTATCGCTATCATAGGAACTTTTATAGGCTTCGTGGGGGTTTACGCTTGGTCTTTAGAACCAGTTAATGATCCCGACGAAGAGTCGACCCACTAAGGGAGTCTGGTCAATTGGCACAGGAACACACAACGACAGAAAATCATGGCGAGCACGAAGCTACTTCAACTGGTCTAAACCATCGAAAAATGCTCATGTGGGCATTCCTAGGTTCAGATTGTATGTTTTTCGGCTCCCTCATCGCTACCTATCTCGTATATCAGGGCAAAAGCCTTTCGGGTCCATTACCGATAGATGTATTCGATATACCCGTAACCTCCGTAAGCACCTTTGTACTCTTGATGAGTAGTATGAGCATGGTCTTGGCATATTCTGCTTTGAATCGTGGAAACATGAAGGCTTTTCGAATCTGGATGGTATCTACTGCCATCATGGGGTCCACATTCATTGGTTTTCAAGTATATGAATTCAGTAGTTTCTCTACTAACCACATCCACTTTGAATGTAGTGAGATCGCGGAGAAAATTCATGACGAGAAGAACATAAAGGCTGGCCAAGACTACTTTTACCAGAAGGAGTGTCTGGATCAGAACGGACTTCTCAAGGCTGACCACCACGTAGATGAAGAATACGGTTTAAAACCACAGACAAATTTATTCGGCACCACATTTTTTACTTTGACCGGATTTCATGGAGCCCACGTTACTCTTGGGGTAATTTGGCTACTCTCAATTTTCTTCCTGTCTTTCAAGAAGGGGGTTATAACTAGAGAGAAAAATTTAGATGTCGATCTAGCTGCTCTTTATTGGCACTTCGTCGACGTCGTCTGGATCGTGATTTTCACTGTTGTTTATCTGTTTGGGGTATTTGAGGGTTTCTAGAAGCTAAACTTAATGGAGATCAAATGAGTCAGGAGATAAATCCTTCAGAAGCCCACACCGGACATCCTACGGCGGGCATGTATTTCAGAATCGCTATGATTCTTTCAATAGTCACAGCTATTGAAGTAGGGATATTCTATCTGACATGGCTGAGCTACTGGATTATACCAATCTTGTTTGTGCTGTCTGCCGGGAAATTTACGCTCGTTGCGATGTACTACATGCACTTAAAGTTTGACCATAAGCTATTCAGTCTTTTATTTGTCGGAGGTTTTGTCCTGGCAACCTCTGTTATATTCGCCCTTATATTTCTGTTTCAGGTATGGTTATAACAGCACTAAAGCGGTTACGCCGTCCGCAAATCTAGTTTATTTGAAAGCACCCACCACAAGAATACTTTCTAAAACCCATGAGTGACCTTGCGACTTCCGTCTTACTTCACTGGCATGGGCATCCAGACGCCTTAATTGGCCTATTTATCCTGCAGGGCGGATATTTAATCGGAGTTGGACCTGTAAGAAAAAGGTTTAATCTCTCACAAACGGTGGACCCTGGACAAACACTACTATTTTCATTGGGCGTTTTCGTTATATTCTTAGCTTTGCTTTCACCCTTACACGCTTTGAGTGATGACTACATGTTCAGTGCTCACATGGTGCAACACGTCTTGCTTACTCTTGTCTCTCCACCACTACTTATCTTGGGCATCCCTGACTGGTTAATATCACCGCTATTTAAAAGAACCCGTGTTGGTCAATTAGCAAGAATCACGTTTCACCCCATATCAGCCGTCGTCATTTTCAACGTGATATTTTCCATCTGGCACCTCCCAACACTCTATGGATTGTCTGTAACACATCACTCGATTCACATTTTTGAGCATGTCCTATTTTTGGTCGCCTCCATTGTGATGTGGTGGCCATTGTGTAGCAATTCAACCGCTATACCTCGACTGTCTTATCCTATGCAAATTATTTACCTGTTTGTCATGTCATTGGCTCAGATTATTGTCTTTGGCATTGTCACATTTGCTCCCGAGCCTATTTATGACCATTATCTAGGCACCCCCAAACTTTTTGGAATTAGCGCTTTAGTCGATCAACAACTCGGAGGAATAATTATGAAAGTGGGAAGTGGTTTCTTATTCCTCACTCTCATAATAACTGCCTTCTTACGTTGGTTTAACGAAGGCTCCAAAAATGATAAAAAGGAGTATAATCGGGGGGCAAATTAACTTATACTATTATCGGAAAATTGCAGACTAGTATCAGGAGACAAAGAAATTGAATAAGGTTGCTCTATCCGCCGTGGTGCCGCTGGTTTCTTTTATAATAATAGCAGCGTTTGCGATTGGCTTGGGATACATATTTTATCAAGTACATCACAACTCAAGCCTAGGGGCCTATGGAGTTATTGGAATTGGTTTAGCTCTACTCATCCTTACGCCTGCAATATCTTTTCTTTTGGAAAGAAGAACTGAAAAATAGCCTTTTTTAACATACAGAGACGTTAAGGACTGTGCCAACTGCATACAAGTGTTTGGCCAGAATTCTTTTTCTGCTATTCTTTTTACTCATGATCCTGTCATATTCAGGATGCAATAACCCTAAAGTCTCTGAATATGAAGGAACTTTCCTATCAAACCATGAAGCAAGAGAGTTCTCTGCCCTTGATCATAAGGGACGTGTCATATCTAATCTTAACCACGAGGCTGATGCTGCCCTCCTAACCTTTCTTTTTACAAAATGTACCGATGTTTGTCCTATAGTAACTTCATCTATTAAGAGGGCCCTTAACTTACTCGAAG
>CAJWWP010000042.1:0-13489 GCA_913048525.1 uncultured Chloroflexota bacterium
GATGGCGTTATTCCAACTCTAAGTTCCTGATCCGTAGTTTCTTTGGGAATGCCTATTATCATATTGGTCGACTGCTTTATCTATATCCTTAAAATAATGTGAATCACATGTTCACGCAATTAGTGAGTTTTCCTTCTGCCAAATAGCCTTCTAAAGTTGATAGGATGGCTTCGGCCAATTTTAGTCTTGAAGAGACACTGTGTCCTCCAAAGTGAGGAGTTGCAATAAAATTTTTTAGGGTTAGTAATGGGTGGTTAATGGGGATTGGTTCTGGGTTTATCACGTCTAGCCCTGCCCCAGCTATTTTATTCGTTGCTAATGCTTCGTATAGAGATTCCGTATCAACAATCTCCCCTCTGGCAGTGTTAACCAGTACTGCATTCGACTTCATAAGATTAAATTGGTCAGGTCCAAACATGTGGTAAGTCTTATCTGTGAGCGGGACATTTATACTTATAAAGTCGGCGCACTGGATACCTTCTTCAAACTTGGATACCCATTCAATTCCCATTTCTCTTTCCAAATCTTCTTTTCTTGTACGAGAGTAATAGGAAATATTCATTCCGAATCCAATGGCTCTACGGCAGACTTCCACCCCGGTCTCTCCTAGTCCAACTATAAGCAAGTTGGAATCTTTAAGATCCGACCCAAGAAGGCTGTCTGCATGATCAATTTGGTTATGTGATGTCTGACCCTTTGTCCACTTACCACTTCGGACATGTTTGTCCGCTCTATAAATATTTTTTGCGATGGTTAATATCAAAGCAAAATTTAATTCCGCAACGTTGTCCTGCAAAATATGTGGATTATTACAGACCGGTATACGGTTCTTTGTAGCTGTTTCAATGTCGATGTTGTCGTATCCAACCCCAACATCAGCAATGATCTTTAAAGAATCTTTGGCCGAATCTATAATCTCTCTGTCAATCGTCAGGGCTGAATCAGTCAATAAGGCATTGCAATTGCGGAGTTTTTGCATCAAAACGGTTTTAGGAATTTGATATTCCTCTTCCCAGAACTCGAAAGATGCGATCTTATTTACATTATGATT
The DNA here is from genome assembly GCA_913048525.1 of uncultured Chloroflexota bacterium. Classification (GTDB taxonomy): domain Bacteria; phylum Chloroflexota; class Dehalococcoidia; order Lucifugimonadales; family UBA826. The sequence goes on from CAJWWP010000042.1 coordinate 1,052, forward strand.
AACGAACGGGGACCTGGGAATAATGGTTGATGGCACAGTACATAAAATCTTGAAGCGATCCATTAGCCCTCCTGTTTTGGCAATTCTAGCAAAATGGATACTTTTCCAGTCAGAATTTGGTTATTTCATTCGGGACTATAAAGGTTCAATGCCATTGTATAATCGTCCTACTCCGACAAGGTACCGTAACTGAAATTCTTAAGGAGAATGTCATGAAAGTAGTTGTAACAAGCCTGCTTGGGGACGGATTCGAGGAAAGTCTCCTAGAGGAATTTCCTGACCTTGACCTAGTTTTTGCGTCGACAGAGGAAGATCAGGCTCGTGAAATTAGGGATGCAGACATTTTTATGGGAGAACCTACGCGGGAGGTTTTCATAGAAGCTCAACGGCTTCGCTGGCTACACTGTCCCGGCACTGGGATAAATAAATTGACCCCGATAACAGAACTTGTCGACAGTGATGTTGTCCTTACCAATGCACGTGGTCCCCATACTGCTCCAATGGCTGATCATGTCTTCTCTATGTGTTTAGCCTTTGCCCATCGCACTAACGATATGATGTCAGACCAGAGAACCCACCTTTGGGACGGTTCTAAGTACACTCGTTCATTCATTGATATGGAAGATGGCACAATGGGAATTCTTGCCTTGGGAGGTATAGGTATGGCTGTCGCGCGCAGGGCGACGGGATTTGGGATGGATGTGTATGCAGTTGATGAGAACCCGATAGCTCCCCCTCCGGGGGTTAAAGATGTCTGGGGTCTGGACCGACTGGATGATCTGATGAAAATATCGGACTGGCTTGTAATAACGGCGCCATACACACCAGATTCAAAGGGAATGATTGGTGAAAGAGAGCTTGCTTTGATGAAGTCAAGTGCTCACATGATTATTATTTCTCGTGGAGGAATTGTAGATGAAGATTCCTTATTCGACGCGATTAAAAATGAAAGAATAGCTGGGGCAGGGATAGATGCTTTTGAGATTGAACCGTTGCCCACGGATAGTCCATGGTGGGATCTGGAGAATGTAATTATCTCACCACATGCTTCTTCCGATAGCCCCCGAACGTATGAAGGTAGGCGCGAAATATTCAAAGAGAACATTCGTAGATTTCTAGCGAACAAACCCTTTATATATGTCTGTGACAAGATAGCTGGGTTCTAGTGAGAGGTTTAATAATCCAAAACTTCTTACTTAGTAGAACGCTTATTTTGTTAACTAGAGTAGAGGTGAGAACTAATACGACTTGAACTGTGTAATTTACCCGTATGGCGAAACTCATCAAGAATCACTCTGGAATAATCAGGTGATGTTGATTTGTATTAAAGGGACGGTATTCTAACGAATGAAAAGAGATAACCAGTACGTTAACGATGACAGTGTCTTAACTGCATGTACGGAGCCTGTTTGTTGACTGTTATTGCGCTGTGGTACCTCCGTCTATCACCAGCTCAGAGCCAGTGACAAACCGTGATTCATCTGATGCCAGGAATAAGACTGCAAAAGCGACATCCTTTGGTTCAGCAAAGGTACCTAGTGGAGTTATAGATATTCTGTTAGACATTCGTTCTTCATTAGAAAATATGTCGTGAACCATATCGGTATCTATTAGACCCGGGTGGACAGAGTTACATCGGATCTGCTCTGGGCCATACTCTACAGCAGTCGATTTCGTTAACAGTCGAACGGCGCCCTTACTAGCACCATATGCTGCGGACGTAGAACCGACGAGCCCCGCAACGGATGAGATGTTTACTATTGATCCTCCACCTACTTTTCTCATTGCTGGTATTACTGCTTTCGTGCCTAAAAATACTCCCTTTGAGTTGACGTCGTGTATCCGGTCCCACTCTTCCACAGAAGTTTCTTCGATACCTTTCCGTAAAAGTATTCCAGCATTATTAACCAATATGTTTAACTCGCCGTAAATTTCTATAGCTTTCTTAACTGCTTCGTTCCAGTCTTGTTCCTTTGTTACATCTAGATGAATATATTTTGCATCTCCACCAGCAGCGTTAATCTCAGCTTCTGTGCTCTTGCCTTCTTCGTCAAGGATGTCACCCAAAACAACTTTGGCCCCCTCGCTGGCAAACAATTTGGCTTCTGCAGCACCTTGACCCCTAGCTCCCCCGGAAATTAGAGCAGTTTTTCCTTCCAGTCTTGTCATGATTCCCTCCTTACATCAGGTTGTCTACTCCACCAATATACATGTATTCATGGAGTAGACATACCTATGGCGCAATGTAGTGATATCGACTTTTTTGATAACCTCTTGGAGGTAACCATTAATAACTGTCGGTATTTAACTTAAGAATCGAAACATTTACGTATTTGGATAAGTAACGCAGTGTGGCCAAGCAGTTAACCAAAGGATAAGGATTGTCTGAAAAAGTTCGACTTAAAATTACTGACGTTAAGCTTATTCCATTCAAAGAGTATCGAACGATCGGTGAAATGGAACCAGCGTGGGATCCGGGAAGAAGCCGGCCTCATGATTTTGGGGCTGAATCGTTTGTTGAAGTTCACACAGACCAAGGGTTGACAGGAATAGGTCCGAGTGTTGATGCCAGACTCATGCCTGCCATAAAAGAATATCTATTGGGTGAGGATCCTTTTGATATTGAAAGGCACGCCCATGTTCTCCGTTATTACGCTTGGGGTGCAGCTTACCATGGCACCGCAGGTGTTGATATTGCATTGTGGGATCTTATTGGTAAAGCGACTGACCAACCTCTCTACAAAATTTGGGGTGGTGGTAGTGACAGAGTAATTCCTTATGCAAGTTTGATTCTTCTTTCTACACCAGAGGAAAGAGCCGAAATGGCGATGCGGTTAATGGAGGAGGGATGGAAAGCTATTAAGATACGGATACATCATGAGACTCTTGCCGAGGATATACGGACTGTTCAATCAGTAATAGAAGCAGTAGGTGGCAGAATGACCGTGATGGTGGATGCAAACCAGGCTGAATCCAACGGTACATGGCAACCGGGTATTCAATGGGATTATCGGAGGGCCGCAGAAACCAGCTTGGCTTTACAGGAACTAGGAGTTTACTGGCTGGAGGAACCCTTAACTGGGTTTGAATTCGACAAGCTTGCCCAGCTCAATTCCTCGGTACACATGCCTATCGCAGGGGGTGAAGGTTTACCAGGATTACACGATTTTCTCAGAGTCTGCCAGAAGGACTCCTATGATATTTTGCAGCCGGAGATATTAGTGCTGCATGGTGCGACGGCGATGCGGAAAATTGGTACTTTGGCCGAGTTGTATGGAAAACAAATTGTGCCCCACAATGGTGGAGGCAATCTTGGTGTCATCGCACACCTACACTTGGTTGCTTCATGGAGTCATGCCCCATTTCTTGAAATTTTGCATGATCCACCAATTGGAGACTACATGCATGGATTCTCAATAATGAAGGACCCTCCAAGAGTGAAAGAAGATGGGTTTATCTCTGTACCACAGGGTCCAGGTCTAGGGGTTGAAATCGATCGTAGTTTGATCAAAAAATAGTAGGTTTTTATTTCCCCATTGAGATCTTTTCTATTATTTCTTTGGTCTGGCCAAGAGTTTGTGGTTGCGTGATTAAACGGTGTGGTATAACGACTTTGTGTAGAATGACCTTTCTTTTGTTGGGAGCAAAAATCATTTGAAAAGTTATGTAGAAGTTTAATCGAGACAGGAACGCTCCCTTAAATTAGATATTAGGTAGGAATTATCAATATGTCAGAAATTGAAGCGGGTCAGGCAGTAATAGAATTGCTTAGGGCTGAGGGTGTGGAATATGTGTTTGGGGTCACTGGGCTAACTACAAATAGCATGGTGACACAGATGTATGGCAGAGAAGATATTAAATTTATAGACACTAGACATGAAGAGGGCGCGATACTGATGGCCTATGGATATTCTAAATCCACAGGAAAACCGTCTGTATGTATGACTACCTCCGGTCCGGGCACAATAAATCTAGCTGGTGGTATGTCTCTTGCTCTGAAGGGTCGGGCTCCCGTCATTGCTATTGCTGGTGACACAGCAATGGAGTACATAGGTAGGGATGGTTCGCAGGCTTTTGATCTTGTCAATATATTCAAACCGTTGACCAAAATGGCTGTTCAGGCGAATAATACCGAAAGAGTGCCTGACCTAATTCGTGAAGCATTTAGAGTGGCAATGTGGGGCAAGCAGGGCCCAGTACTTCTTGATATTCCAAGAGACCTATTAGATAAGAAGACCCTTTCAGACCAAATTTTAAGCCCTAATCAGTACCGAACGGTAAATCCTAAGAATTCAGGGGATATTCAATCTGTTACCCAAGCTGCGAGAATTTTGTTAGCAGCGGAAAGCCCCCTTCTGCTGGCTGGGGGAGGGGTTGTGGATGGAGAAGCGTCTCTTGAAGCCGTACGCTTAGCAGAACTTTTAGACATGGCTATGGTTCCTTCTTATGGTCATAATGATGCTATTCCTAACAGTCACCCTCATTATGTGGGTTCCCCTGGTGGCCGCGGTTCGGGAGAAGCACATGAAGTAATGGACAAAGCGGATGTCATACTCGCGCTGGGTACTAGGATCAACCAGGGTTCCAGTTCATGGGATTATAGTGTTATCAATGAAGACACAAAGATTATCCAGATAGATATCGATCCTATTGAGATCGGCCGAAATTACCCAGTGACTGTCGGCATCGTTGGAGATGCGCAAAGGGTAGCTCAACAGATAATAGAGGCGGTGTGTGAGATTTCTTCCACTGGTAAAACTAATAATTCTTGGAAATCAGAATTTCAATCCATAGCTAGGAAGCGAATACAAAGACTACAGTCAGAGAGAACTTTAAACTCTGACCCAATGATGCCACAGCAGGTCTTCCCTGAATTAACTAAAGCATTACCCAAAGGCTCAATGGTCACGATCGATGCCGGTGTGGCACCCGGACTTTCCTATGACAGGATTTCTTTCGAAGAGCCGAGAACCATGTTTAACTACGCTGGACAGGGTGCGTTGGGAATGGGTTTTAGCGTTGGATTGGGGACTAAACTTGGCAGGCCGGAAAGAGCTGCAATTAGTATTCATGGTGACGGAGGTTTTCTTTATACCTGTGGAGAATTGAATACAGCTGTACGGCACAATATACCTTCAGTCAGTATTGTGTTGAACAATAATTGTATGGGAGCAGAAAAGTCCCAGCAGAAAGCTTTACACAATGAAAGATATGTGGGCGTGGATCTTGAAAATCCACGATTTGACCAACTGGCAGAGGTTTTTGGAGCAAAAGGATACTATGTAGATCATCCATCAGAAATAACGGATGTGGTTACAGAAGCAGTAAAAAATAATGTGCCTTCGGTGATTGAAATTCCAGTTCAGGAATATTTTCCACCGTCGGCTCCCACACCCCGTTAGCACTTCCATTTTGAGACAAGACTTTGAAACTAGTTAATTTCGGAGATTGCAGTCTGTTTACTCACTATAAAGGAACTTAATTAGGAGGGTCGGAGATGAGACTGAAGGGGAAAGTAGCTTTAATCACTGGTGGGGCTAGAGGGCAAGGAGCTGCGGAAGCGAGATTATTTGCCGAGGAAGGCGCGAGAGTCGTCATAACGGATATTCTTGATGATGAAGGTAAGAAATTAGAAGCAGAGATCATAGAACTTGGTGGTGAATGCTTATTTATGCACCAAGATGTCTCGAGTTCGCAAGACTGGGAAAAGATTGTTTCAGCGACGGTAAGACAATTCGGAAAAATTGATATTTTATTAAACAACGCTGGTATCGCAGTCTGGGGGACAAACGACGACACTTCGGAAGAAATATGGGACAACGTGATGGATATAAATGCCAAAGGTGTGTTCTTAGGTACAAAATATGTAATCCCTGAGATGAAAAAATCCGGTGGTGGATCTATCATTAATGTATCGTCTATTTCTGGAATAATTGGACAACCAACCATCCAACCCGTCTACAATGCTTCAAAGGGAGCAGTTAGGATATTCACTAAATCCACTGCGGTGCAATACGGCCAATATGGCATAAGGGCAAATTCAATCCACCCAGGTGGAGTGGATACGGACATGATTGCTCATAGGATCCAGGGGGATGAATCTAAACAAAGAATTAAAGATACAGTCCCTCTACAAAGAATTGCCAAGCCTATTGAAATAGCCTACGGAGCACTGTTCCTAGCATCTGATGAATCGTCTTATATGACAGGCAGTGAAATGGTGATCGATGGCGGTGTTACGGCTTCCTAACCAACGGTAGAGTACCTTTGTGTACGATGCATTTCGGTACTATTCTCGACACCTTTATTTTGACGAACATGTCCCCCAGAGTCCTTTTCCATACTTGATTCCTTGTTCTTGCTTGAGTAGATAGGATTGTTTTCTGGAACTATTACCTTCCTCGTAAACTCGCGCGTATCCGCCATCAATCAATGTTTCATTAAAATCTATGCCACTCATATCAACATATGCCAGTAATCTATCGTAGTAACCTCTTCTTCCAGACAGTTCATCAAAGATTAGGGTTACGTCTTTCCCTTCCAACGTAGATTTCGCTTTTTCATAGGCTTTAACTCCCCAATCGTGTAAACATTCAATATCGGTTACCCCCTTAAATTTATTAGGCTTGTTAGCTGAGCCAATTTCAGGGGTGTCTATGGCTAAAAGTCGGACTTTGTCGGCCTCACCGTTTCTAAAAAGTACCTCAATTGTGTCACCATCGATTACTCTGGTGACCTCCACTATCACCGACATGCTGGAAGACTTGGTGTAAGTTGATGACACAGAGGTTACATTTGTTGATTTACTAGTTGTTATCTGGGGTGCATAAGTTGGATATGTCTTTGTTTTCGCCTTTTCAGATAAACATCCGGTCATCACAAATATCAGGTGCTAAAGAGAATAATCTTTAATGCCACAAAGCACATAACAGCGAATTTCTCAAATATGAATTTTCTACCGAAACGGTCTCATAGACAAAAGTTTTTAGCTAAACGACAACCGGCATGCAAATTATTATCTTTCGTACTTCCATATATCACGTGCACCTACATCTACCCCACCATCTACTGCAATATTTTGACCAGTAATCCAAGAAGACTCGTCAGAGGCTAAAAATAAAGAACAATAGGCAATGTCCTGCGGATAACCTATTCTTAACAATGTAGGTTCTGCAGGCAATACTTTACCTTCACCTATTGATCCTCTAAATAAACCTGCCGCAATGCTGTTTACCCGTATATTTTCCTCATGCAACTCACGTGCCAGATTTTTAGTTAACCCTATAACTGCGCTTTTTGCCGCACCATACGCAGAGTTGCCTTCCTGTCTGACGCCGAAACTAGCGGCAACTGACACGATTGAACCACCACCTTGATTCTTCATAATTGGTCTTGCTTCATGTACAAGGTTATAAAGACTATTCACCGTGTTAGAAATAGTCTGGTCAAAGAACTTTTCATCGACGTCTTGTAATTTACGCGAGGGGTCAAAATTACCGCCGGCGGCAGAGTAAATAATGTCCAAGCGTCCAAATTCTTCAATAATCTTGCTGATTACTGATTTCGCTTCTTCCCTGACAGATACGTCAGCAGGTACAACGATAGAAGTTCCACCCAAATTTTGTATTTGCGTTGCTGTCTCCTGAAGTTTCTCTTCTGTTCTAGCTGTGAGAATGACCTTCGCTCCTTCCTGGGCGAATAATTTCGCTGTGGCCCTACCCATACCCTGACCAATCCCCGTCATTAGGGCAATCTTGTTATTTAATCTCATTTCGGCTCCTTAAATTCACTTAGCGATTTTTGAACAATCATATTCTAGTCTGGTGATAAACTGCCCTGATATTTAGACGTAGTACTTTTCGGGGGAGATAAATGGTTTGAGGTCAAATAGTCATTTAGTGTAAGGGGAAATTTAATTGGTAGATTTAAAACAAATCAAGGTTCTTGCTTGGGATATAGGTGGAACCGTATTTAATTGGAGAGGAACAATCCAGAAGGAATTAGAAGCAATAGCCAGACACCAAGAAAAGGAACTAGACGTATTTCGATTCGCAAGTGAGTGGAGATACGGTATGTTCGACATGCTTGCTAAAGTCCGGAGCGGAGAAATACCCAGGATGAATGCTGATGAAATACACAGAAAAGTCCTAGACGATGTAATTGACTCAAGCGATATTCTCACTTTATCAAAATCTGAAAGGGATGATCTAAATGCTGTGTGGCACAGGTTGGAAGCCTGGGATGACGCACCGGATGCCATTGAAAGGCTCAGAGATAGGTACACAGTAATACCTTTGACAGTATTGAGCTGGTCAATAGGTGTGGATTGTTCGAAATTTAACGGGATTAGTTGGGATGGATTAATATCGTGTGAATTTCTAAGGCAATATAAACCAGATCCTGGGTCGTATCTCCATGCAGCTGAACTACTGAATGTATCTCCAAGCGAGATAATTATGTGTGCAGCGCACACAAGCGACCTTATGGCTGCGAAGGAAGCAGGTTTTAAAACCGCATTCGTTTACAGAGAATTGGAAAAGGCGCGGAATATATCCAACAACACGTTTTCTGAAGAGCCGAGCGTGCCCTTGGAAATGTTCGACGTACATGGGCAGGATTTCTCTGATCTCGCAGACAAATTACTTGCGTGATAATGCTAGGGTATTTATCAAACCAATTAATCTATACCGTCAGTTCATACTTTCAGAAATTGGGTAAAGAGAAGCAACAAATAAAAGTTCCAATAAAGGATGAGGATTGTTAGGAATATTTCAAGAATCTAGTCCACAATACCTCATTGAACTAACGAAAACCAAAACTCGGAGGAACATCAATGCATAAAATGACTGGTGTGCCGGGCGATGATTCTCAGTCTATTTTGAACAATGTTCGGGAAATCGCATGCGATTTCGCATCTCAACGTTCGGAAAGACAGAGGCGGCGTGAACTAGTAACGGAAGATTTTGATAGGCTTCGCGAATCCGGTTACCTGATGGTGGCTGTTCCCACTACGTTTGGGGGAATCTGGGATGGTGACACCGTGGGGACTCGGATGGTCTGCGAAATTCTTAAAACTCTTGCCCATGGCGATTCGTCTGTAGCCCTTGTGGCAGCCATGCATCCTGCTGTGATTCAATCTACTGGTTGGACATCGATCTCAGAGGCCCCAGAACCTTATTCTGAAGCGTGGGATGAACAACGCCGATGGGCTTTCCAAACAGTACAAGATGGACACTTCTGGGGAACAATAATATCCGAACCAGGTAGTGGAGGAGACAATACCCAGTCCAGCTCTTCAGCCAAACTGCTCAGTAACGGGGTGCAGTATCTATTGAGCGGCCAAAAACATTTTGGGAGCGGTTCAGGTATAAACTCGTACATGGTTACACACGCTGTGCCAGATGGTGAGACTGATCCAGACACTTTCGTTTTGGACATGCGTGATTTGGTCTGGGATGGCTCTTCGGGAGTTAAACTTATTGCTCCCTGGGACGGACATGGCATGACATCTACACAGAGTCATGGGATGGGTTTTGATAAATTTCCTGCCACAAGATTGGCGTTTCCTGGAGACGATCGACGTGCAATTTTAGCGGGTATGGATAGGCCGGGGGGGGCTTTGTTCGTTGCTGTGATTACAGGTATTGTGGAGACCGCTGTCACAACCGCACGCCAGCACTTGGAGTCGAAACGTGACCTTATGCGATCTTACGAACGCGTCGAGTGGGCGAAAGTGGAAATGGAAGCATGGTTGGTCCAACAGGCTTATGAGGGGATGCTTCGTCAAGTAGAAATAGGAAACTCCAGAGGTCGCAATTCTCTGTTAGCAAAAGAATCGGTAGCTGAACTTGCAGAATCGATTCTAGTACGAATTAGTAAAGTCATTGGAGGCAGTGCCTACTCTAGACATACACCTTACGGATTTTGGCTTGAGGATGTACGGGCTCTAGGCTTTCTCCGTCCGCCATGGGCCCTGGCATTTGACAGGGTTTTCGAAGGTTCATGGAACTTATGACATTCGTATGTCGCTATGTTAGCGTGAAGGGTTCACATGAGGAGAGATTCATTCTTTCGGTAGAATCCTAACTTCTACGTCGCCGGCCCTTTCTTCCTGGAGGAGATGATAAACCCTGTAATTCAGATTAGCCCATTCTTTCCTGTTTACAGCTGCAGTCATGTCATTGTACGTACCAGTTCCTATCTGCAGGGGCACGTCCAATTCACGGCCAAGTTCCAGTGCGAGTGACATATCTTTCTTAGAGATTGAAAAGGTTGATTCCGACCCGGTACCCCCTTCAAATTTGCCCTGCAAATAAGTATCCGGCATGGATACATTCAAAATGCGTCCACTGCCTCCCGCTCCATTCTTTATGCACTGCATTAGTATTTCTGCCGGGACTCCGGCTTTCACTCCAAGAGTTAGGGATTCAACCAATAGTCTCTCAAGTCCATATTGAAACATGTTATTTGCCAATTTACAGATGGTTGCAGAACCTATTTGACCCGTGTAGGTGACCTTATTACCAAAAGATTCAAAGATAGGTTGGAGCTTAATAAATGTGCTCTCATCTCCTCCCACCATTATTGATAGAACGCCGTTCAGGGTTACGCCGTTTTTATCCGAGCGGCGACCGCTTACAGGAGCATCTAATATTGATACTCCCTTCGATGCGAATGTTTCGTTTAGTCTTCTCATTAATTCAGGAGAGCTAGTACTTAGGTCGGCCCAAACTGAGTCACTGTTAATGCCGTCAAATATTCCATCTTCGCCTGTAGCGACGGCCTCTATTTCAGTGGGCCCGGGCAAGGACGTGAATATTATGTCGCTTTTTAGTGCCACTTCCTTTGGGTTATTTGCCCATGCAGCCCCCAACTCCAGTGCAGGTAAAGCGGCTTTATCATTGATATCGTGAATCGTGACTTTATATGAATTTTGAATCAAAGCCAGACACATATGCTGTCCCATATTCCCAAGACCAATAAACCCGATATTTATGTCATCCATTGATTACTACTCCTAAGTTACCAGGAACGATACATGTCGATTGCGTACACGATATCATCCAACAAGTCTGCTTAACATTTTTAAAGGAGGGAGCGATGAAAGTAGGATTTATAGGCCTCGGCGGTATAGGCAAGCCAATAGCCATAAATATTGCTAAGTCAGGCTTCGATCTCACGGTCACTGATTTGCGCGAGAAACCTTTGAAGGAGCTTGAGCAGTACGGTGCCAGAGTTGCCGGTGACGCTCGCGAGGTTTCCGAAGCTTCGGACTTAGTGTTAGCCAGTCTACCGTCAAACTCAGCTAGTGAGGAGGTGGCATTAGGTCCAAACGGTGTCTTGGCAGGTGCTAAAAGCGGTGATATTTACGTAGAACTAAGTACCATTAGTCCGGAGGTTGTTCACACCATTGCCGAGAAAGCGTCAGATAAAGGCGTGGCCATGTTGGATGCTCCAGTGAGCGGCGGCCTCTATCAACGTCAGGAAGGGACATTGTCGATTATGGTGGGTGGTGACACAAAGACCGTGGCCAAGGCAATGCCGGTGTTCAGAGCGTTTGGGGATAGAATTTTTCACGCTGGTGAAAGCGGAGCAGGGGCGTCTGTCAAGTTGGTCAACAATATGCTTGCTGGAATTAATATGGTTGCCACTATGGAAGCTCTTGTGCTGGGAGTGAAGGCGGGCTTAAGCGTGCAGACATTGAAGGAGGTGATCAGTGCTAGCAGTGGGGATAATAAGGTCTTTGAAGGCTTGGTCGACAAGATCTCTTTACACAGTGCCGAACCACCGCACGGTCAGATTGCCAACCAGGGTCTGCATACCATCGGCAAGGATGTCAGGTTGGCCAATGAGATGGCTCAAAATCTGTCAGTGCCATTAGCACTTGGTTCTGCGGCCCTACAACCGTTTCTCGCCGGTTTAGCAAACGGCTGGGCGGATAAAGAATATTGGGCAATTATGGAATTTTTCGAGCAAGAAAGTGGTGTTAGGGTGCGTCCGCTGGAACTAACAGATTTAGAAGGGAAGAAGCGCTGAATCAACTAGCAGGATGGGTCGCAAACGTGATGCTGGTAGAGCTCGCGGGGCAGAATATTCCTACGGCTGTTGCTTGGATTGAAAGAAGTTGGAATAGGTAGAAATTGACACTAATACCAGCCCAATATAAAGTCGCTTGATATCGTGAATTTGGGAAAAATGGAGAACATATGAAAGTAACAGGTGTAAAGACTTATGTTATTGAAAATGAACCAGGAGTAAGAACTGGTGGAGGCGGGCAAACGGAAGAATGGTACGTTGGTGGTAAATATTTTCTTATTTTGGAACTATCTACCGATGAAGGAATAGTGGGAATCGGAGAAAAACTTACTGGAAGCTCTTTCACGGGAAAAATGACATGGAAAGATTTCAAATCTCAAATACAGTTAGTTCATGAAACAG
>CAJWWP010000043.1:0-13147 GCA_913048525.1 uncultured Chloroflexota bacterium
TGTTCTCGATTCCGTTCGTAATCACAGCTTCACGCAAGGTGAAGTTTTCCAGACACCTTTTTTTGAGCCAGTAGCTGAGTGTCGCTTCGTGAATGACCTAGGATGAATGTAATCTCCCGGGTCTGACCTTGTGCCGCAAGCATTTATCGGTACTTTTTAGCTGCAAATCTAGGGCGAATCGAAGCCTTTTAATAGCGGACATACTCTCTAAGGAGGCAGAATTATTGTCGAAACCCACCGATAGTAACGAATTGGATGTACTGATCATTGGGGCAGGAGCTACAGGTGCAGCGGTCGCCTGGAGCTTGAGTGATGCCGGCATCAGTGTAATGTGCCTTGACCAGGGGGATTGGGTGGCACCAACCCAGTATCATTTAGACGAACGCGGCTGGGAACTTAGTCGTTGGTCCGACTTCCACCCTGACCCGAATAGCCGGGGGCTCGCGGTAGATTACCCGGTCAATAATGCCGAATCCGCAATAGCACCTCTCATGTACAACGCTGTTGGGGGCAGTACCATTCATTGGGGAGCACATTTTCCTCGGTTTCACCCGTCCGATTTCAAGGTTCGGTCTTTAGACGGTGTCGCGGATGATTTTCCATATGATTATGCTGAACTTGTACCTTACTTCGATATAAACGATCGTATGATGGGAGTCTCAGGTTTGGACGGCGACCCGTTTTATCCGACCAAGTCACCGAGACCTATGCCACCACTCGCGCTGGGACCGCATGGCGAGACTATTGCGAAAGGTTTCGACAAACTCGGATGGCACTGGTGGCCCGCTGATGCCGCTATCGCATCGACAGCGTACAAAGAAGGTCGACGAGCTTGTAACTATGGGAGTTCGTGCGACCTTGGCTGTATGACCGGGGCAAAGGCTAGTACGGATATAACGTATTGGCCACCCGCGCTTCGGGCCGGTGCACGGCTTGAGACGAGGGCTCGTGTCAGGGAACTCGTTGTTGGAGTTGATGGCCGGGTACAATCGGCGCTCTATTATCGTGATGGGCGTCTACATGAACAAAAAGCGCGACTTATAATTATAGCGTGTAATGGTGTGGGCACCCCACGCTTGTTACTTAACTCACGTTCGCATCGTTTCCCTGACGGTCTCGCCAACGGGAGTGGGTTGGTTGGTAAAAACCTCATGTTTCATCCAGCGGCTTTTGTCACAGGATATTTCGAAGATGATCTTGAGAGTAATCATGGCCCAGTCTCTAATAGCATCTACAGCCACCATTTTTACGAGACCGACGAAAGCCGCGGATTTTTGCGTGGTTATCAGTTCCAGGTCACCCACGATTCAGGCCCTCTCTGGGCTGCCCGGGGTGGTACAAAAGGGGAACCCCTCCCGTGGGGATCAGGACACCATGAGGTATTTAAGCAACGGTTCAATCACTCAATCAATGTAGCGGTGTTAGTGGAAGACCTTCCCGAAGAACACAATCAGGTTACTATTGATCCGCTCCTTAGCGACAGCGATGGTATTCCCGCGCCTAAGGTAACTTATCGAGTTGGGGATAACAGCAACAAGATTCTCGACCATGGTATTAGAAGTGCAACAGAAGTTCTTGAAGCTGCCGGTGCGCGTGAGGTAACACCGAATCGTGTACCAAAGTTCGGAGGGTGGCATCTCATGGGAACGGCTCGCACAGGCGTTGATCCTGAGCATTCAGTGGTAGACAGCTGGGGTCGGGCACATGAAGTCCCAAACCTCTTTCTTGTCGACGGTAGCGTGCTCGTCACCTCCGGAGCGGTGAATGTAACCAGTACCATTCAGGCTATTGCCTTGCGTACCGCCGATTACATTAAACGAAACCGAAGGTATCTTTAAGGACATAAGAATGAATGCCTTACTGACTGATACTCAACGTGTCCTCCTGAAACAGTTGCTTGATCATATAATACCCAAAGAAGGGGAAATGCCTGCCGCTGGTGAGATTGCAGCAAGTTACGTCGAAGGGGCCGCTGAGATGTCGTCAGTCACGGCACGGGTAGTATTGGACATCATGGTCGTTGCGGACGCAAAGGCAGGCTCATGCTATGGGAAGCCTTTCTCTGACATCGCCGATTCATCGAAGGAACCATTGCTCAAGATAATCCAAGAACAATATCCTCGAATGTTTGGCGAATTCGTAACCCTTGCATACAATGGTTATTACACTGATGAATCTGTTGTCAGACTGCTGGGACCCGATGCAGGTATACCACAACCAAAAGGCTTTCTAGTCGCGTCATTCAATCCCGCTATAGTTAGCAATGTCCGGAAACTAGGCCAGAGATACAGAGCAACTCGGGGGCCCGACTGATACAACTATGGATGCTGCTCTTCAGCTTGAGATATCCATGGATAATAAACAGGGGAAAATGTCTGGAGTCATACCTGATTACACAGGTGCACACAGCTTCCCGCCTTTGTACAATGGTGACAGAGTTTTCACTGCCACGGGGGATCTAACCAGGAAGCATGGAACTTATAAAACTAGCCATAATCGGTTCCACAGGCGCAATCGGTCAGACCCATATTGACGCGATATCAGAGTTGTCTTCATGCAAATTGGTTGGTGTTAGTGCCCGCAAACAGGCTCCTCTTATACAACAGGCATCTCAATTATCAGTAACCGCTCATCCGTCTCTGGATGATGTTCTTGAAGATTCAAATGTTGACGCAGTCATCATCGCCACTCCCCATCCGTCCCATAAAGACATCACTCTCAGAGCGATCAGTGCGGGGAAACACGTTCTGGTGGAGAAACCTATATCTGTCACTCCGTCAGAGTCTGACGAAATGGTGAAAGCGGCCAGGAAAGCAAAACTTACTCTTGGAGTTTTGTACAACAATCGCTTTCGTCCCGAAGCTCTAAAAATGCGTGACCTGATCAAGAGTGGTGAAATCGGGAATATTTATCGGGGCAATATGATCAGTGCCATGTTCCGGAGTCAGGACTATTACGATCGGTTGGACTGGAGAGGCACATGGAAATATGAGGGAGGCGGTACCTTGATAAACCAGGGTATACACGCTATCGACATGTTTCTTTGGTTGATGGGTATGCCAGAAACCGTCACGGGAGTATTACGAACCCTCAAACATAGAATTGAAGTTGAGGATTACGCGAGTTCTATTCTTGAATATGGAAATGGCGCCCTTGCAAGTATTCAATGTGACACTGTACAGGCTCCCAATAAACAGCGTATCGAAATTTACGGGGAAAACGGGGCTATTATTATGGATGACTGGAAGGTAACACTTCACAGGATGAATACCCCCGTCCAGGAATTTCTTGAAACTGACAGAACGGTTAAATTTGTTCCTCCAGACTCCACTTCTGAAACTTTCGACTTCGGGTCTGCAAAAGGAACACACGCCCCGGCCATTGATGACTTCTGTAGAGCAATTCAGGAGGGAAGAGACCCTCTTATTACCGGGGAAGAAGGGTCTAGAGCTCAGGAACTCGTTGCGGCTATAACATTGTCTGGCTGTACTGGTGAGAAGGTAGAGTTGCCAGTGGATAGATCAGAATATGACGATCTTATGCAGAGCTTGAAGCTCGCGGGGAGACTGCCGGATATTTGCGATATTTCCTGATCTTCGAGCGGGATCCTCTTACGGTTAACCGAACAGGAAATTTTGAGAATTTGTTTCTCCAGGATAATTAATCAGTGACCGCGTCATGTGCATACCATTCCGCAGGTTCTTCGCCTGGTTCCGGGAGGATCTGTCCATCTTCCATAGTCCATGAGGCTGGACCTTCAGTGATGATGCCACTAATTTCGTTATGCGATATTGAAGTTATGTCGCAAAATTTATCAATAATCCCGTTCAGAATGGTTTCTCTTACTTCGGGAGGTCTCCCTGCGCGATTCCCTCCAGCAATAAAATATCTGGTACCTGGCTCTATGGTCGCTGTTCCGTATAAATTCGGTACTGACTCACCTTCTTCAGTTTCAATAAACGCTACGTGTACAAAATTTCTCGGCGCTGCTGATATACCGCAATGGACATCTGTGATCGCGGTTGCTATTTCACTTCGTTTCTCATAGGAAATAGAATCCTTCGGTATCAAACATCTGTAAAACGGCATTAATATTCTCCTTTTTTCCGGTTCAACCCTTATAGCTCCAGTCTCTTGCAGCCACTAAAACTTCATCTTTTCCTGCGCCCGTGATTCGACACCACTCATCTCCGAGACTCATTAAGAGTTTTGTCCGGGTCTCTGTATCACATCCATCAGGAATCCTGCCCCTGACTATAGAAGTTGTTGATGGCCGGCCCCCGCGAAATCCGAACCCTTCAGGTATTTCTGACCAGCCTATATCCACTGGTCCCTGATCTTCTCCAAGCGCACTGAAGCAGCATTGTGTTATCGCTTCTTCCAAACTACCGCGGACGCTATCGGGAATACATCCTTCCTGAACAGTACAGTAAAATTCAATCATTAATACCTGGCTCCAAATATTTTCTATTGGTCAGCGGAGTATATTAGCTGCTGCCAATTATATTGCAACTGTCATTTCTCGGACATACCTTTGTGAAGATGCCAAAGTATAATTCTGAACCTAAATAAACATTAACCTGGAGTACTGAGATGTCGACCACACGAGATTACACTGATTTACTTCTTGAACAGGACGGAGCGGTACTTACTATTACAGTAGATCGACCCGAGGTACTTAACGCCCAGAGTCGCATAATGAGAGAAGAGTTGGACCAGGCGTTTGATGACGCCGCTCAGGATGATTCTGTAAAGGTAGTAATTGTGGCTGGCGCGGGAGAACATTTTTCGGCCGGTCATGATCTTGGTAGTCCGCAGGAGATGGAGGATCGTGAAAAGCGACCCTATT
The DNA here is from genome assembly GCA_913048525.1 of uncultured Chloroflexota bacterium. Classification (GTDB taxonomy): domain Bacteria; phylum Chloroflexota; class Dehalococcoidia; order Lucifugimonadales; family UBA826. Next base: position 4,850 of record CAJWWP010000043.1, read on the forward strand.
CGCCAGGGACCGCAGGAGAATATGAACGTAGCTGGCAACAGAATGTAGCTAACACCTTGCGCTGGAGGGACTTTCCAAAACCGACTATTGCCCGGGTACATGGGTACTGCATCATGGGTGGAATAATTCTTGCGTCTTCATGTGATCTCATCGTGGCTTCTGAAGATGCAAGATTCAGTGACAGAACCGTCAGGTGGGGAGGACCTCATGTTCAATTTGTTTCGCTTCCATGGGAAATAGGAATAAGGAAGGCGAAAGAATATCTATTTACGGGTGATTGGATGAGTGCTCATGAAGCGGAGCGGCTTGGACTTGTAAACAGAGTTGTGCCGCGGGACAAACTTGAAGAAGAGACGATGGAACTGGCTCAGAGAATAGCACTTCAAGATCCGTTTGCTTTACGTCTTTCAAAAGCTTCTTTAAATCAGGTTCAGGATCAGATGGGATACAGGAACAGTGTGATGGCAGGGTTTCATAATCATGCTCTGGGGTTGTCTCATCGACGTGAGTTGGCCGGTGATGAGAGAGTTACATCGATAGATCGTGCCCGGAATCGTGACAAGAAATTTGGTGACGGGGGTTGATGAACCCTTTTTCCGATCTTAAAGTTCTGGATCTGTCGTCTGGATTTGCGGGTGCTTACTGTGCCAGGATGCTTGCCGACCATGGTGCCAATGTCTACAAGGGTTCTCTTTCAGATAGAAAAGACCTTTCGATTGGTTATGGTCCCCATTGGAAGGATGGTTCGAATAAAGATCCTGGAGCGATCTACCACTATTTGAATTACAACAAACTCCCAATTCCTCAAGCTAAGAACAGCGACGGATTTGAGTCAGTTCTGCATCTTGTATCAGATTTGGATGTAATGGTTGAAGATTTTTCCGACGATGAAAGATCTAAAGCCGATATATCAACGATTATCTCCGCTCTTCCCACCACGGCAATTGCATGCTCTATAACGCCATTTGGTAAAGAGAACTCATGGACCTCAAGACCATACAGTGATCTCACGATGCAAGCATTGACGGGTTACTGCAGTGTGAATGGGAACCCAGGTCATACGCCCTTAAAAGAGCCCGGTACCGAATCGCAATTCATGGCCGGGGCTAATGCATTTTTAGGTCTTGTTTCAGCACTTGTACGGAGAGATATATCAGGTACTGGACAATCTGTGGATATATCTATTCTTAAAACTATGCTGTCGAGCTATGGACCTTACCTTTTGGGTGCCCTACATACTCAGGATCCACGATCGCAGCAGGAACAGGGACTCCATTTTGGACTGGTTCCCTGTAAAGATGGATATGTCACAATGAGCGTTCGCCATGAACCCACGTGGGAACACCTCTGGATATTTTTTGAAGATCCTGATTTTGCCAACGATCCCAGGTATGATACGGCGGCAAAAAGAAGGGCGAGTGAGTCGGAACTGGCTGAAATACTCTTACCACGGTTGAGCCAATATACGAAAAAAGAACTGTTTGAAGGATTGAGTCCTTTAAGAATTCTTGTAGGTGAAGCTCAGTCAATGGAAGATATTTTCAAGGACGAGCATCTCAGGGAAAGAGGGGCACTTTTTGATTATTCTGATGGTTTTAAGATGCCTTCCTCACCGGTCAAGCTATCAGAAACTCCCACGCAATTCAGGAATAGGGCTCCTGATCCCAAAGATTGCTTGATCACTGGTGGTAATGTACCAGTTGCGAAATCAAAAAAACGGTCATATGAATCTACAACATCCTCTGGCCCTCTGAGTGGTTTGAAGGCGACTGTACTCACACAGGCATGGGCGGGCGCTTATTGTACTCAGCTGCTTGCTGATCTGGGCATGGATGTTGTCCAGGTGGAGTCTGTAACTAGAATTGATCCCTGGCGCGGGGGATTTCCCCCAAGATTAAATGGACTCTATCCTGATAAGGAACCTGGTTTACGCCCGTGGGACAGGAATGCACTTTTTAATGGGGTTAATCGAAATAAAAGGGGCATCACTTTGGATCTCAATGATCATCAGTGTAAATCCGCTCTGATCGATCTGGTGAGTTCCAGCGATCTCTTTGTTGAGAATTTTTCAGGCCGCGTTATCGGAAATTTGGGATTGGACTATGAATCTTTAAAAAAGATAAACGAAAATTTAGTTATGGTTAGAATGCCGACCTACGGGACATACGGACCTTATTCCAGTTTCGCCGGGAATGGTGGAACTACGGAACCAGCCTCTGGAATGTCTTATCTGATGGGTTATGAAGGTGGTCCACCTCTCAATTCTGGAATAATGCATACAGACGCATTCAGTGGAATTCTCGCCGCAGGGGCCGCTCTGACCGCTCTTAGATTGCAACAGAAAACAGGACTTGGACAGTGTGTGGAGGTTTCCCAACAGGAGGCGACTCTGAGTCTTCTCGCAGAATATATTATGGAGTATTCCCTGACAGGAAATATTCCCGAAAGACAGGAGAACTTCAATAGGAACGTTACTCCCCAGGGATGCTATTTATCTTTGGACGGGATATGGATTGCTCTGACAGTAGAAGATGAGGCAAAGTGGGAAGCGTTTCAAAACAGTCTGGGAAACCCAGATGAGCTGATGGATACTCGTTTTTTAACCCTGTCTTCAAGACAGAGTTATCGTTTTCAATTAGATGGATCCATTTCAAAAATTGTAGCCGGATGGGATTCAACACAATTTACTGATGCTCTACGATCAGTTGGAATTCCATGTGAGCCGGTGAACGATCTATTTGAGGTAGCTACTTCGGATGATTTCCATGAGCTGGGTATGTTTTTTGAGGTGGATCATCCGAGTACCGGGTCTTTTTACCATGTCTCTCCACCATGGGATTTTAGTGTTACTCCTGCATCCATCCGTATGCCGGCTCCAACTTTGGGTCAGCACACAAACGAGGTGTTGAAAAACAGATTGGGATGGTCTGAAAACTCTGTTAAGACACTTTTAGAAACGGGAATAATTGGCACAGATCCCGTTACCTAGTGATGCAAGAAAATCTCACACAGGGATTTTTTCGGCTAACTCTTCGTTACTGGGTTCGACGAGTATTGAACCATCCGGGAATATTATGGTCGGTACTCTCATCTGACCGTTGTTTAGCCCCTTGATGTAATCCTGATACTGGGTTTCTTCATCAACGTCAGTCCAGTCATAAGAAACACCGTTTTCGTCCATGAATAGTTTTGCTCTCGTGCAGTCCCCACACCATGTTGTTCCGTAAACTTTAATGTCAGACATTAATACATCCCCTCTGAAAGTGAATTACTAGCACACTTCAGCTTCTGCAAACAGTAAATATCAGATATATTCATATGATAGCTCATATGAAGTTGGCCTAAGGTATTCCTGAGGAGGAATTGGAAATGGAAAAAGCATTGCAGGGGATAAGAATCCTGGACATGACTCAATATGAGGCAGGTACATCATGTACCCAGTTGCTTGGATGGCTGGGGGCTGATGTAATCAAAGTTGAGCAGCCGGGGCGTGGAGATCCTGGTAGATCTGTAGCTACGACGAATTTTGATAGGGATTCAGCATATTTCTTATACTTCAATTCCAATAAAAGAAGCATAGCGTTAGACTTAAAAAATGAATTGCACAGAAAGGCCTTCGAGGACCTTGTGAAAGAGTCTGACGTTGTAGCTGAGAATTATGCCGCTGGTGTTTTGGAAAAGCTTGGTTATAACTATTCGGAACTTGTTAATCTAAATTCCGCTGTCATTCTTGCTCGTATCAAAGGATTTGGAACTTATGGTCCGTACAGTCAATATAAGAGTTTTGACCCGGTGGCTCAGGCGGCTGGCGGAGCAATGGCAGTAACAGGTGAACCCGATGGTCCGCCTCTGAAACCGGGTCCAAATATTGGCGATAGTGGGACTGGTCTTCACGCAGTTATTGGCATACTGGCCGCTATTATTCAGCGTCAAAGTACAGGTAAAGGTCAGGTCGTTGAGGTATCAATGCAAGATGCTGTACTCAGTCTGACTCGGACGGCTCTTTGTAACTATGCTGAAAGTGGAAGTGTCCAGAAAAGGAGAGGGTCTCAGACAGGAAGGGCTGGTTCGGGTATTTTTCCGTGTGAACCAGGAGGTCCCAACGATTATGTATACATAACGGCACTTTCTGCCAGACGCAATATCTGGGATGGCCTTATGAAGGTAATTGGTCGAAACGACCTTGTTGGGGATCTTATGTTTGAAAACCCGGCGGAAAATGTCGATAGCATTAACGATGTCATATCTAATTGGACCTCTAAACGTTCCAAGAGGGAGGTGATGTCTGTGTTGGGTTCTGCGGGAATACCTTGTAGTGCGGTGATGGATGCGGAAGACATATTCAGTGATCCTCATTTGATCGAGCGAGAGATGGTTTCGCCGATAGAGCACCCGGATCACGGGACTTTTGACGTGTTGGGATGCCCCGTTAAACTTTCAGATTCACCGGTAGATCTCAAATCAGCACCGCTACTGGGGCAACACGGTGCAGAAATTCTGTCTGATGTGCTCGGATATAACAGTTCACAGGTAGATGCAATAACTGCGTAACTTTGTTATTCAGGCGGTTAAATTCCGCTAGATCACTCCAAGCTCGGAGAAGACTTTTTTTGCAACCCTTACTGCTGTAAGTGAGGATGGTACTCCTGCATAAACGGATGCGTGTATAAACATTGCCATAATTTCATCCGGAGTAAGTCCATTATTAATTGCCCCACGCAAGTGCAGGGCTATCTCGTCCTCCGCTCTTAATGCTACGAGGACCGAGAGAGTGATGAGGCTCTTGGTTTTTCTGTCTAGCGGACCTCTGTTCCAGACCCCGTCCCATGCTGATGTTGTAATAAATTCTTGAAATGGCCTGTCGAAATCGGTAGCGTTTCGAATTGAATTTTCGACGTAATCACTTCCAAGGACTTCTTTCCGCGTTTTCAGGCCTGACTCAAAGCGTTCGTTCAAGGTATTCTCCTAAATTTATTGAATGATCATGGGTTGATGGTGTTGGATGTGACCCAGGTTTAATACCAGTCATAAGGTCAACATAAATGGGAATAACCCGTTGGATTAACAAGGCTATTTACCAGATATTTTTGTACAGAATTGCTGTTATAAAATATGGGCCTGAAAATGTTTTGTGTTTACCGCCCTACTGCGATCATATCTGCTATCCGTTCTGCCATTGTCATAACGGTAACGTTGATATTAGCTCTCACACATTCCGGCATGATGGATGCGTCGACAACCCTGATACCATCGGCGCCATGGATTCTTCCTGATTGATCGACTACTGCCAGGTTGTCCTCTTCGGGTCCCATCTTATTCGTGCAAGAGATATGATGACCAGTCGTCACGTCCCTGGACATCCAGGCATTCATGGACTCCTCTGAATCGAGTTCAGAATCCAGAGGACACAGTCGTTCGTCGATTATTGCCGCCATGTCGGGATGATTCTCCAGGTCAACGAGCATCTTGATGCCATCCCGGAAACGTCGTCTATCCTCTTCTTCTGTGAGATAGTTGTAGTCAAGATCAGGCTGTTCTCTGTAGTCACCCGATTTGAGTTTCACCTCTCCCTTGCCCTGGGCCAGGTTGATGCAAAGATTCATCTGGATGCCGACGGGACTTGCACGCAGTCCCCCCCGTTCTGGCCGGTCACTCGCGACCGCCATCATATAGACGATCATGTCATTTTCTAAGTCGGACCCTTCCGCTGTGTATCTAAGGGTTAGCTGGATTCGTGGCCCCAGTGCATCCAGATCGACCTCTGGTTTAGTCTTCCACGTTACATAAAGCATCGGATGATCGGCGAGATTCTTACCGACGCCGGGCAGATCAACGACAGGTTCTATACCCTGTTCTGAAAGGTGATCTTTCGGCCCTATACCGGAAAGCATTAATATTTGAGGTGATGCAACTGCTCCGGCACTCAAGATGATTTCGTTGGCTTCTACGAAAAAGGTTTCGTTTCCAGAGACCGCTTCGATGCCGTAGGCTTTCGGCCTATATTCGCTGGTGTCGAATAAAATGCGTTTTACGTGGATATCGCCCCGAATTGTCAGGTTAAGTCTGTGGCGGGACATGCTTAGATATCCGATTGCGGTTGACCAACGTATTCCGTTTGGATTGTTCAACGGCAAAGGCCCCACTCCCGTAGACCCAGGAGCGTTTGCATCCTCACAGGATGGAAATCCTGCATCGAGACATGCCGCTTCGAAGGCATTGGATGCGGGTAGCCAGTCCTCTCTTGGGAACCTGTGGCAGATTATGGGTCCATCAGACCCGTGGAAGTCACCGGGGTCATCCTGGTAAGTTGTGTCAGTTTCAATTTTGTTGAAATAAGGGACTAGTTGTTGATAACCCCAGTCAGTGTTTCCCATATCTGCCCATCTGTCGTAATCATCCGGTATTCCCCTCAGGAATATCTGTCCGTTAATGGCACTCGATCCTCCTGTAACTTTTCCTCTTGGTACCACTATTTCAGCATCGTCTGTTCCTCTTGCTGTGAATTGCCAGTTATGGTCACTGGTTGAAATTTCTGTACCAGTTGCATACCCAAATTTAACTTCTTCGGGAAGGCTTTCCATGTCGGGATAGTCAGGGCCAGCCTCAAGCAATAAAACTGAGTGGGATGGGTCCTCAGTCAATCTGGTTGCCAGAATTGAACCCGCAGACCCTGCTCCGATGATGATAGTGTCGTATTTCATCTAAAATTTCCTTTCCCTAAGGAGGTCTACGTTCCTTTTATCTACTCGTCCAACATAGATTGGAATGCTTTCTGGTCAATCTCCAGTCCCAGTCCTGGCCGATCGGGAATAGATATAGACCCGTTCACAGGCAATATTGGTTCCTGATACAACTTTGCTACCTCTTCAGCTGGCCCCGTAAATTCTTCAGAAAATTCGTGGGGTCTTACTGCGTTTGTAATGGTCGCATAGAGGTGAAGGCTTGCCATGGAATTTGCTCCAACACTTGGGCTATGGGGCATTACAGGCTTATTGTGTACAACTGCCATCTCGTAAACTCGTATCATTTCAGACAGTCCCCCTACATTCAATACATCCGGTTGGAGTATGTCTGGATTGGCTAAGTCAATCATGTCTCTAAATCGCCATGATGATATTTCCTGTTCCCCCGTTGAGACGGCACAATCTAGGGCATCTACTACCTGTTTCAGTCCTGGATAGTCGTACTGAGGAAGAGGTTCTTCAAAATGTGCTATGCCCAGTTCCTGAAATTTTTTACCCTGTTCTATGGCAGTGGATACAGAATATCCGCAGTTTGCATCAAACCCTAATGTACATTCCTCTGGCAACCATTCGCGACATTTTTTGAAGATAGCGAAATCCTTTGTGGGATTAGAGTCCTGTCGGTAATCTCTCCAGTCCATTCTGACTTTGAAGGCTCGGAATCCTTTGTCATACCCCTCCTGTACTTCCTCAAGCATTTGTTCAGGAGTCTTACTCCACCCGTTTCCTCTACTCCAGTAAAGAGGTATTTCAGTTCGTCGTGCTCCCCCGAGTAATTGATAGATTGGCATACCTGCAGCTTTTCCGGTGATGTCCCATAAAGCAACATCAATTGATCCAACAATTTGTGAAGGGTAGCGGGTTGCCTGTTGTCCATCTCCAAGTGTTAGAAGTTCCCAGATTTTACGAGGCCGTCTGGGGTCTGTTCCTATAAGTATGGGCTTGATTAATTCATCTAGGTAGGATCGAACAACCTTAAGATTTCTTCCGGCCTCCGATATTCCGGATATACCTTCGTCTGTGTGTATCTGAAGTATGAGTCGGCCGGGGCGACCAACAAAACTTTTTGCATTTTCCCCCTGGGGAGCTCTGACTCTGTTTACTGTTATGTCTGTAATTTTCATGGTTATTCCTTTTGGCATTTTCACCTGGAGAACTGATTATTCAGGATTCTCTAGAATTTGGATTGGTAGTGTTACTTTTCGGCGATGCTACTCTGAACCGCGATTCAATCGCAAGTTTCTGTTCTTCCCATATCAGCTTGAGATATCAAATGATAAAGATTTGTTTTATGGCAGCACATCTGCTATCGGTATCGGGTATACTGAGCGCGCTGGCCCGCCCAGCTCTAAAATTCTGGTTCCTTATAAAACAATAATCAATGAAAGAGTCCTATAGTAGCTAACGAAATTCCCGAAATTATTTCTTTGCCTGAGAGGCTTTTGTCCCTGGTGACAGAAGCTCTAGGCGAGCCTTGGATTGGCCTGGATATTGAGGGTAACGGCTTTTATCGGTATCCAGAGCAAGTCTGCTTGATACAGATATCAATCGGGGA
>CAJWWP010000044.1:0-12919 GCA_913048525.1 uncultured Chloroflexota bacterium
TGAAGCTTTTATAAGCAGTTGCCAACAAGTGTTTCTCAACTTATCCTTAGGCTTGGGAACCAGTAAAAGATTGAAGTCTTCAAACTACTACGGAATCACAGAAAGGACGTTAAGAAATGGCACAGATATCCTATAAAGGTCCAGCGCATATCCCTGGAATTGAAGAAGGCGTAGACCTGACCGCCATTATAGATAACTCCTCTAACACAGTGACTATAGAATTCGAACGTGAACTTGCAGGATCTTCTACTTGGCAAGGAAATTCTGTGGAAATAAACGAGCGACTAAAATATAGTGAGATTGTATTTAAAACTGCGAATCTTCCGCTCGACACTATTAACCTTGTTTGGAAATTTAACGCATCTAAAATAGATGACAGTCTGGCAGCGGTCATAATTCCGCAACCTAATAAGCTAAGAGTATCTGGAGAAAAGGGATTCGTACTTACAAAATAGCCGTCTGGTGAACCCCTAACGGGTCGAACCTAATTTCCACACTTCACCGATACGTTTTGAAAAGTTGTCCCCATCCAGTTCCCAGGGCTTTCTCCGCCCTTTTTTTCCCCTTAAATCTATACCAATAATCGTTGTGATATAGATTGGAGGCAAGATAGGCCCAGGGAGCTATCGGTGATCTTAAGAGAATATTTTCAAGCGGCTTCAATGGCCCCCAGTAAATCATTTTTTGTCCCTTACTAGCGAACGTATTCTTACTCTCAAACCCCCAGTCAATCTTGGAAATATCCTCTCCTTTTACATCTATTTTAGAAATATCGGCACACCCAAGGCCTTCTTCATGCGCCAAACGTATGAATTCGATAGACATAGGGTCAAATCCCATCATGCTAGCTGACACAGCGTCAACCGCGACCTGATCCGCTCCAGCTAAAATTACATTTTTTTCATGCCAGTCCATAGCGCGAGGACCAGCCCCGGAACCAGCAAAACTACCATCAGTGACGGAAAATATTCCGGGATGAATTTGTTTCTGGATCTTCAATAAGTCAACCAAAGTTTCATGAATTACAGAATGTGTCCAATGCCTCTGAAAATTTAATAGCCCCCCAAATGCATTTTTCATAGCCCCAGTTATGGTAGTGAACACATGCGTTTTCATCGTTGGTAGATGAACAATGTTTTTACCGATTAACACTTCAGGTATATGGATACCTTGTTTATAAATTTTGTCTAGAACGAGGAATTTTTCTTTGGACTCAAATGGTATCCATTTCTGCTCTTCTAGGTGAATTGCATCAAGGTTATGCAACTCTTCTACGAACTTGTGTCCATTCTTAATTTGTCCTTCCTTTGCATCCACAACCACAGTACCATTGTGTGTAGGAATTATGTCTTTGTACCCATCGTCTACCAAAGTTCTTATCACCCCATCAAGCTGCCACGGAGTAGTTGAGCACGCGGGGTAATAATGCTGCCAGGAAATGTTGATCTTAAGTAGGGTGGCAAAGTCCTTAGGAAGAGCGACAGCATACCCGGCAAGCTTCATCGCAGCCTTTACATCATGCAGAACTGTCTCCGGAGACGTCCTAACGACTGCAACTACGGGACTAGTGTGACTGGTTATGTTGTCTGAATGGCGAACAGACATAGGTGCCCCGTCGAAAAGATCGACTGTGGAGCCACCCCTTTCTATCACCTAGGACTCTACATCCAGATAGTCTTTAAGTTTTTTTGATCGGTTCGGATGCCTAAGTTTACGCAAGGCCTTGGCTTCTATTTGCCGAATCCTTTCACGAGTTACTCCAAAATCTTTGCCTACCTCTTCCAAGGTCCTGCTTCTACCATCCTCTAGACCAAATCTTAGTTCCAGAACTCTCGCCTCTCGATCATTTAGCGTGTGAAGAACATCGGTCACTTGTTCCCTCAAAAGCTGATAGGAGGCGGCTTCGACTGGCGCCAAGGCTGTTGTATCAGGTATAAAATCACCTAAATGACTATCCTCTTCTTCACCAATCGGCGTTTCAAGTGAAACTGGTTCCTGAGAGATTTTTAGTATCTCTCTCACCTTCTCTGGGCTGATCTCCATTTCCTTACCAATTTCCTCACTGGTCGGCTCTCTTCCATATTCCTGAACTAGCCGACGTGTCACACGAAGGAGCTTATTAATAGTCTCCACCATGTGTACGGGTATTCTTATCGTTCTAGCTTGGTCCGCTATGGCACGTGTAATTGCCTGGCGAATCCACCAGGTAGCGTAGGTACTGAATTTGTATCCCTTTCTGTAATCAAACTTTTCAACAGCTCGTATAAGACCAATATTTCCTTCTTGAATAAGGTCCAAGAGAGACATTCCTCTTCCAATGTATTTTTTTGCAACACTAACCACCAAACGAAGATTAGCTTCAGAGAGGTGTTGCTGTGCCTCGTCACCACGATCACGCTGCCGTTGAATATGCTGATGATAAAGAAGTTGATACGGCTCCATCTTATCTAAAATTTCGCCCTTATCTAGCACTCCGTTTAGTTCAGAAATTTTCACTCTGGGATCCACAGACCTGACAACATCGTCTGGCATAATCCTAGTATTGATAGAAGCCTGTTTTATCATCTCTTTCAATTCATCCATCTCTGGCGGATCTTGATCGGTCAATTCTGAATAGATGGCAGAAACCTGCTCAAGTAGCTCATCTTGGAATATTCCGTCTATAGCTTCACGTATATCAGGGTTAACACCAGGCATTAGGTCCGATAGGGTGCCATCAAATGGGACTTCTTTTGCGTTCAGAATAGCTGTGATAATGTCGGCGCTATCAGCCACAACTCGAAGCATATGAAGAGCTACTTCCTGAGGTCTAGGGCTTGTGTCCTCGTCATCAGAAAGTTCATCATCAAGCCTCTCGACATAACGTTTCGCCTCAAACTTCCTGGCTAGTTCCCTCTCCTCTGGTGCTTTAAGTAGGTCAACCCTGCCTATTTCGCGAAGATACATACGCACCGGATCATCTATGACGTCCGGAGTTCCGATTTCTTTTTCCCATTCACGAGTGGCTTTAGCCTTTATTTCCTCAAGGCTCGGGGGAGAATCATCATTCTCATCTTCTTCGTCTTCTTCATCTCTAGCAACCGGCCTGGACATGCCAAGCTCAACTACACCGGCATCTTCATCCTCGTCTTCATCCTCGTCAATTTCTACAACTCCATCACCAGTTTCACCTTCATCCGCACGATATCCATCCTCTTTCTGACGACTGCTACTGATTGCACCATCTAGTAGCTCAGATTCCCCACCTAAACTTAATTTGGCATTATCTTGGTCCATTTAAACTAACTCCCTTTCCTTCAAACCACACTAACCGAATGCATCTTACTCTCAATAACTGATTTACATATCATATTTTACCAAATCCTACACATCTATTTGGTGAACCTAAGGGGATTTTCAGTTTCAACTATCCGTTTATTGATTTTATTGAGGACTTCATTGTCTTCGTCAGATGGTGGCATTTCAGATCCATCTCGGGAAATGGCAAGACTGTGTGCTTGTAACTTAAGTTGGTTCCTAATCACCCTTCTAGCCCTGTAATCTAAATCTAACTGGGCTTCTGCAAACGTCATAGGGGGAAGCGAATTTTTTATAAGTTGTTCAAATCTCACTCTTAATACTCTCTCTAAAGTGGCTTCGAACTCTTCTGTTTCGTCGGGATCTGCTGACAACCAAAGCCTATATAGTTCTTTATCTTCTGTTCGGTGAAAAAAGTCGGGCTCAATATTCATATCAGACACCGTCTTCCGGAGATCGGGCCTGGACATGATTAATGCTAAAAGGTGATCCTCAACACTGAGAGCCCTCTTCTCAAATATACTTTCTTCAACCAAAAAATCGTTGTTTACCTTGTCTCCAGATTCGTGCATATTTACTGAAAAATCCAAAATATCACCACTTGGGCTAGAAGCTGGATTCCTTTCTTCCCGCGGTGCTCTCGTGGGCGCTTTCTGCAAAGATATTCGAACTGTTTCTGGAGAAGCACTGAGAACTTTGGCAAGGACCGCCACATAATCATCTCGATCAAACGGACTCATGGCTCTTAGCAGAGGAGCAAGAGCACCTACAACTCTCTCTTTCCCTCCCAACGAATGAATATCAAATTTTTCCACCAACACTGGGATTAAATAGTCCATGACCGGCAAGGCAGACTCCACTACCTTTGACCATTCGCCCTCACCAGACCTCATAAATTCATCTGGGTCCTTTCCTTGGGGCAACGAAAGCACCCTCAACCTGATGGGATTGTGCGAAAACATATCACGATTTCTAATCCTCGCCCTATCTTCAAATATCTTCCATGAGGTCTCCAAACTTCTCAACGTCGCCTCTTTACCAGCCGAATCTTGGTCAAGTGCAAGGACATATGAAGAGGCAATATTACGAAGTTGCTGAACTTGTTCTAAAGTGAGAGCGGTTCCCATGGATGCGACAACATTCTCATAGCCAAACTGGTGAGCTGTTATAACATCCATATAGCCTTCAACAATAACACCCTCATTGGAAGCCCGAATAGCTTCTCTGGATAGATGAAAACCATACAGGGTTCTTCTCTTGTCAAAAGAGGGAGTCGCCGCGGTATTGATGTACTTTGGCATCGTATCGTCTAAGGCTCTCGCGCCAAATCCAACGACCCTACCTCGACGGTCATGAATTGGAAACATGAGCCGGCCCCAGAAAAAATCTCTTACTCTACCATCATCTGATTGAACCAAAAGTCCACATTCTGCTGCCTTATTAAGGTCAACACCATGAAAAACCAAGTGTGTTTTCAGAGAATCTCGACCCCGTGGACTATAACCGAGGGCAAATTTCTCCCTGATTCCCAAAGACACACCGCGTTTATCCAAATACGTCTTTGCAAGGGAGCCTTCAGGGGAAAAAAGTGCTTCTTGGTAAAACTTTGAAGCTATATTATTTATTTCAAAATGCAGATTTGTCTTTTCAGGATCTCCCCCTGTATCTATCTCAACCCCTGCACGCTGAGCCAAAACTCCAAGCGCTTCACCAAATTCTATTTGGTCTATTTTCATCAAAAAATTAAATACGTCTCCACCCTCAGCACACTGACCGAAACAACGCCAAGATTGTCTACTGGGATCTACAATAAAAGAAGGAGTTTTCTCGTTATGAAACGGACAATTAGCTTTGTAATTACGTCCTGCTTTCTGAAGTTGCACCCGTTCTGAAATAATCTCGACAACGTCTAATCTTGATTTTATTGCATCAGTGTCAGCCAACTACACTACTCTCGTCTCATAAGGGTTCTGGTCATCCGCTTGATATGCCCGTTGAGCTATACGTTCAATGGGACCCTTGACACTCTGTATATGCCACGCCATATGCTCAAGCTCCGAACATATGTCAGCTAGAGAGTCACCAAACTTGCGCCAACTATCATCTATTGCAGTTTCGGTGTCTAGAAAATCACCAAGACGCTCTGTGAAAGAAAGTTGGGCTCCCCACAAGTCACCTAAGTCGGTACAGAGTTTAGCCAAATCATCGTCATAATTTTCCTCTAGACCTTGTTCCTTCAACTTTACCAGAATCTGATGAGCCACCGAAGATTTTTGCCTTGCTTGAGCAAGATTGGGAATAGGAATTGTTCTGTCTTCAGCCGGCATTATAAAACTACCTCTCTCGATCTATATTCAAACTGGTAAATACCTGTTCTTCAGCTAGGACTTCACCTCAACGGCTCCGTAGTGGGTTATATAAGTAACCCAAGTCTCCCGGATCGACTCTAGAATGCTTCTTTGGGAAGACTCTCCCATCTGATTGATCCGCTCAAATGAACTCTTCCAGATTTCATCTACCTCTCTTTTCCAGGGTCCAAACTCCAGTCCATGGGGATCACGTTGCATTGCCTCAAGGTGTTCTTCAATGCGCACAACATTATTTTGAACTATCCTTGAGTGAAGTACATCCTGATACTGCGAAGGCACAGTGTGGGAATCGTTCGATTTATGACTCATTTCCCGATTATAGCAGGGAGTGAATTAACTGAATTACTCCAAGAATTAGACACTCAGCTTGTCACAGAATCCTCCCACTAAAAACACGGGCTATTCCCGGAGCAATCGACTCAGCCACTCTTATAGCGTACTGATCTGTCATGCCAGAAATGTAGTCCCTAACCGCATCATCAAAGGTTTCACTGCGATTGTGATACTCCTCTGGTATAAGATGCTTGTTTCCATGATAGTGCTCATAGAGTAAAACGATTATATTCCTTGCAGCCTTTCCCTCTTCTCCCTTATCTTCAGGTACATAAACATTCTGAAACATAAATTCCCGAAGAGCATAAACAGCATCCCTTAAATCCGCACTCATTCTAATTTCTGGAGCAGAAGGAAAAGGTCCAGGGTCCATGGAGCCTTGAGAAGTAACAACTATATCGCTAACCATGGTGTTGATCCTCTGAGAGTGCCTTTGCCCCAAAACCTCTTGTATATCTGCTGGAACAGATGTCTCTGTAAGAACCTCCGCCCTAAAAGCATCCAATAAATCATGATTCAAATAAGCGACGGCATCAGAAATTCTTATGACTTGTGCTTCCAGGCTCATACCTTCCGCCAAGCCAGGGGAAAGGAAGTCACCTCTAGGTTTTGAGTGGTGCAAAATTCCCTGTCTAACTTCCCATGTGAGGTTTAGACCCTTTCCTTCCTTCTCAAGTCTGTCAACAATACGGAGGCTCTGGTGGTTATGCCTAAAACCACTGGGATGAAGCTTATTAAGTTCATCCTCGCCAATATGCCCAAAAGGAGTGTGGCCCATGTCATGACCGAGGGCCATAGCCTCTGTCAAATCTTCGTTTAAATTCAAGGCTCGTGCGATCGTTCTGGATATCTGAGCAACCTCAAGAGTATGCGTCAATCTAGTAACAAAATGGTCACCTTGAGGTGCTATAAACACCTGTGTTTTGTGTTTTATACGCCTGAAAGCCTTGCAATGAACTATGCGGTCACGATCACGCTGAAACTCAGTTCTAAGCTCACATGGGTCTTCTGGGATCACTCTCCTAGTCTTAGAAGATCGGCAAGCATAAGGGGAAAGTAACTCCTCCCTCTCTTCCAGTCTTTCTCTCACTATTGTCACTCTGGTACACCTCTATCCAACAAAGGATTCCGAGTTGATTAGGAGTCAAAATCCCTAACAACGGCTTGCGGAGCTTCACCTCTCAAAATTCTTTCCATATTTTGAAACCCAAACTGCGCACGACGTGCCCATGTATCCCAAGTGGTTCCCGCCATATGAGGAGTTGCAACAACATTATCCATTTTTAGCAAGGGATTTTCTGAGTCAACAGGTTCCTGTTCAAAAACATCAAGGCCGGCACCGGCAATTTTCCCTTCCTGAAGAACCTTTATCAGTGCTAATTCATCAACGACTGGCCCCCTGGAAGTGTTGATTAAAACCGAGGAGGGCTTCATAAGTTCAAGCCTTTCCAAATTAACTATATGGTGTGTCTCCTTCGTCAACGGCGTGTGACAAGAAATAATATCTGAGCTCTTAAACAGCTGATCTAGAGACACTAACTTTACGTCCAATGACTCATTTGTCTTGTCGTCCATAGGATATACATCAAAATACTGGACTTTAGCATCGAAAGCCTGAACCCTACGAGCCACTTGTTTTCCAATGTTCCCAATACCTAAAATGCCAACTGTTTTACCAGCCATCTCAAAAGTATTTTGTCCTGTGATAGG
Organism: uncultured Chloroflexota bacterium; assembly: GCA_913048525.1. Classification (GTDB taxonomy): domain Bacteria; phylum Chloroflexota; class Dehalococcoidia; order Lucifugimonadales; family UBA826. The sequence goes on from CAJWWP010000044.1 coordinate 7,710, forward strand.
TTGGCTCCATTCCCCCGATTTTGTAGCTGTGTCCGCTGCAAGCAATTGCTTATACAAAGTCAACATAAGTAAAACAGCATGGTCGGAGACTGCCCAAGAGTTTGCTCCACCATTGTTAGCGAGAGGAATCTCTAGGTCTTGAAGCAATTTTAGGTTCATGCGGTCATAGCCAGCAGCCAATAATTGAACTAGTTTACATTCCTGAGCGCTACGGACCACAGAATCAGTTGGCTCCATTCCATAACACAATAGAAAGTCAGCATCTTTTATAGCCTCAATTTGTTCTTGCTCAGGAGATAGTTTGCCAAAAACTGTCAAGTCAAACCCTTCTGGTACATATGAAACAACTTCATCTATGATGGCCTGATTAAGACCCGTAAGAAAAACTACTTTAGGATTCACCATAAATATAACTACCTTTCAGACTAAAATTGACCTCAGCTATCCACCATAGCGTTGGCGAAGAATATCTTTAAGTTTCTCTGGAGAAAAATCTTGTGCCCTGCAAACATCTATTATTTCTTTCTCTCCTTCCTCCACCTTGGCTATTGCAGCCGGCAAGTCCTCGACGATTTCACCCGGAATACTTATAACACCATGTTTATCTCCTAAGAGTAGGTCTCCAGGATTTACAACAACCCCCCCTATTTCCACGGGAATATTGGCCTCCACTAAATGTACATTGGCTCTTGAAACGAGCTCAGTCGTAGCGAAAGCATTAAATCCCCATTTCTGCATTTCATCTAGATCTCTTACTCCTCCATCAGTCACCACACCCACACAATCAAGTGAGCTATGTATCGCACTCTGCACTTCACCCCAGAAAGATCCAATCACATTTGGATGATCCAAATCCTTCATGACGATAACTCGAGGACCTGGAATTTTTAGGATCTCGTCCACCCAGGTTACACGTGAAAAATTCATGTTGTCCGAAGGCGGGGTAGAGGCCTTGATAACTGCTGTTACAGCGTGACCAACCATAGTTCCCATATTCGGGAACATGCTCTTGATGTTTGGTCCCATAAAACCTTCTGTACGAGACCGAATATTCAAGCCCTCAATTGCGTTGGAAACTGCACAGGTCTGCATTTCGCCAACCGACTTAATTTGTTCTGATGTGAGCTCCACCACTACATCACCTCCTTAAATTATTAGCTATATATTTTAACAACTTACTACAACACTACCCATTAGGATTTGTTGGATGCTCATGATATCAGAGGTCTTTTTCCTTCATTAGTTATTACCTACATAGCATCATTTCTTGACCATATTTAACTCACGCCTATAATTTACGATACATGCAAGTGATCTAATTACATACGAATACGTACACATCTTTGTGTTTGAGCAAAAAATTAGAAATTTATCTGAGGAGAATTTAGAGATGGCAAGAGGAGAAATAGGTTTTGTAGGTCTAGGAATCATGGGAAAGCCAATGGTCCGTAACCTTATGAAAGCAGACTACAGCGTCACTGTATACGATATTGTGGCGGAATCAGTTGAAGAATTGGCAACAGATGGTGCGATCGCTGCATCATCAGCAGCAGAAGTAGCATCAAATAATCCAATAGTCATTACTATGGTGCCTGATTCCCCCCAATCAGAGGCCGCTATCCTGGGTCCAGGTGGCGTGTTAGAAGGTGCATCGGAGGGCGATACAGTCATAGATATGAGTTCCATAGCACCTGCCTCATCTCAGAAGATAGCGGCAGCGTGCGAGGAAGCGGGGGTGAATTTCCTCGATGCTCCTGTGAGCGGTGGAGAAACGGGAGCAATAGATGGAACGCTCGCAGTCATGGTAGGTGGGAAGAAGGACATATTCGATGCGAACTTTGACATCATGTCAGCGATGTCCGGCAGTATAGTACTCTGTGGGCCTTACGGAGCGGGAAATACTACTAAGCTTGCCAATCAGATCATAGTGGCCGGCAATATCGCAGCACTTGGTGAAGCTATGGTATTAGCACGTAAGTCTGGTATCGATCCCCAAGTAGTATTTGATGCTATCAAGGGTGGTCTTGCAGGAAGTAATGTAATGAATACCAAAGGTCCCATGATGATTGAAGGGAATTTTGATCCTGGGTTCCGCGTCGTTCTCCACCAAAAAGACCTCCACAACGCGATATTGACAGGAAAAGAAGTTGGTGTCCCACTGTTGGTCACAAGCCTATGCCAGCAGATTATAGGGTCCCTTATGAATGATGGAAAAGGTAACCTTGATCACTCAGCAATTGCTAATTTCATGGAAGATATGGCTGGCGTAACAATATCAGGTAAATAAATTTAAAGTAGGCTACACAGACAATTAAAATTTCTGTTATCAAGATTTTATAGTTCTCAGACTAATTCAGGATAACAGGTAGTTTTCTTAAAAAGTCACTGAGAAATAAGTTGCGGAGGTAATGTGAGATGGCCAATAGGAACATACCCACCAAAAAAGAGGTTGACGGATATCTCAAAGACACCAACTGGGGACGATGGGGAGAAAATGGGGGCGCTGGAGCTCTCAACCTCATTACTGACCAAAAACGCCTAGAGGCCGTTGGTCTGGTAGTAAAGGGGCGTACAGTATCTTTGAGTCGCCCGTTGCCTGTTTCCCCGGCAGGAGATAATCCTAGGCCAGCTCATCATTACATGCACAAAGAAGCCCGTCCCTTTGAAGGCGGCGCTGCTATGGACTATTACGGGGTGTTTTACCACGGGACAGCCACGACACATATAGACGCGTTATGTCATGTTTGGAATAAGGATGGAATGTGGGATGGAAAGAATCCCGAAGAGGTCATCAAATTTGGAGGAGCCACTTATGGAACCGTCGAGGAGTGGAAAGACGGCATACTCACCCGGGGTATATTGCTAGACGTACCCCTCTTTAGAAATGAACCGTACGTAACGATAGATCATCCAGTTCACGGCTGGGAGCTTGAAGATGTGGCTAAATCCCAAGGTGTCAATATTCGGCCCGGAGATGCTGTTTTTGTCTATAGTGGAAGGGAAAAATACGCCACTGACAATGACGATAGATGGGGAACCCCACAAGGAAGGCCGGGCCTGCATGCTTCATGCTTACCGTTTGTTAAAGACCATGACATCTCAATATTGGGTTGGGATATGATGGATGCTGCGCCTAATGAATATGACGTGCCGTGGTCAGTTCACGGAGTGATATTCGCATACGGTGTAGCCCTTGTTGACAACTCACTACTAGAGCCCTTGGCAAATGTTTGCCTTGAAGAGAAAAGATACGAATTCATGTTAACAATCAATCCGCTTTATGTTGAAGGTGGAACAGGTTCACCAGCAAATCCTATTGCTGTTTTTTAAAGTGCGCCATCATTAGCAGCACCAGGCGAATATTCCCCAAAGATTCATTCGACCTCAACAAAACATGTGAATTTGCTTCGTTTTACCGTGGCAAATACGCAACTGACATCTATCACGATCAAGTCTACAAACGCGTCATTGACACCCCTTCAGGGCCGATTCTCGCCTCAGCTGTGTCACGAGATAAATGCTCTATAGATATAACCATAGAAAGTCAAAAAAATGATATCCAAGCAGAAAATCTTGCACGCTCACATATATTGAGAATTATAGGTGCAGATCAGAACCCTTCGGAATTCTATGAATTTTCAGCCTCAGACGATATTTTGAAACCACTGGTAAGTCACTTTAAAGGACTACGCATTCCGCAAACGCTGAGTGTATACGAAGGATTAATCACAGCAATTATAGGTCAACAAATAAGCACAAGCGTGGCCTCAATGCTTCGCTCTTTAATAATTGAGTTATATGGAGATGCCACCAACATTTACGGACAGACCTTCTACTCATTCCCTACTCCACAGTCTATAGCGGAGATAGGAGTGGAAGAATTAGTCAAAAACAAATTTAGTAGACGAAAAGCAGAATATATTCACAGCATCTCCGAAAAGGAAGCAAGCGGGAAAATCGACCTGGAGACAACTAGAAAGATGACCATTGAGGAAGCTACTGAAACTTTCATTTCTTTTCGTGGTGTAGGTCCATGGACAACCCAATGGTTACTGATAAGATCTCTTGGTTTTTCGGATGGGTTCCCCTCTGGAGATTTAGCTTTACAAAAAATTCTGAGTGAGCACCTTATTACCAGCAAAAAGATGACAAGCGAGGAAGTCTTAGATTTTTCAGAAAGATGGACCCCTCATAGAAGCTGGGCAACTACATATATATTCGCAGCGCTTAGAAATGGAATTAAACTCTGATGATATCAAGTCATCCGGGGTGCCCCTTTGGATAAAGTTGCACCCCTTCACTTGCCCTGCCACATGTTTTGACAAGACGCTGCCCACAAAACAATTAACTGACTATAAAGTTTTCAAATTTCTTCACGGCTTTTTACCGTTAGATTTTTTCTTGGCTTTGGGACTAGCTTTTTCAGATTCCTCTTTCTCAGATTCCTCTCTCAATTGAAATTCGCTTACACATGCTATTGATGAAACAGAATCTCCTGGCCTTGGTTTAAATATCGTGACACCTTGTGTGATACGTCCTCTAAGGGTTTTGATCTCACTCAAACTTGTTCTCATTATCTGTGCCTTTTCTGATACCACATACACTTCTGTAGATTCAGCCACTATCTGAGCATCTGCAATTAGACCCGAGTATCTCGTCATTTTGAATGCTCTAAGACCCAATCCTCCCCGACCCTGGCGTCGATACTCCGATAGCGGATTCACTTTTCCTCTCCCTAACTTACTTATTAGCAGCAACATGCTTTCATCATTACCAACATCCATGGCAACCACACGATCACCTGTGCGAAGTGACATACCCTTAACACCTCCAGCAGTTCGACGTCTCACAGGTAAATCATCAACAGAGAAACGAATTCCCATACCTTGTTCGGAAACAAAAATTATATCGTCTCCATCCCTTGCTAACTTAACGGAAACGACCTCATCATCATCCTTGAGGTTCATAATTATCAATCCCGAAGGTCGTATCCTCTCAACATCTTCAAGTTTTATTCTCTTGACACGGCCTTTACGGGTACCCAACACCAGATATTGATAATCCTTATATTGTTTTTTCCCTACTGCTATTAGTGCACTTATGTTTTCTGTATCCCAAACGTTCACTATGTTTGGCACAGGTACTCCCCGCGTATTCCTACTCACGTCAGCTCTCAACTCATACCCGATGACAGAAAGCACTCTGCCTTT
>CAJWWP010000045.1:0-12766 GCA_913048525.1 uncultured Chloroflexota bacterium
GGTTGATGTAATCATCTGTGTGGAAGCGCCGTAATTCGTCTTCGGTGGCCATGCGGGGGTCCAGTCGAACAAGTTTATCGGTCAGGCCGGACAGATCGAGGAGATTTTTCATCCGCCTCTTTGTTTCTGGATTTTCAAAGTGTTCGTCAGGTTCAATATTTGCTGCAGCTCCGCTCCCAGTGTCGTGCCACATATATTTTTCGTGCCATAAGAAGCCCGTAGCCATTTTTTCGGTTCCTCTGAAGTTGTTTGGGCAGTCTAACGGATTCAGTGATAAAGGTACCTTTATATGAGTATGTGGTGGCTCAGGCTATTTCTCGTTAATCCGCTAAACGAGTCTTCCAGAGTCATGCCAAATTACGTGTTTTACATGTTGGGCATTCTCTTCAATGCGAAACGTGTACGGGGTAATGCCTCTATATAGGGTGGTTACAGTTGCCGATCAATAAGTTCGCCCACAAATGTAGTTTTCCGCCACTGTTCCCTATTATTTAAACCAACCGCCTTTCTCAAGTAGTTTTAGAGCGATTCATCATTCTCAATACGGTGTGAGGCGTAAAGTCATTTCTAAACTTCTCTGGAAGTGCACATCAACACCTACTCGGGCGCAGCTCCTTGAAAAAGCGTGATCCCCATATCCATATACTTTTTCCGTTCTTCGGGCTTGGTTACCGTGCCCATGGCGAGGCGGATACCCGTACCATCCAATTGGGCCGCCACATTGCGCATACAATCGTCCACACTTGTCAACGGATACCCCACATGCCCTTCCATGTTGAAGGAGAGATCATTGGGCCCAAACGTCACGACGCTCACCCCTGGTTTGGCCAATTTCCGAATGTTGGTCACCGCCTCGACCGACTCCACCTGAATGCTCAAGATCACATAGTCGTTCCACCACGCTGCATACGCCAGCCGATCCATGCCTTGCGCCACGCCACGCATACCTCGACGTGCCACTCCACCCCAACTCCGCCGCCCGATTTGCGGGTAGTAGGCGTAGGCAACGGCATCATCGACCGTCTCCTCTTCCATCACTTCAGGCACCAGAACCGCACTGCATCCCAGGTCCAGATATCGCCCGACCAAGTAGGCGTGGCGCGTGTGAGGGATGCGTAGCTGCACGTCAATACCCAACTCTTCAGCGGCGGTACAATAGGCTACAAATGACTCTTCGCTAAAGGCTGTATGCTGACCATCGATCCAGATATAGTCGTAGCGGCCCGTTGCCCAAATATCGGCCAACTGACTCTTGGTTGTATTCAGCGATCCAACCAAGGCAACCAGCACTTCTCCGTCCCGGATGCGCTGCCTGAGTGTTTTCTCTTCGGTCATCGTTCTCTCCTGTGTGTCAACATTACCAGTGTCTTAGCGGGAAAATCTTCGCCATGGTAAACCCGAACGTGCCCAGATACAACTCCCTATTCAGATAGTACTGACAGGATGTAAACTCACTGGTTTCCTGACTACGTAATGGTGAGCCGGGTGGGACTCGAACCCACGACACTCGGATTAAAAGTCCGATGCTCTACCAGACTGAGCTACCGGCCCACAGCGACATAATAGGCGTATTCATTAGAGACAAGAAATTGTCAGGATTAGCGCCTACAACCTTAGAATTTTATCATGAAAAGTTAGCCAAGTTACCCCATGACTCAAGCGTGCTAGAGCTGACTAAATCAGACCTACAACAGTTGCTTTACTCGTTGACCTGTAATCAAGGTGGCAAACAGGCGTATTTACGAGCGTTCAAGGCATTCTTCAATTGGGTTGAGGAGAACGGTCTGCAAACACTAACCCATACAAAAACCTCAAAATGAAAACTCCCAGCCCATTGATACCCATCTACGAGTGAGATGTGTATATCCTTATATGCCCTATCTTAGGTTCCCTTTGTAAATGGGGGCAACATCGCACAGAAGTGAGCCATAACTGAGCCAGTATTCTCCAATAATATGCTCGTTTTTTATTGGCCCCCACGTTCGCGAGTCATTACTAGACTGACGGTTATCTCCTAGAACGAAATATTCTTCTGAATGAAGTATTACTGGATTCATATTTGAGGTGGAGGATTGAGAATTTATATAAGGTTCGTAAATTTTTTTCTGGTTAACACTAACCATTCCATTGACTATAGCTATATGATCCCCGGGTGTCCCTATAACTCTTTTTACAAAATGCCTAGAAGGGTCATGAGGATATTTAAAAACCACTATGTCACCATGTTGTGGAGGCCCTAATAAGAATACTTTGTCATTCTGGTATTTGTTGGATTCACCGGCATAGCCAAAGTACCGACCAGGACTAAAATGCGAATAGGTAATCTTGTTAGTGAGTACGCATTCTCCAGGAGCAAGAGTTGGGACCATGCTAGACCCTTCAACTTGATAATTTTGGATCGTGGCTTGAATTAGTACGAATATTAAACCAGCAAGGATGATAGTTTCTATTAATTCTCTAACGAGCGGGCGCTTTTTCTTTCTGGACGTGTAATACATACTTACACCATTATATCGGCTAAGAACAAGTAGATTCTAAATAAAGTCTTGCTCCACACGATATCCTTCCGAACGAGAAAGGTTTTCATAAGGGAGAACTGATAATGATGCGAGGGAAAAGTTTAGTGGTTGGATTGGGGGTCATTTTCTCAGTAATTTTAATATTGGGATGTTCATCCAGTGAAAATGATGGTGAATCCAGCTCGGGTAGTCAGAATCAGGAAAAGTATGGGCAGGAGGCTAAATCTGTCGATTCTGCTGCTATGCCTCAAATTCCCTCTGAAGGTGGCACAGAGGAACCACGATTTCAAGTTTCCTCTGATGGGTCGCACGGAGGAATCAGTGTTAGCGGATCTGGATCAATTTCAGTGGAACCAGACTTAGCAGTTCTGAACGTAGGAGTTGAGGCCATTGGAAAGACCGTTAGTTCAGCAAGATCGGAGGCGGCTTCTGCTATGGATGCAGTGGTCTCGTCCTTGAAGAAAGAAGGAGTTTTAGAAAAAGATATTCAAACGCAACGACTAGATATCTATCCTAGATATGAGTATCAAGAGGTTTTGACTGGGTCCAGACCCACTAGTAAACAAGTCCTTACAGGTTATTCTGTAACCAATTCTGCAAGAGTAAAAATTCGGGATCTGAGCAAAGTTGGAAAGATAGTAGATAATGCCGCTGAATCGGGAGGAGACTTCGTTCGTATAAACGGAATTTCATTTAATGTTGAAGATACCCAACAATACATGCCAAACCTCCGAAAAGAAGCTGTCCAGAAGGCTCGGATAAAAGCTGCAGAGTATGCCGCCTCTGCTGGGGTGAAACTCGGATCTCTCAGGTCCTTAACAGAGGTCGGTGCACCTTCTCCCTACACGCCCTCGGTAATGGATAATCAAATGAGAGCTATGTCAGCGCCAACGGAATCCCATATTAGTGGAGGAGAACTACAAATAACTGTGACCGTCTTTACTGTTTTTGATATTGATTGATTTAGTGGGGGTTGCGTTGCAATCTTTTGCGGTATTAACCCATGGCTTGTTAGAATTCCAGTCTGGTTGACTATGGAAACTGATAACGTACGGAGGATCCGATGGTATTGAGTGATCGCTCCATAAGGGAAGAAATAGATGCTGGCCGCATCATTATAGATCCTCTTGGAGAAAACGCGATTCAGCCTGCCAGTGTAGATGTACGTCTGGATAGGGGATTTCTGGTGTTTAGAAATTCTCGGCTGCCATATATCGATGTTAGAAAAGGGGCGGAAGAGCTTACTGAGCGTGTTGAAATAACAGATGATGTTCCCTTTATACTCCATCCCGGGGAATTCGTTCTTGGAAGTACTTTAGAAAATATAGGATTACCTAATGACCTTGTGGCACGGGTTGAGGGAAAGAGTTCACTAGGTCGTCTAGGTCTACTTATTCATTCAACTGCTGGCTACGTTGACCCTGGTTTCAAGGGACATCTCACTCTGGAACTCAGTAATGTGGCCAATCTACCCATAACCCTCTATTTTGGTATGAAAATTGGTCAACTTTCCTATGTAAAATTAACTTCTGAGGCAGAATTTCCTTACGGGTCTCCAGAGTTGGGTAGTAAGTACCAGGGCCAGACTGAGGCTACAGCGAGCAGGATATATCAGGATTTCTCGAGGTCTTGACTTGTTATACATGCAGAGAGCCCTCGAAGTATCCGTGCAGGCTATCGGATTAAGCAATCCTAACCCTCCTGTTGGCGCGGTATTGGTCAGAGATGATGAGATAATTGCTGAAGGGTTTACCGGAGCGCCCGGCAGTCCACACGCGGAAGCCTCAGCAATCTCGAAAGCTGGGGGTCTGGCAAATGGATCTTCTCTCTACGTAACTTTGGAACCCTGCAGTCACTTTGGTAGGACTGCACCATGCGTTCAGACAATAATCTCAGCCGGCATAAAAAGAGTCCATGCATCTCTTGTTGATCCTGACCCTCGTGTGAATGGTTCAGGAATAGAAATTTTGAGAGAGTCAGGGGTGGAAGTTGTGGTTGGTGAGATGAGTGATAAGGCTCAAAAAACTATGGAACCGCACGTGAAGCTGATGAAGACCGGCTTGCCATTAGTAACTGTAAAATTTGCGACATCATTAGACGGAAAAATAGCTACCGTTTCAGGTAAATCCCAATGGATTACTGGCGAAAAGGCTCGTGGTGTTGCACATTCCATGCGATCAGTTAGTGATTCAGTCATGGTTGGCATAGGGACAGTTCTAGCTGATAATCCGAGGCTTACTGCTAGGAACAATCAGTCTCTTGATGCAAGACAACCGATTAGAATAATTGTTGATTCAAACTCAAGGACACCAACAGATAGTGCGATGTTTTCAGAAGCAGGGCAAACACTTATAGCGACACTGAAAACTGCAGAGGAAGCTGACTGGCCCATTAATGTCTCTAATTTGAGAATACGGGAAGATGTAGGGAGGGTAGATTTGATAGATTTACTTGAGCATCTTGGAGAAATCCCAGTGTCCTCTGTTTTAGTTGAGGGTGGTTCCCGACTAGTGGGTTCACTTTTCGACCTGCATCTGGTCGATAAGGTGGCAGCTTTCATTGCTCCTGTCATAATTGGCGGGGATGAATCTCCCTCCGCTGTTGGTGGGAAAGGGGCCTTCATCATGGAAGAAATTTCCAGATTATCGAATGTATCAGTTGAGAATATCGGAGAAGATTTACTGATTACAGGTGATGTTAAGTACTAGGAGTTTTGAAAAAAGTGTTTACTGGGATTGTTGAGGAACTGGGTACGGTTGGGAGCATCAGGAATGGTGTTCTATTGGTTGATGCTTCTCTTACCCTTGGGGACCTGGATGTCAAGGATAGTATTTGTGTGAATGGGGCATGTTTAACTGTTACAGAGTTAACAGGTACCGGATTTCAAGTGGATGTGGTTCCGGAAACTTTGAGAAGAACGAATCTTGGGGAACTTATTTCTGGAAGTAAGGTTAATTTGGAGAGATCACTACAAATGGGAGGTCGACTAGGGGGGCATATTGTCCAGGGACATGTAGATTGCACGGGTGAAATATCTTCTATCACGGCAGACGGAGACGCACATCTGTATTCTTTTGCCGTTCCCTCCGAACTTAGTAAGTATATCGTCCAAAAAGGCTTTATATGCGTGGACGGAATTAGTCTCACAGTTGTAGACTGTGCCGACGATGAGTTTACTGTCACTTTGATTCCTTACACTCGTGAGCACACGGTGTTGGGAACCAAGAGTGAAGGTAATAAAGTTAATTTAGAAGCAGATATCATGGCAAAATATATCGAGAAGCTTTCCGAAGGCGGAGGGTATATAAACCTTGATTGATTGGCAAAGGTCCTATGCCGTTATCTAGAATAGAGGATGCCTTAGAGGATATAAAAGCTGGCGGGATGATCATCATAGTTGATGATGAAGATCGCGAGAATGAGGGTGATCTTACGATGTCGGCGGAGCTTGTCACCCCCGAAGCCATCAACTTTATGGCCACGTTTGGTAAAGGCCTAATTTGCGTGCCAATGCTTGCACAAAGGCTTAAGGAGCTCAGCCTTCCTCTCATGGTTCAGGACAACACTGCGCCTCTCAGCACGGCATTTACGGTGTCAGTTGACTCTTTAAATGGAACCACCACAGGGATATCAGCTCAGGATAGAGCAATCACGATAAAAGCGTTGGCTGACTCATCAACAATGCCATCTGACCTAGGCAGGCCAGGCCATATATTTCCTCTCCAGTATGTAGAAGGAGGCGTGTTGAAAAGAACTGGACAGACGGAAGCTTCAATCGATATGTGCCGACTAGCGGGACTCGGTGAGGCTGCAGTGATCTGTGAAATCATGGCTGATGATGGAACTATGGCAAGAATGCCCGATCTCGAAGAATTTTCCCAAGAACATGACATTAAAGTTGTGTCCGTTGCAGACCTTATAACTTACCGACGACGTCACGAGAGATTAATAGAAAGAGTTGCTGAAGCTCGTGTCCCTACAGAATATGGCGAATTTAAGGCTATTTCATACAGCAGTCTTGTTGATGTTTATGAGCATGTAGCATTTGTCAAAGGAGATATTTCCTCTAATGAAGCTGTCTTAGTAAGAGTTCATAGCGAATGTCTTACTGGTGACGTTTTTGGAAGTACTCGCTGCGATTGTGGTGATCAGATACCCATGGCTTTGGAAGCGATTGAAAAAGAAGGCAGCGGAATACTTCTTTATATGCGGCAGGAAGGTAGGGGGATTGGTATTCATAATAAATTGAAAGCATATGCGTTGCAGGATGAAGGCTTTGATACGGTAGACGCGAACATAATACTTGGATTTGCTCCAGACCCTCGACAATATGGCGTGGGTGCCCAAATTCTAGAAGATCTCGGGGTAAAAAAGATGCGTCTTCTCACCAACAACCCCACTAAAAGAGTAGGATTGGAGAGTTTTGGTTTGGAAGTTGTGGACAGAATTCCGATCATTGCTGAATATAGGGAAGATAATGTCGATTATATGGAGGCCAAGAGAACCCGAATGGGTCATGTACTGGATCCGATGGAATCTAAGAATGATATCGCTGATGGAGAGTCAGATTGAGTAATCATATAGAAGGCTCACTCGATGGATCTGGCCTAAAGATCGGGATAGTAGCGGCAAAATTCAATGAGTTTATAACCACCAAGTTGGTTGAGGGAGCTGAAGAAGGACTTTCGGAAAATGGCGTGGATGTGACAGATGTGACTATTGCGTATGTTCCAGGTTCCTTCGAAATTCCAGTGGTGGCATCCAAGATGGCTCATTCAGGCAATTATGATGCGGTCATATGCCTTGGTGCTGTGATAAAGGGAGATACCGATCATTACGAATATGTGGCTGGAGAGGCAACTCGTGGGATAGCTGATGTGTCCTTGTCATCGGGAATACCGGTTATATTTGGAGTTTTAACCACACACAACATGCAGCATGCGCTCGAACGGTCCGGAGGCAGGAAAGGAAATGCCGGTCACAGCTGCGCGGTGACTGCTATTGAGACAGTTAACATATTACGCGCAATATAAAAAATTTCGCGCAATAAAGTTTTTAATATTTTTATTGACCCTCTCAGATTCTGACTCTAAACTGCTAGATATGAATCAGGTACCTCCATACGATGACCGTTTAGATCATCTGGACATAGAAAACTTTGCCGCAAGTATTGCAAAAGAAGCGGGAAAGATACTTCTTAACTATTTTCCTACTCCATGGTCTGATAATCAGCACCTAAATATAGAATTCAAGGATTCTAGCAACTCTGACCCTGTGACCTTGGCCGATACTGAGACACAGGATTATCTCGTTGAGCAAATTGAGAAACGCTTTCCTTCCCATGGAATTCTTGGAGAGGAAGGGGATAAAAACGAGGGGGAATGTCCAGATGTCCTATGGGTATTAGACCCACTTGACGGGACAAAGAATTTTTTAAATGGGTTGCCCTTTTTTGCCTGTTCGATCGGGGTGATTCATAAAGGAAATCCTGTAGTGGGTGCCTTATATATTCCATGGCCGGGAGCTGAAAATGAATCTGGTGGCATTGTGATACATGCATCTAGAGGAAACGGCCTTAAGGTAGATGGAGTTGAGACCAAAGATAAGATAATTACAAACTTAAAACCTTCTGGTCTTTTAACGCTTCCTGGATCATTTTCTGGATCTTTTGAAAATGCTAAGAATTTCCCTACAAGAATGGGTGAGTTGCGAATGTCCGGCAGTATCGCATATGAACTGGCTATGGTTAGCCTGGGAGTAACTCAGTACGCCGTAATTTCGGGAGCTCATTTATGGGATGTTGCGGCAGCTCTCGCCATATTGGGAGAGTCAGGGTGTACTGTGAGAACACCAAGAAGTCTTTCTATAGGAGAGAGACTGCTGCCTGGAGATGATGTATGGGAGGATCTGAGTGACTCAATCAACGTGGCTCCTCAGGAAAAAGTCACCTATAGCAAACTTCGAAAACCTCTGGCTTCGTTGTTGGTTGCTTCCAACTCTGTAATGCCTGATGTATCGAGCAGTGTTCGTCCTAAGAATATTGGATTCAGAGGGGTGGCTCGTTCCATATTTGGATAGTATTTTGGAAGATAACCTTAGACAGAAAATTAGCCTCAAACCAGGTCGTGAACCTGTTTATTCAACACGGGGGGTAGTTTGTTCGATTTCACCCCAGGCATCGAGTGTTGGCACAAGCATTTTGTCCAGCGGAGGAAATGCTTTTGATGCGATAGTGGCTATGGCAGCTGTTGAGGGTGTTACAACATCAGTTGGATGTGGGTTGGGCGGAGAGATGTTTGGATTGTTCTATGAGGCTGTGCCTGGAAAGACATGGGGAATGACAGCATCTGGAAAGGCTCCATCCAGAGCGAACCAGAACTGGTTTACGGATCGTCGTTATAAATCGATACCACTTACCGGGCCACTGTCTGCAGCCATACCTGGCGAAATAGATGCCTTGCAGGAAATAACTGATAAATTCGGAACAATGTCTTTTCGAGACCTTATAGAACCTGCGATAACTTATGCAGAAGATGGGTTTCCGATTTCTCGCTTCTACTCAGGTGCATTTAAAGCGATGAATGACAAGTTAAATATCTATGAATCAACGTCATCCATTTTTACAAATAAAGGCATACCTTTCAGGGAAGGTCAGATAATAAGACAACCAGAACTTTCTAAAACATTGAAGCTTGTATCCGAAAACGGAGCTAGGGAGTTTTATGAAGGGGACCTTGCCGAACGGATGCTAAAGTCCATGTCGGATGATGGTGGGTTATACAGCCTCAAAGATTTTCGCTCACATCAAACAGTTTGGTACGACTCTCCAATTTCCACCTCCTACAGAGGACGTGACATTGTGGAAACCTCTCTTCCATCTCAGGGGTTTATGGTTCTTGAAATGCTAAATATTCTTGAAGCCTACGATTTTAATGAAATGGGATTATATAGCTCAAAATTATGTCATCTCATGGTCGAGGCAAAGAAGCTGGCCTTTGCTGACAGAAACACATACATGGGAGACCCTGAATTTGTTGCGGCTCCAATTGATGAGATGATTTCTAAAGAATATGCTGCTCAGAGGAGAAGAAAGATAGATTGTAGCCAGGCTATGAACTCACCTCCAGCCGGAATACTGGGATTACCTTTAACCGGTGATGACACCAGTTATTTATGTGCTGTGGATGGAATGGGTAACGCAGTATCTTTAATTCACAGTTTATCTATGGGCTTCGGATCTGGGTTTGTCGCTGGGGATACTGGGGTGTTGTTGAACAACAGAATTGGGCGGGGATTTAACCTTATTGCTGGACATCCAAATGTTATAGAACCTCTAAAAAAAACGATGCATACTCTAAACGCATATTTAGTATTGGAAAAAGGAAAGCCAGTATTAGTTGGTGGAACGCCGGGTGGAGATGGACAGATTCCATGGAATGTTCAAACGATAACAAACGCAATAGATTTCAGTATGAATCCTCAGCAAGCGGTAGATGCGCCGAGGTGGACACATACACCTGGAACTGATCCTGCAACTATTAATCAGGAACCATTCCTTGAACTAGATGTCGGCATGCCCGCAGATATCCTGGAAACTCTTGCTGGGTTGGGTCATGATGTGACAGTGAATGACTCCGGTTCTTTCGGGGGATCTGCCAAGATGATTAAAATCAATCAAGAAAGTGGAGTAATTTCTGGTGGCTCAGATCGTAGATCCGACGGACTTTCTTCAGCACTGTAGGTGTGAATTGAATATATATTTTGACTGTGACTATACGATTCTTGCCATGGACGGTAGTTTACGTCCCCGTACACGGGAGGTATTTTCCAAGCTGATAGAGGCTGGGCATAAAGTCTTTATATGGTCTGGTGTTGGTCTTAGGACCAAGGATATGGAAAGGCTTGATTTGATGGAGCTGATTTCAGGGATATTTGTTAAACCAATCACCGAATTTGAGGATGGTTTGCACAGATTTGACGTACATCCAAGGCCTGACTTAGTCATCGATGACCATAGAGAAATTGTGGAAGCTTTTGGAGGAATTCACATAGAGCCATACTATTTCAGGGCTGCTGAAGATGGCCAGATGGACGATATTTATCAATCCATTACTGACTTTACTGAGACAGGTAATTCGACTCATCGAGGATTCAAGTGTCCTCCTGAGAGGGAATAAAAATTATGCCTATTCGGGTACTTGAACCAGAGGTTGCCGGTAGGATTGCTGCCGGGGAAGTAGTGGAACGTCCGTCTTCGGTTGTTAAGGAACTCTTGGAGAATTCTCTTGATGCCGGAGCAACGAGAATCGATGTCACAACAACGGGGGGAGGAATAGAAAGCATTGTTGTTTCGGACAATGGTGTTGGTATCCCGGAAGTTGATGTTCCACTAGTATTTCAACAGTTCGCAACGAGTAAGATCAGTCGATCTGAAGATTTGAATTCCATTAATACTCTTGGATTTAGAGGAGAGGCTATGTATAGCATTTCCGCTGTTTCGGAGGTGGAATTAATAACAAAATCAGTGGATGAAAAATCAGGGATCAGCATAAATATTTTGGAGGGGAATGTTGGTGTAATTTCTCCGGCTGCCGCAAACGTTGGTACTAAGGTGGCTGTTCGGAATCTGTTTATAAATTTTCCTGCGCGTAAAAAGTTTTTACGTTCTCAAAAATCGGAAACAGGTCGTATAGCTACCTTGGTAAAAAGATATTCAATGATTTGGCCAGAAATCTCATTTAGTTTGTCTCAAGAGGGTACTAGGTTTTTCTCCACCACTGGTTCTGGCAGTTTTAGGGATGTAATAGCCGCTGTTTACGGTGTTGAGACGTCTAACGGGATGATATTGATTGATAGTCAGGGAATAGATCCTGAATACCTGGGTCCCACTCTAGGAGGAATCATAGGATCTCCATCACAAACTAGAGCAAATAGAAGCCACATCAACATATTTGTCAATGGAAGGTATATACAAAATAGAACACTCTCATACGCCTTTGAGCAAGCATATCACGGCCTTGTTGGGCACAGGAGATTTCCAATTGGAGTGTTGGATTTGAGACTTTCCGGGGAAACCGTGGATGTAAATGTACATCCTGCAAAAACCGAAGTTAGGTTTTTAAATGAAAGCGAGGTATTTGGGGTTGTTCAGAGCACAGTGAGAGACTCATTACTTTCATCCAGCCCTGTTCAAGGTGTTTCATCGAGACCTGTTGGCAATAGTGCCACTTTGGGTCACGCTGATGGGAGCAATGATTTTACTCCCTGGCAAGTTAGATTGGGATCGGGTGGCGGGCATCAACCTAAGGGGCGACCTGTTCCGAATGCCAGAAATCCAATACTGGTGTCAAAACCAGAGATATCAAGATTGAATGTTGCCTCCTCTGTGCCAGCGACTGGACTCAATGTCGGGTCAACATTGCCCATGCTCAGAATCCTTGGTCAGGTGCAAAGCACATACATTACCGCGGAAGGACCAGACGGTATTTATTTGATCGATCAGCATGCAGCTCATGAGAGAGTGGTGTTTGAGCAGGTGATTGAGAAAGCTAGGACTTCCTCTCCGGCCTTTCAGACACTTTTGGAACCATTCGTAATGAATCTGGATTCTACACAGATTTCTGTGATTGAAGAAAATGCTCCTCTGTTTGTTGCTCTTGGTATGGAACTGGAACAGTTTGGTCCGGAAACATATTTAATCCGTACTGTTCCCGCAGCTCTATCACAATCTGACCCAGCTAGAGCACTTGTAGAAGTTCTAGATTCATTAGAGAATGGGGTTGTTTTTGAAACTTGGGAGGAGAAAGCAGCTTACTCCGTTGCATGTCATGGGGCAATTCGTGCCGGTCAGTCGCTTTCTGAGTTAGAAATGGAGACTTTGATTAGACAATTGGAATCTTGTCAGCAACCTAATACTTGTCCACATGGCAGGCCCACTTTAATCCATCTTAGTTCTAAATACCTAGAACTAGAATTTGGTAGAAGATGACTGTTCTAGGACAATCTGTGTTAAGGAAGACAGTAGTTTTCGGTATGCTACTGCTGGTTGGAGCTGTGTTGGCAGTGATAGGAGTTTCTGGAGCGCTCGCCGACGAAGCAGGCGTGGATAAAGTGTCTGAAAAGAAAACTGAAAGAGACTTTGGGTTTAAGCGAGGTAAACATCGACTTAGCATTGAGGATGTAACTGCCAAGATCCAAGCGGCGGTGAAGGATGGCCGGCTGACCCAGGCTGAGGCTGATAAGAAGAT
>CAJWWP010000046.1:0-11896 GCA_913048525.1 uncultured Chloroflexota bacterium
GAGACGTAGGTTTTAATCGGTAGTCTTTCTTCAGGCGCTGTTTCAATAGTACTCATGTCTCTCACGCCCGCTAAGGACATGTGAAGAGTTCGTGGTATTGGTGTCGCGGTTAGAGTCAGAACATCAACCTCACTCCTCATTTGTTTGAGCCGTTCCTTATGAGCCACTCCAAATCGTTGCTCTTCGTCGATGATTATTAAGCCCAATTCTTTAAAGTTAACATCCCTTTGGACCAGTCTATGTGTACCTATACAAATGTCTATCTCCCCACTTTTTAGATCTCCGACGATTCTTTTTTGTTCTGCAGTGGATCTAAATCGGCTTAGGACTTCGACATTAACTGGGAAAGCACTGGTCCTATTTGAAAATGTCTCAAAATGTTGTTGGGCTAGTACTGTTGTAGGAACTAGAACTGCTACCTGTTTGCCTTCCATTACTGCTTTGAAGGCTGCTCTCAGAGCTATTTCGGTTTTACCATAACCGACATCTCCACAAACAAGGCGGTCCATAGGGTGCTTGGATTCCATATCATCCTTGATTTCTGAAAGGGTAGAGATTTGGTCTTCAGTTTCCTCATATGGAAATGATTCTTCCAGTTCATATTGCCACCTGGTGTCAGGCCCCATCGCATATCCTTCGACTAGCTCACGTTCTGCATATAATGCGAGGAGATCTGCCGCCATTTCACGTGTGGATCTTTCCACTCGTTCCTTTACCCTGCTCCATTCTTGGGTCCCAAGTCGTGTGAGGGAGGGAGACCGTTCCATAGGAGCGACATATGGCGCTACTCTATCCAGGTGCTCCAGTGGCACATAAAGTCTATCTCCTTGGGAGTATTCCAGTATCAAATATTCCGGATTGTCAGGGTCTTCCTTTTTCTTCTCGTCTGATCCTTTTTTTCCTGTACCCATAAAACGGGCTATTCCGTGCTCAACATGTACGACATAGTCGCCCGTGGAAATTTCTTCAAAAAATGCTTCTCTTTGTGAATTATGTCGGCGTACGGACCTTCTACGTTTAGTCATTCCAAAAATTTCAGTGTCACCAAGAACCATGAGTCTGTTTCCTCTTTGGTTAAGAACGAAACCTTCTCCTATGTTCTCTCTCCCTGGTTTTAACATGGTTATCGTTCCGGATTCGGGTAATTTAGGAATGTCAGTAGGGAAAGAAACGGTGAGATTTTGCTCAGAAAATAGTTCTTTAAGTCTTGCCGTATGGGAGGTAGAGGCGATCACACGTCCGCCTGAGGTTGAAAACTCTCCCATGTCGTCCGCCATTTTTGTAACATCTCCCATGTATCGTGGGGGAGAGCTGAATGGTAGTACATGGATATCTTGAATGACGAGATCATCTGACCCCCATGGCGTCAATACAAGTTTATTTTTACGTTTCTCAAGACGACTTTCCATTTCTCGCCATAGTGTGTGGTTGGAAGGAAAGTTGAATGGTAACTCTCCTCTTTCCTCTTTAACTGTCCGGAGTTGGGATATCCGTTCTTCAATGTCAAAGACACTTGAAGCCACATCAACTGGTCTGTATGTTGCGATAATCCCATCTTCGGGGAAATAATCTAATAGGTTGCCTTGGTTGAAAAATCCAGAATAAAGACTCAGATCTTCAATTCCATTACCTTCTAGTAATAAGTCGATTTCACCATTGATACGTTTCGTTTCTTCTGGAGTGCAATTGGAGAGATCAACTCTTCCCAACATACGATCCATTGAAGCACCGTCTAGGAATATAGGAAGAGTTTCTTGTGCAGGAATAAGTTCGATTGTCTGAACTTCTTTAATAGCCCGTTGAGTTTGTGGGTCGAATGTTCTAATACTATCGATTTGGTCGCCCCATAACTCTATTCTGTAAGGCAGCGAGGAGGTTACAGGAAAGACGTCTATGATTCCGCCTCTTCTGCTAGCCTGCCCTGGGGTGCTTACTGTAGCTTCGAACTGATACCCCATCTGGTCCCATTTACTTGATATATCGTTAAGTGAGATTTCATCGCCCACTGAGAGATTGTGCTGGGTTTTTTCCATAACTTGACGGTCTATAGTGGTTTGGCACATCGCGCTAGCAGAGGTGATTAACAAAGGCGCCTTTTCGCCTGGTTTAATTAATTTTGCTAGCGCCGATATTCTCTGGTGAGAAGTTTCATTGTCAGTAGCAGTTCTCTCAAACGGGAGACTTTCACTCTCCCCAAATCTTATTGGCTCTCCGTGTCCTTCAGTCCATGCAGAAATACGTTCAGTTAGTCGCAGTGATTGTTCGGTGGTGGGACATATAATTAGCATTGGCGTCATTAGATCTTGCCAGAGTGTGGAAAGAAGAAACGGCACTCCTTCGTCAATTATTTGGGCTCGAATGAGATTTTGCTTATTCCGTAAAGAGTCGGCAACCTGTTGATAGGCAGGCACTTGCTCTAAAAGTTCTGTTAAACCGTAAATCCCCAAAGGTTTCACCGCTAATTTCTTTACCTTATGTCCTCATACACTACAAAAGGCCGGACCCTAATTTAGGGACCAGCCGGAGTATTCAGTTTAGCACCGAATAATATTCAGGTCAGAAAAATTGATCGAATTCTTGTTGCTAGTTAATGATTTCTATCAATTTCTCTTCTATTTCATCAAAAGTAGTAAAACCTTCAAAGCGGTACGAAATAAGCCCATCTGAGTCAATCATGAACGTCCAGGGCTCGCTTGGAAGATTCCATTTTAGGACCTCAGGGGAAATAACCCCTTGAGATATATCACCTTGGATTTCATTGGGGTTGTCATAGACTTCAACATGTATGAAATTTGCTTTTTTACGGTAATTAAATTCTAGCTCTGACAAAACTTCTAATTGTGGACCACAGGTGGAGGTTCTACAGAATGCTGGTGTCGCAAAAACAACGATTGTGGGCAAGTCGGAAGTTATGGCCTCATGTAAAGAAGTTCTGTAAAGGAGAATATTGGGTTTAGGATCGGATGTTATAGAATAAAGTTCAGAAAGATCTTTCGCGGTTTTCGTTAATGACATTGGAGCTATGCTGCCAGGGTCGGGTACCAATGATTTCACTTTGACGTTTAAGCCGGCGGAGGCTTCAAATTCCTTATTAGGCTCTGTGGTTGATGCCAGTATTCCCCATCTGCCCTCCTTATGGAATTGGACGGTTGCCGTATAAATTCCTTGGCCGGTCGGCCATGATCTATAGACGGGGATTAAAGTTTCGACTGGATCATCTGGACTGGGACCATCCAAGTGGTAAGTCTTCACTATGAGCGGTTTGTTCTTTATGGGTCCTACGCCAGATTCGATCACGCCAAATGCTAATCTGTTGGTTCCTACCGAGAGATCTGTTACAGCAAAGGCTAGTCTAAATTGACTTGATTCGGACCTGGGAATTTCCGCCAATTCAGGGTTAGTTTGTGAGCAAGAGAGCACCACGAAAATCATAGAACATAGAATTGGGGTCAAGAAACTAATTTTGTAAGTCAAGTATCCAATTTCACAAGTATTTTTATATTGCCGTAACTCACTACTGCTAACCAAAACATTTGTCTGTTAAGGGAGAGTGTAAGCGTAATCTATTGGTCCAGCCTCTGCTCTGTAGGGGAGCCTTATAGTTTAGCTGGTTTTTTTGCTAAGCTAAATAGAACAAATGCAAGTATATAAGCCGATAGTGCGAAAACAAAAAGCGATCTATACCCGCCTGTCGCCTTATACAAATATGCCCCAGCAGTTGGCCCTATTCCTAGTCCACCAATTTGGAAAGGTCCCATAATTCCTGAAATCGATCCGAATGAACTTCGCCCATAATAGTTGGCTATCATCATACCGCCTAGGACATTCAAACCTCCTGAAGCTGCGCCCCAGAAGATAACGCAGAAAAAACCTGCCATTCCACCCTCAATGAGTAGAAAGAAAGCGGTGATGGTTATGCATATAGGCATTGCGGAAAGAACAAGTCTTCGAGGTGAGTATCTATCTGACATAAATCCCCACAATGGATTTGAAAATGCATTCATTAGGGAACTTATACTCCAGGCTAGTGCCGACGTGGATAGAGATAATCCCGATTCCTTAAGATAAGGCACGAATTGAAAACCTATCGTTCCTGAGGTCATGATGACTAGAAATTCCGCCGCGATCACAAACCACAACGTTGACGACCGAATTGCCTCACTTGTAGTCCAACTCAATTCACCAGATTGATCCTCCACAGGACCCGAGCCAGATTTTTTTGATATATGCTGATAACTAGCCTTTGATCCTATGTCCCCATCTGGTTGTAGTCCAATATCTTCTGGTTTTCTCCTCATAAAAATCAGTAGAGGTATGGCCAATAATATCGAGTATGCCCCTAATAATCTGTATGCTGTTCTCCAACTAGACCACAGGGCGATTAGGGCTATTAGTTGTATATTAATGGCCCCAAAACATGGTCGTGCCATTGAAACTATGCCTAAGGCTAGATTTCTTTTTCTATGGAAAAAATTTACAGCTACTGTGCGAGGAACAACTCCTATCAAGGCTGGGTTGCCTAGTCCTCTCGCCATTATATAGGCGGCATAGAAGTGCCAAACTGCGCTCATCCCTCCAATCCATAAGAAACAAACACCTGTGATAATCGATGCACCTGGCATTATCCATCTTGGGCCGTGCCGGTCGACCAGCTTTCCAAATATTGGAGTGAGAAAACCCGCTGTCCAGGTTCCAATGGTTACTCCGATAGCTATTGTGCTTCTATCCCATCCAGTGTCTTCAAAAATTAAGGTTTGGATTCCAGCTATTGTTACTTGAGCAGACCCGGTGGCACCGTACGTTCCAAGTGCTGCTATGATCAGTATGATCCACCCGTAGAAAATCGGGGTTCTAGGAGTCCAATTTATAGCCCTTAGAATAAATTGCATTCCGCGATTCTAACACTGCATCTTATTTGTGTTCCTATGAACTGCCGCCGCTATATGGCTACTATATAATTCCGCCCGTTGGACGTTGATTCAAGTTTGATGAAGAGGAAGTTTTGAAAATCACAGATATTAAAATCGATGTTGTGAAACGGAAGTTGCCAGATACTGGTTTGAGCTCGGATCTGGGAAGATTTTTTGGCGAGGTTGAGCAAGGTGTTTTGCGCATATTCACAGACGAGGGTATTGAAGGAAATTGTTTTGTTGGAGAGTTCAGAAATGGTGCTGAAAGTCTTTACAAACCTATTCTCAAAGTTTTGAAGACTGAACTCATCGGCCGTGACCCCTCCGAAAGAGAATTTCTTTGGAATCGTCTACGACTTTTGACTTCCAGGCGTGGAATGAACATGTCGGCATGGGCACCCGTGGATGTGGCTCTGTGGGATATTCAAGGTAAGGCTGCAAAAATGCCGGTATTTAAATTACTAGGCACCCAAAGATATGAGATAGAGCCTTATGCAACATATCCACCTCGGCATACTTCATATAAGGGCTATGTAGAAGAAGCTAAAGAAATAGTCACAGACGGGTTTAAAGCGTACAAAATTCATCCAGGAGCTATGAACACTACGGATACAATTCAGATGGTCAATAAAGTGCGTGAAGCGGTTGGAGATGAAGTAGAGTTGATGCTTGATCCCAATTGTGGTTATGACTTTAGGAAAGCATTTGATATTGGGAAAGAGCTGGATGCGAACGGCTTCTATTGGTTTGAGGACCCAGTTCCCTTTTATGATTTAGATGCAATAACTGAACTATCGTCCCGGTTAGATGTGCCTCTTTGCATGAGCGATCAAGCAGATAATCAGTTTTTTAATGGAGCAACTATTCTGAGGCGTCAATCTAATCGACTACTACGTGGCACGGCGGCTAAGTTAGGAATAACAGGATTGAAAAAACTTTGTTCAATGGCGGAAGGATTTGGTTACAACTGCGAAATTGGAACGGCTGGAAACTCATTACTAAATATAGCAAATCTTCACGTTATATTCTCAGTAACTAACTGTGCGTATTTTGAATGGTGGCAGCCGACAGAAGCCCATCGGTTTGGTCTGATTGAAGATATATCGCGCAATGAAAGGGGCATGATTGAAGCTCCCACCAAGCCTGGATTGGGTTATGAATTAGACTGGGATTTCCTGAATGCTCACAAAATAGGTACATTGGAGTGATACGACTTTCGTAATTACTAGAGTGAAGAAATGGAGTTGGTTAATTGCACGTTGGCACACAATTTAAAGCAAGAAGCGATGATGACTATAGGGTTTTTGCTCAACTTGGTGTAAACCACATATGTGGATATCCACCTGGTCAACCCAAAGACTGGACCGTTAATAATTTGGCAAATTACAAAGACCAGGTGGAGTCATTTGGGTTGCATCTTGATTTTATTCCTCTACCGCTCAACTCTGATGAGATTTCACAAGCTGAAAATCCCAATATTATGCTTGGGCGGACTCCTGAAAGGGATAAAGAAATTGAGCTTATCCAAACGATTATTCGGAATTGTTCTGAAGCTGGTATTCCCGCGGTGAAATACAATCTCACACTTCTGGGAGTTGTAAGTACCGAGCGTGAATCATGGCGTGGAGGATCAAATAGTAGGGCATTCCGATATTCAAACGCTGTAGAGGAACCTTCTTTAACTATTTCCGGACCCACGAGTGCCGAGATGATGTGGGAGAGAATAGATTATTTTATCCAACAGGTGGTTCCTGTTGCTGATGAAAATAAGGTACGTATGGCTCTTCATCCTCATGATCCTGGCATGCCGGTGCCCAAAGGATTTAGGGGAGTTGACAGAGTTTTAGGTAGTGTGGAGGGTCTGAAAAAATTTGTAGACTTACATCCGAGCCCGTTTCACGGCCTAAATTTCTGCCAGGGGACAGTAGCGGAGATGTTGGAGGAGCCTGGGGAAGAGATATTTGATGTAATTCGATATTTTGGTGAGCGTGACAAGATTTTCAATGTCCATTTCAGAAACATACACGGGGGATTTTTGGACTTCGTTGAAACCTACATTGATGATGGCGATGTCGATATGCGAAGATGCGTTGAGGTCTATAAGGAGATTGGTTATCCATATATGCTAATGCCTGACCATGTTCCTTACATGTCTGGAGAAAACTCTGACATGGTTGGGTTTTCATACACTTATGGATATATAAAAGGGTTGATAGACTCTATATCCATATGACTATAAACCAGTTAATCCAATAGGTATTCGTTGACAGCAACACCGAATCCGGGTCGGTCATTCGGCTCTATATATCCATGTTCACTTTGAGGTTCTCCTGCCCATAATGCATCCTTACACGCGCCTTTCGCCCCTGGAAGGACCTCTGCAAGATCCTGACACTCCGACGAGACTATAAGATGCAGCCCCCAGACTTCGCCGCCCCTGTGTGGTATCACGGGAATGCCAAATTTTTTTGCTATTTTTATTATTCGCAACCCTGCAGTGATTCCTCCACACCAAGTAATGTCGGGTTGCCAAATATCTAATGCTCCCGAGCGAGCTATCTCCATGAACCCATGATGGGTGAATTCGTGTTCACCTCCTGCTATCAAAGTTGGTCTCACTTCTTTGCGGATATTTGCCTGTCCGACAAGGTCGTCTGGCGTTAGGACATCTTCAAACCAATGGATCTCATAAGGAGATAATATCTTGCTCATTTCCAGAGTGATATCTCGATCCCAGGACATATAGGTATCGATCATGATTAAGGCTTTTTCACCCAGTGTTGATCTAGCCTTTTCAGCGCTGTTAATCGCTTTCTGATAGTCACTTTCATCATTCCAACGATGGGGAAACTTGTGGGCAGTGAACCCGGAATCACCATACCATTCGATATCAGTTCCTGTCGCGTAAGTTCGGACTTGTTGTTTTGACCGGGTATCGATTAGTTTATATACAGGGACATTTTCTGATTTAGCGACCAAATCCCACAAAGCAAGATCTACGCCACTAAGAGCCATAATTGCAATTCCTTTCCTTCCATAGGGAAGACACTGCTGGTAAAGATCATCCCAAATGGTTGCTATATCACGAGTTTCATTTATCTCTTTTAGACACAAGATTTCAGAAAAATGTTTGTTGACAACTTCTACGGCGGCAAGCCCCCCTCCACCATAGCCATACCCCGTCATTCCTATGTCGGTTTCAATTTTTACCACGATTTGCCAAAAATGAGTTCGCCAAGAAGGAGCGACGTTTTTATAAGATGGATAAAAGGCTTTTACTGAAGTTATTTTCATTTTTCTTATACCTTAGTAAGGACCTACATTTATCATAGGTGTCTGCGTATCACGTAATAGATATGAATAAATCGCAGGCAAATGGTACATGTTGAATTGAGTATTCAGTAACGATTGAATATTAGTTGTGATAACTTCACTGAAGTTTATTGTAGTTTTGTTGCGGAAAAAAACTTCAAATAAGGAATGACATGGCGTTAGAAACAGTCCTAGTAGAACAAAGAGGTCGGGTGGGTTTAATCACCCTGAATCGTCCGGATCAAATGAATGCGTTTAACGAATCGATGAATCTGGAACTTCGTGAGCAAATAGAAGAATTTAACCAGAATGACACTGTGGGTGCGATTCTTATAACAGGGTCTGGCAGAGCATTTAGTGCAGGTGCAGATATTGGAGGTTTTGAGGCAACGGTAAGAGGTGAAAAGAGAGTTGCTATTGATCCAGTATCTCAATTTCCCAAATGGCCAGTATTTATTAAAGAATCTAAGCCTGTGGTATGTGCAATAAACGGATACGCCATAGGCATGGGCATAACTTTGCCTCTGGGCTGCGACATAATAGTGATGGCGCAAAGTGCAAAGATTTCCTTTAGATTTGCTTATATAGGGCTTACTCCCGAGTACGGTAGCTCTCATCTCCTAACCCAGACAGTTGGTATAGGGAAGGCCATGGAGTTTATGCTAACGGGTAGATTCATTGAAGCTGATGAAGCCCTAGAAACAAATCTCGTAAACCACGTTTATCCTGATGATGAACTTGTTGCAAAAGCCATAGATTTATGCAATTTGATCGCCTTTAATCCCTCTTGGCAATTAGCACAAATCAAAGGAATGATGAGGGATCATCAGTTTTTGGACGATATCGATAAAGTTATGGAAATTGAGAGCGACTTGTTTTCACAGTCTCAACAGACAGACTCACACAGAGAATTCCTTTTATCTTTTAGAGAAAAGCGAAAACCGAACTATCATAAAAATGGTTCCTAATGTAGGCAGAAATAGCAATGCCAAATAAAGTGAAAAATAACCCCGTTATTGGAATAACTTGTTCCTCAACGGCCCGTGCAAAACCATACTCTTCAATAGTCGAAAAATTTGGTGGCAATGCTAAGTATTTAATTCCCGGAAAGAAAGAAACTTGGGAAGACGATGTTTCGGAAATTGATGGATTGCTTCTTTCAGGTGGCCTTGATGTTCATCCAGACTGGTATGGCCAAAAACCCCAGCCTGGTTGTATCTACAGTAAGAAACGAGACGAATTTGAAATAAACTTGGTTAAGGCTTCACTTAATGTAGATATTCCTGTGTTGGCGATTTGCAGGGGAATGCAGCTACTAAATGTTGCTATGGGTGGATCAATAGTACAGTCTCTGACAGACCATGACTCGGTTGACTCAGAAGATTCTAGTGAGACTGATAGAGGATCTAGCTTTCATCGCATATTTATATCCCCAGGATGTCGACTCGCATCGACTGTGGGGTCGGGCGGATTTGTTCGAGTAAATAGCAGGCATCATCAGGGCCTCAAGGAAGCACAAAAATCTGATGATCTTATGGCTTCAGCTTGGTCACTGGAAGATGGCGTGATAGAGGCGCTGGAAAGCCCTGTTCATGATTGGGTATTGGGAGTCCAATTTCATCCCGAAAGAAGAGGAGAACTACCTCCTCATTTCGATAGGTTGTTTGAAACCCTAGTATATAAGGCTAAATCCACAATATAGAGGGTTTTTTTACACCTTAAAACACTACCTTTTGTGGTATAATTGCACACGCGATAGAGACTGGTATTCCTTTACTTTAATGATTGATTTGAAGCGTCAATAATTGCCATCTTATACGTCAGTTAGTAACCCCATGCAAGTCGCATTTTTATCTGACAGGGATGCGTCGTTTTGCGGTACCTGCTTTGATGTCTCTGTAAAGTTGGATCAGAGGAGAATCACATGACTTCCAATAAGACGGATTTTGGTTTTATAAAATCCACCCAAATCGTCGAAGAGATGCGTTCATCATATCTTGATTACGCGATGAGTGTGATCGTGTCTAGAGCGCTTCCGGACGCGAGGGACGGGCTTAAACCTGTCCAAAGGCGCATCTTGTTTGCAATGCATGATTTGGGAATGAGGCCTAATTCGGGTTATAAGAAGAGTGCGAGGCTTGTTGGTGAGGTTCTGGGTAAGTGGCATCCACACGGTGATTCAGCTGTTTACGATGCAATGGTGAGGCTTGCTCAAGATTTTACTGTCAGGATGCCGCTGGTTGATGGACAGGGTAACTTTGGGAGCGTAGACAACGATCCTCCAGCCGCAATGAGATATACAGAAGCTCGGCTCAGCAAGGTCGCAGAGGAAATGCTTGTTAATCTCGATCAAGAGACTGTTGATTGGACTTTAAACTTTGACGATACTCTGCGTGAACCATCGGTGCTACCTGCCCGGCTACCTGCTCTTCTCGTCAACGGAGCCTCTGGAATTGCAGTTGGCATGGCAACGAATATTCCTCCCCATAATTTACGAGAGGTTTGTAACGCTGTTAATGCTCTCATTGATAACCCGGATGCCACATCCGAAGATCTGATGAAACATGTTAGGGCTCCCGATTTTCCAACTGGCGGGACAATTATGGGAACTCAGGGAGTAAGAGATGCCTACACCACAGGTAAGGGTCAAATAATTGTTCGTGCGGTCGCCGAAGTTGAAGAGATGGGTCGTTCCCGAAACAGGTTCCAAATAGTTGTTACTGAACTTCCCTACCAGGTGAACAAAGCGGCTCTGGTTGAAAAGACTGCTGCTCTAGTCAAATCTCGAAGAATTGACGGAATTTCCGAGATAAGGGACGAGTCTGACAGGGATGGTATGAGGATTGTTTATGAACTTAGGGGAGGCGTTCAACCACAGGTTGTGTTGAACAATCTTTACAAACACACCTCTCTTCAATCGTCGTTCTCTGCAAACATGCTCGCCCTAATAGATGGCAGCCCCAAGGTGATTACCCTAAAGACGGCAGTGCAACAATTCGTTAAGTTCCGGCAAGAGGTCGTACGGAGGAGGGCGGAATTTGAACTTCGTAAAGCCCAGGAAAGGGCCCACATACTAGCTGGATTGCGAATTGCGATTAGTAATCTTGATGAGGTAATAGCGTTAATTAGAAATTCAGATGATGTTGAATCGGCTCGCAATGGGCTGATGTCAAGGTTTACTTTGGATCAACCTCAGGCTCAGGCTATTCTTGACATGCAGCTAAGAAGACTGGCAGCCCTTGAGAGAGAAAAAATTGAGAAAGAGTATCAAGACTTACAGGACACCATAAAAGGCTTGGAGGCCCTGCTAGGGGATGAAGGAAAAATCCTTAGTGTTGTCAAAGAAGAAACTGAAGAGTTGAAATCTCGCCAGGGAGACAAACGCCGTACCAAGATTAGCCATGATGCCTACGATCTAAGTCGCGAGGAACTTGAAGCTCATGAACAGATCGTTATTACATATAGCCAAGGAGGCTACGTAAAGAGAATACCTTCCGATACTTTTCGAAGGCAACATAGAGGGGGTAAAGGTGTTTCAGGTATGAACACCCGGGACGGAGATCCAATAAAGGATCTTCTCGTAGTTGATAGTCATGACACGCTGATGTTTTTTACCAATAAAGGCAGAGTGCTTTCTGTCATCGGGTATGAGTTGAGAGCTGACGTGAGTAGGA
>CAJWWP010000047.1:0-11295 GCA_913048525.1 uncultured Chloroflexota bacterium
ACAATTTTTTGTCTGAAAACTCTCATTTTTGCGTAGGAGCACTCAACGCCTACACTGCTGACGACTTCATCCAAATGGTAGACCGCCATAATATCCAGTACGAGATACGAAAACACAATCAACTCTTTTGCATCAACTCTTCTAGTGACATATTAGAAATGCTGCTTGCGGAATGCTCTCTGGCAGGGGTCGAGATTGAAACTCACTCCACGGTAGGCAGTATTTCATATTTAGAACCACAAAAAGAGAATGATACAGATGACCAATATAGCTACGTGCTTAACTCTCAATATAACGGAAAGAGGGAGCGTGTTCGATCCGATAAAATCTCCTGCAAGTCCCTTGTCATCGCAACCGGGGGTTTATCCGTACCCACTTTAGGGGGAAGTGGATTCGGATATGATCTAGCCACAAAATTCTCTCTGGCTATCACAGATTTATCAGCAGGATTAGTGCCATTCACCTTCTCCGGCAACATACATAGGATGGTAAAAAGACTATCCGGGGTCTCAACATATGTGGATGTAACCTGCAACGGGAAAACTTTTAGAGAACATATCTTGTTCACACATCGGGGCCTAAGTGGCCCAGCAATATTACAAATCTCCAACTATTGGACAGCCGGGCAATCCATCTCAATAGACCTATTCCCTGATCAGAATGTCACTGACCAATTACTTAAGCAAAAAGAGAATCAATCCCAAATTTTAGTAAAAACCTATCTTTCTCGTTTGCTTCCACGGTCTCTAGCTAATGAACTACAAACTGTGTTCTGGCCTGACTTTGCCCGGACACCGATATCAGAAGTGCCTGATAAAAGCCTTATATTGATCGGGAGTAAATTAACAAAATGGACTCTAATACCAGCCGGAACTGAGGGATATAGGACCGCGGAAGTTACCCGCGGAGGAGTGTCCACAGAAAAAATTAGCTCCAAAACAATGGAAATGAAAGGGCAACCCGGTCTTTATTTCGTAGGGGAAGTATTGGATATAACAGGACACCTTGGTGGTTTCAACTTCCAATGGGCCTGGTCTTCTGGTTACGCGGCTGGACTTTATGCCTAGAACAACGACAACTTCGGATCCGGTCTCCCTATTAGAATTTAATCTGATTTCAGGTATTCAGCCTGCCGTGACATTCTCTCATCATGATCATTAGCAAATCTTTTCACGGCATTAAAAATGGATTCCGGATCCAGATGGGCTTCCTTGATGACCTCTTCCTCCGAACCTCCTGTTAGCCATTCGTCATGCCAATCGGATACGAGGGAATATTCATCAGTGAGTGGTCCGGTGTTTGCAACTGGCCACATCCGTTTGGTACCTGTGGTTACAACCATTAAGTCAAATTTAGCTGAATCCGGAAGTACGCTCTTCCTATATTCAGAGGACTGACGTCTGAAAAGCTCTTCCGAGATTGCGGAAATTATCCTCACATTCAACCCGGCCTCATCAATTCTCTGTAGTTGGGACACAAGATTATTGGTAGATGATGAACCTTGAACGAGTACATAACCTTGTTTTGGCCTACTGGGGTCGAAATCCCTTAGTAGATAAAACCCTTTCCTGGCGGCAAGTAAGTCAGTATCGGCAAATTTGGATCGGTCGGCCACGGCGAAATCAGGACGAGCAACTTCCAGTACAATAACTCCCACCTTAGGATCACGTGCCGCAATTGTGGCCGCCTCAAGATAGGCTGGAGCCACGTCGTTATAATCCCAGAAACTCAGATTTATGATCTGATCCCTTGGAAAAAGCTTCCAGACCTGGGGAGAGAAGATGCCAAAATGTGTACGTGCGTCTGCTGCTGTTTCAGGCCCAGAATGTCCTGCCAGTACGTTAAGTACGCCCAGTCTGAATGGACTGTCTTGATTCTGTTGGCTCCAGATTCTCACTGGCAGATACATCAAAGGAGTGAATGCACCATAAGTGCCACTTAATGCCCATACTCCCGAATGCACATCTGGGTCAAGCGAAGCACTCTGACTGACCAAACCAATCGCAGTTGAAACATTTCCAGCCTCTTGAATTGCCGCCTTCAGACGGTTTCCCGCCGGATTTCTAACGGGGTCAAAATCTCCCCAAATAGAGCCTTTTTCAACATTTATTGAATCGGCTAAGTCGGCAGCTAGTACCAGTAATCGATTATTAGTGACATAGTTCACCCACTTAGCGATTTCCGAAATAGCACGGCGACTGCCCCGTTTCGATCCAGGTTTCTCAAATAGAGTAATCGAAATATCTTTTTCTTCATTAGTATCCGGATGGACCACCGTAACGGTGGTTGGTTCAGTGGGTACTTGGTCAGGAAATAATCGTTCGTCAAGAAAAGGATCTTTCGAATTATCTATACGCAGTGGGACGTCATCCCGAACAGTATCCCCTATTTCAACTAACCGATTAGACAGCCATTCACCCAGTCCATCCCTCTCCAAAACTGACATAACCACATCTATGTTTGTCTTGTATTGCAAAATTCGTTCTTTTTCATTGGGGGGTTCACCATCGGATAGCCCTTCAAATTTAACTCCGAACCTTTCCTCAAAAGTCTTGGCCAGAGCGACAAAATAGTCAGAATTCATTGCGAAGGTATATGGATGGCTCTGGTAACTAATGATCTGTTCGCCATACCCAGGTATTTGTCCCTCCACGGCCCCGGGCCACCAACCTTTAGTGGTTCGACCTATTACTATCATTGGACGACGATCACTGGGATCCCAATCTTCCATAGCTTTCAATACTGACACAACTTGGTCGAAATCATTAGCATTTTCTAAGGAGAAAACATTCCATCCATATGAACTCCACTGGTCAGCAATTCTGTAGGAGTCAATCTCTGGCGGAACCACTCCCCCAATTAATTCTGCATCAATCCCAGCATTGTTATAGGAAAGTAATATTCGGAGCCTCTTTCCCACTTGCTGGGCGACAGCCTGCGTCTTCATCTCTTGAGAGTGTCCTGATGTCATCGCGAACTCACCCTCAACCCCAATAATTTTGGGTGAGAGATCAGCACCGGCGATGTCCCAGAAGGCAGCTTTACCTGCCGAAGTGGCTATCCCGATTCCAGAAGGGCCTCCGTTCACATCGTTGGTAAGATCAGTACTTTCAGAATGCCCTGCCAAAGCTTTTATACCTCTAATTTTGGCTTGCTCCATTAAAGGATGGTCGACTAGGCCAACCTCGCTTAATAGAGACTTGAGAGCTTCCTGTCCTCTCCGAAATCCTAGGCAGTCGATCGACATAAAACTGCTTTTAGGATCAGAATAAAATTTCGAATCTCCAGTTAATTTATGGGACCTGTATAGAGACTCTCCCAGAATCATCCAAAGAGCATAAGCGACGGGGACATTATGCCCTCCTGCCAGCAAAAATTTATCTGAAAATGGATGTTTTGGGCGTCGATAGTCGTATTTTAAGCCTCCCAGTTCCGGTCCTGCCAAATGGCTAGCGACCGTGTAGGGAGTGTAGGCAAGTGGTCCTCCGAAATGACCAGTCTGGCTATAATTTCCCATCAGAACTATTGTCATGGCCGTCATATAAGCGATGTCATCCATTCTGTCCCGATCATAGTCAGGAAGAGAGATCTCAGTGTGTGTTAAATCTGCAGATAGTTTTAAATTGCCTATTGTTGCCATAACGTTGAACAGAACCTCAGGACGATGTGTTTATGTGACTGGAACCCAAGCCACCGTGAGATCTATCCATGAGATCCAGATGTTGCAAACCGGCTTGGAGATTTGACTCACACTTTTCCTCGGATCATATTATTGGAGCATACTTGTCCAGTCAACAACATTTTCAGGGAATCTAGAGAAATCAATTACGAAACGGGATGTTTTGTATGCCATTCAGTGGACGTCTCATAGGCATAGGCTATCTTGCATATGAGTTCTTCTGAGAAGGGTTCCCCAACAATCTGAAGGCTTGCGGGCATACCTTGAGACCCAAAACCACACGGGACAGAAACAGTTGGGTATCCATTATAGTCAAATGGAACTGTAAAGCGCTGGAAACTTGTGCCCCTCATGCTATCCATCGGGCCATAGTGAACGCTGTCATCAACGTCGTGTGGAAACCTGATTATAGTGGGACATATCATGGCATCAACCTCACTAAAGGCTTCCGCAATAAGAGCGTTGCATTTTATCCGATCGTAATTGGCTCTGACGTAATCCAGTGCGCTCACCGAGGCCCCATTTTCAAGCCATCCTCGAAACCAAAGACCGTAATCACTTGACCTCGAAGGATAATGTTCAGAGTGCGCATCAAAAGCCTCAGCCGAGCAAAGAGTTTTCCATGCTCCCAGGTAATCGTCCACTGGTGGCATAGTCATATCAACAATCACCGCACCCCTGTCCTTGAACACCTCTAAAGTTCCCAAGACAAGATTTGCAATTTCAGTATCGACATCTTCATACGAGTACGCATGGTCATAGCCAATTCTGACACCATCCAAATCCATCTTCTTGAGCTCATCGACCGATATTGGCACACTCGCACGGGTTGTGGGGTCATTTTCATCTAGCCCGCTTATTGCATTCAAAATCATTGCAGCGTCAACTACATTTCTGGTCATAGGCCCGACATGATCCAAGGACTGAGCAAGATCAAGAACCCCGGACCGACTAACCATGCCATATGAGGGTTTTATGCCAACAATTCCGCAGGCAGCACTCGGAAAGCGAATTGAACCTCCTGTATCACTTCCCAACGAACCCGTACACAGCCCTGCCGCCGTTGCGGAGCCAGACCCACTGGATGATGAACCGGCCCATTTGGAAAAATCCCAAGGGTTCTTGGGAGCCTGTCTTTTGGGGTTGTATCCGCCCATTGCTCCCTCGGTAAGATTGAGTTTCCCCAATAATATAGCCCCAGCAGATTTTAGTTTAGATACAACCGTTGAATCAAAATCAGGGACAAAATCCTCAAGAACGGCCGTGCCGCCCATCGTTTTCGTCCCTTTTGTAAAACAAAGATCCTTAACAGCGATGGGAATACCATGGAGTGGGCCTAAATCCTCCCCATTCTTGAGCATTGTAGTAGCAGCCTCCGCGTCCTCTAGGGCTTGATCCCTCATCACGGTTGCATAACTTAGGAGTTCTCCATCAAGCTGTTCGATACGGGCCAAAAAGCTCTCAGTAACCTCTGTTGGGGTGATATCTGAAGATCTATAGTTTTTCCCGATTTCCTCAGCAGATTGGTAGTGAAATGTCATGACTTACCCGCAATACCGGCAGCGGGTGTTATCTCCACTAAATATAAGCTCCGTATCTGATTCCTCTAAAGCGTAATCTAAGAGAATTCTCATGGCTTTAGACTCATCAGGTAAACCAAATTGCTCAACTTGTTCATTTATCCAATCCGCCTGATCACTTTCTATCTCGAAACTTACTGTAATTTTACCTTGGGACATACTTACTCTCCTCATTTTCATTAGCCCTAATACACGCGACTGGCCCATTATCAAACCCATGATAATAGAAGCCAGTATATAAAACTACGAAATATGGTTATGATTCAGGAAATAGATATAATCTGCCTATTACGTTGCAAAAGTAAGTTTAAAAAAGGGGTCACCAATGACGGAAAAAGAGCAGGATTGGGAATTTGGAGTAAGAGACGATGGACATTCCATCACCAGCGAAGCTGACCTAACGCCAGTAGTATTAGGGGAAGGCGATTTTCGTTACGAAGTATCCGGAAAAAACTGGGGAACCCTCCCTGATGGCTGGGTATACAAAGAAGCGACCGCAGTGGACGTAGACTCCAAGGACAGAGTTTACGTTTTTAATCGTGGTACAACTCCTATGATTGTGTTCGACTCCAATGGTGACATCGTTGACACATGGGGAGAGGATGTCTTTGCTAATCCTCATGGGGTAACTATCGGGCCCGACGATGAAGTTTACTGCGTAGACAATGCTGACCACACAGTTCGTAAATTCACTTCAGATGGTAAATTACTAATGACCCTGGGTACACCAGGTAAGCCATCTGATCCTATGAGTGGCGTACCATTTAACAGACCAACACACGTTGCAATTGAACCCAATACGGGAAATTTCTATGTGGCGGACGGATACTCAAATGCGAGTGTCCATAAGTTTTCTCCCGACGGGAAATTACTCCTTACCTGGGGGGAGTCCGGTACCAACCCAGGTCAATTTAATATTGTCCACGGAGTCAATGTAGACTCCAACGGATGGGTCTATATTGCTGACAGGGAAAACCATAGAATTCAGGTATTTGACAGCAATGGAAAATTCGAAACTCAATGGGTTAACTTGTCCCGAGCGGCAATATCAACCATTAATTCGGCAACTGGGCAAGAATTGATGTATGTTGGAGAATATTTCGCAGGTATTGGGACTAACGACATGGGCACAGATCTCGGGCCCCGGATCTCTGTTATTAACCTTGAGGGGAAGGTCTTAGCACGTATAGGCCGAGAAAGCTACGGAGAACAAAGCGGGCGGTTTTTCTCCCCCCATGGAATCGCAGTTGACTCCAGAGGAGATATTTACGTCGCAGAGGTATCCTGGAGTGACTACGGGAGCAAAATGGAGCCACCAAAAGAGTTACGTTCTATGCAGAAGCTAGTCAAAGTTTTATAAATTAGGTGGTTGATGATCTTAGGGCTTTTTTTCCTGCCTCTAGGGTCTCAATAATTTGATCTACGTCAAAAACGCAACCGCCCCAGGTGCCTCCCGATGCATCCTGCAATGCTGCCCATAGACGGGTGTCATCAGGAATTCGTTCATGGGGCTTCAAGTCATTGGGAGCTTGCCGCCGATTAAGCTCGGCGTAGCCCCATTCAGCCCCACGGTTTACTCCCTCTTTACCAACTAAATCTATGGTTCCCTCAAGACTGTTTCTATCAATCACTATATTCACCAAATCTCCATCCTGTATCTTCCCAATAGGACCACCAGCCAAGGCTTCGGGACCTACGTGACCGATGCAAGCTCCTGTTGAAACACCGGAAAACCGTGCGTCAGTTATTAAAGCAACCTCCTTACCATATGAAAGATGCTTTAATGCGGCAGTTATTTGGTAAACCTCCTCCATCCCTGTACCAAGAGGCCCTGCACACTTCAGAACCATAATTTCGCCGGCTTTTATCCTGACTTCCTCGTCGCTACTTTTTATAGCCCGAATAGCTTCGTTTTCAGTTGCAAAGACTCTTGCAGGACCAAGATTTCTGTAAACACCATCGTCATCCACAACAGAGGGATCAATGGCTGTACTTTTGATTACCGATCCTTCTGGAGCAAGATTACCCATAGGAAAAGTTACAGTGCTAGTTAACCCACTTTTTTTTGCCTCTGAGGGCGACATAATGACTCGATTGGGATCAACACCATTTTTCAACCGTAACTGCTCTCGAACCTCATATCTACGGTTTGAGTCCTCCCACCAGTCAAGATTATCCCCCAGAGACTGTCCGGTAACTGTCTTGACGGACAAATCCAATAAACCTAGCTCCCTCAGATACAACATCACCTCAGGAACTCCTCCCGCCGCATAAAGCTCAGAAGTTGGATAACCAGCTGGCCCATTAGGAAGCACATCAACAATTCTGGGAGTTTCTTTATTAATATTATTCCAGTCACTGACCTCCATCCTCTTCCTGCCTGCCGCGTGTGCAATCGCTGGCATATGCAACAATAGATTGGTTGACCCACCGCATGCAGCATGAACAAACATGGCGTTTCTCAACGCAGCGTCTGTGAATATATCCTGTGACAAGATTTCATTCTGTTCACAATGTACGAGAGCTCGGGCCGAACGCTTGGCGACATTTAACCAAGCGCTGGTTCCCGAGGGGGCCAAGGCACTGTGTGTAATCGCGAGACCTAAAGCTTCGGCGATTACCTGCGAAGTACCGGCGGTGCCAAGAAAATGACATCCCCCACCAGGTGATGCGCAAGCTCTGCAGCCAACATCTTGAGCATAATCCAACGACACTTCACCTTGGGCGAACCGGGCCCCTATTGATTGAATCATGCCAGTATCCTCGCCCTCTCTGACAGCTAGCGTTGAGCCTCCTGGAACCGCGACGACTGGCAGATTTTTCAACCCGGCCAGCGCCATCATCATTGCTGGAAGACCTTTATCGCAAGAGGCAATCCCGAGCACCCCTTTCGCGGTAGGAAGTGATCTTGCATGCCTCCGAAACACTTGTGCAGCATCATTTCGATATGGAAGAGAATCCATCATCCCGTCGGTCCCCTGCGTCCGACCATCACAGGGATCTGAGCAATAAAGTGAAAATGGTATGGATTTCAACAATTTTAATTCCCTAGCAGCGGCCTCTACCTGAACGGAAAGTTCGAAATGTCCCGTATGCAGACCAAGGGCAATTGGAGAACCATCCTCGTCCCTTAATCCACCTGAAGTAGATAAAATAAGGAAATTCTTTCTAAGTAATTCCGCTGGATTCCAGCCCATACCGGCACCTTGGCTCATACCAAAGTGAAACCCACTAGGTTGTTCTATGAGAATTTCTTCTGTGAAGGGAAGAGATCCCGTAGGCCCGTCCGAATGCGTTTCAAAACTATGTGTGGCGTCTTTGGGAAACAAAACATCGGCAGTTGAAACAGTCGCTGTGTTATCTGACATTTAAGTCTCACTTGTTAAAATCAATTTAAATATAGCGAGATTCTATATCAGGTTAATAGATTGAGGAGATAAGGGCTCTCATGGAAAATCCCAATATAACTGGCTGGAATGCCATGGCTCAGAATTATCAGAATCAAAGCACCATCGCCACGGACGAGATTCATATCTCTCCATTCGGACCCGGTGCTTTGGCATTAGGCTTAATTACACCAAAAAAAGGGGAGATATATCTAGAATTGGGATGCGGCGCAGCCCAGAATTCCATTGCACTGGATAAGCAAGGAGTCATCACATATGCAGTGGACGGGTCAGAGGCACAACTGCAACATGCTAAGTCCCTCATCCAAGCGTCAGATGCACACACCAACCTAATAAAGGGCGATCTGGAAAAACTAAATTGGTTGAAACCAAATGCATTCGACGGTGTCGTCAGCTGCTTCGCGGTTGAATTCGTCCGAGATTTAGAAAGTTTTATCAGCGCTGTCCACACAACGTTAAGAAAAACGGGTTTACTACTTCTGGCAACAGTACATCCTCTAGGAGCGTTTGAATGGGATGACAGAGAAGGATACTTGAGAGTAGAAGACTACCTAAACCCGCCAGTGGAATTGTGGAATGAACCGACCGACAGCGATGAATGCGGGGTAACAATCTTTCGGACCGTCGAAGCTCTGTTCTCTATTTTAGTTTCGTATGGTTTTACAATTGAAAAGATTCTTGAGCCAGGTCCTATTGAAAATCCCCTGAAAAGTCCCTACAGGGGTAGGTACTGGGAACCATACATGGATAGACTACAGAAAATACCTTTCTCTATAGTATTTCTTGCAAGAAAGTAACTTCCGTAATGCAATTCTCAGCCTCCCCCAATCGCCCTCACAACTTCCATGGAATCCCCAGTCTTTAGTTGAGTTTCACTATATTCCTCTTTGGGAATAATCTCACCATTTATAGCTACTGCGATACTCACTTTCTTATCAAAACCGATTGATGTTAGGTAGTCAACAATCGACATAGATTGATG
This sequence comes from uncultured Chloroflexota bacterium, assembly GCA_913048525.1. Lineage (GTDB taxonomy): Bacteria > Chloroflexota > Dehalococcoidia > Lucifugimonadales > UBA826. Next base: position 9,649 of record CAJWWP010000047.1, read on the forward strand.
TATTTCAGTTGCTTTACCATTAATTATTACTTCCATGTCTACTGTCCTGTTTCATCAAGCATAATATCCATCAATTGAGCAGCTGCCAATTTGGGTTTGTCGGCAGCGAGAATAGCAGAAATGACAGCCACTCCGTGTGCACCTAACTTAACAGTCTCAGCAGCGTTAGATACATTAATTCCTCCTATACCGACGAACGGAATCACCAGAGATACGTTGCATTCCATCAGAATACTAGGGCCCACTGGATCCATGTCAGGATGACTTTGGGTTGTAAAAACTGATCCAACTACGACATATTTTGCTCCATTCTGTTGGGCAAGTTTTGCCGCCGCAACAGAATGAACAGATTGACCAAATGGATCCGCAAAACTAGACGAAAATCCCGACTCAGACTCTGGCAAATGCAGAAAATCCACTCCTGGCAATTGACTTGCTTCCAAATTGGAATTTACAGCCAAAAGAGCGCGACCATTAATTATATCAACTACGTCTAAAACCAAGCTCTCAAGAGCGCTTTTCGTTAATTGTTTTTCTCTTACCTGCACCAAGTTGACTCCGCCTTGCACGGATTCATCTATAATTTTTAGCAGACCATCTTTACCCACTTTATCCATATCCGTTACAAGGCAAAGCGTTGGGTATGGTAATGAAGCAGCCACTTTACGAAGAAGCGCCTGCTCCCGGACTGCTATCTATGGCGGAGGACCGCACGGGAATTCTTCCAGCCAAATACGCTTCTCTACCGGCTTGGACTCCGAGTTTAAACGCTCTGCCCATGCGCTCCGGGTCAGGGGATTGTGCAATCGCAGTGTTAACTAGAACCGCATCTGCCCCCGCTTCAAATGCCTCCGAAGCGTCGGAAGGAACAGCAAGACCAGCGTCGACCACCACCGGGACCGTTGCTTCTTCAATAATCAATCGGATTTCTTCCATAGTAAGAATACCTTGGCCCGTTCCAATTGATGAGCCTAAAGGCATCACAGTTGCACATCCGATTTCACACAATCGGACTGCCAAGACAGGGTCAGCGTGAATATAAGGCAACACTGTAAAGCCATCCTTTATAAGTTCTACAGCCGCCTCATATGTACCCACCGGGTCTGGAAGTAGGTGCTTCGGATTTGGAATAACTTCCAGTTTAACCCAGTCAGATCCGGTGACTTCTCTGCCGAGCCTCGCTGTAAGAACAGCCTGTTCAGCAGTCGCACTACCCGCCGTATTAGGCAGGATGGTGTACTCGTTCCAATCAAAGTGATCTAAAATGGTCTTCTCGTTGGGGTTGGACAAATCCAACCGGCCAATAGCAACCGTAATAATCTCTGCACCAGAGGCGGTTATAGAAGAAACCATCTCTTCCATACTCCTGTGTCTTCCCGTTCCCACCATCAATCTAGATTCAAACGTTTTATCGGCAATCTGCAGCAAATCTGTCATACTCTTGCTCACTATCCCTGTTTCTGTATAAAAACCTACCCAGAGGTGGTTGGATGCTGAAAAGTCATTCCCTACGCTGGCATTACCCAGTTCAGGTGACGGGTCGGCAAAGTTAATTACCCTCTCAGCAGGCTTCAAGCTCCCCGATCTGCAAGCATTATATAACTACTCATGACAACAGTTAAAATATTCCCCGTAATTAAGGAATCA